>NZ_LVEG02000005.1:0-300000 GCF_001614315.2 Halofilum ochraceum
GAATGCCCTGGTAGACGAACTGTGGGTCGAGTTCCTGCAGCTCGGTCGGATAACCCATCGTCTCAAGCAACTGGCGGGCGACCTCGGTCTTCACGGTCACGCCGGGCCAGGCCTGGATGGCGAAACGCACCGGTTCGGCGGCGGCGGCGCGCAGCGGCAGCAGGAGCATGGCGGTCATCACTACGGCTGCGCCTACAGTGGCGGCGCGCTGGATTACTCGTTGTCGTTTCATGGTTATCCCCCATGGGTTGCGTCGTGATGTGCGGGCACGGTGGAACGTCGGCACCACGGTCAGGCCCTGGACCGCTCCAGTACCCGCTGGCGTGACCGAATGAGGTCACGGTCGAGATAGGTCCCCTGCAGGTGGCGGTGTCCGGTATTCGGGTCGAACGCGTCGCGCCCGTGCAGGACACGGAGATTGTCGAAGGCGATCATCTCGCCCGGGCGCAGCATGAAGCGCAATGTCCAGGCGGGGTCGCGCAGCATCTGCCAGAAGCGCCGGTAGGCGCGATAGAAGGCGTCGACCTCGGCTGCGGGGAGGCGCAGCGTGTCCCGGATCCAGTTGTTGAAACGCAATACGGTCGGGTTGCCGTAGTCGTCACAGCCGATCACGGGGGCGCGATAATGGATGTCCGAGCTTTCGTCCTGGAAGCGGAAGTCGATCTCCGTCTCGGTCAGGACGCGGTAGGCCTCGGGATCGCGGTCGCGCAGCGCGCGGGCGACGGCCATGCCGTCGGTCAACGTCGATTCGCCACCTTCCGATTCATTCGCGAGGCAGTAGAGCATCTGGAAATCGGGCGGGCGCTGCCAGTTCGGCAGATCGACGTGCGGTTCCAGCGCCACGGCGGTGTAGGCGGCGTTGTTGGGGTCGGGCATCGAGACGACATCGAAATGCCGGCCGAAGTTGGTCTCGCGCGGCCAGCCGACACGTTCGGCTACCCGAATGACCTCGCCGGGCTCGGTCGGTCCGTTGCGCAGCACCGCGAAACCGTAGCGGTCGAGTGCCTGCAGCCAATCGGAGAGGCCCGCTTCCGTGTTCATGAAGGCGTGATGGTCGACCACCGGAAGGGCATCCGCGATCGCGGACGTCCAGGGCGTCTTGCGGTCGACATCGAGCGGGTCCGCCCGGGACGCGTCCGCGCGCTGATGGAGCCAGCCGGCATCGAACAGGCTCTCGTGTACACCGAATCCCTCCATGGCCGGCCATTCGAGGTGCAGGGCGCCGGATTCGGTGAGCGTTACCGCCGGTTCGGGCAGGGTCTCGGGGAGATCGATGATCCGAACGAGGCGTTCGCGGGTCTGTGGATGCCGACACTGGGTGCAGGCACAGTGGTCGCGCAGCCACATCAGTGGGAAATCAGCCTGTGTACCGTCCTCCCAGGTCAGCTGTACCGAACCGTTATGGCTCGCCGCGTCCGTGAGATCGGGTCCCCCGGCGTACGGGGCAAGTTCGCCCATATCCGCGGTGGTGGTGTACTCGGCTGCGAGCGCTTCGGCGGTCATGCGCGATCTCTCCTTTGGTTGGCTGCTGATGCGCTGGGCAGTCTGGGGTGTGCTCCACGGAGGCGGCAAACGAATAATCCCGGGGAAGCGGGTATAATTTTTTTATACCCTGTTTATTGGAGGCCCGATGTCTCGACGCCTGCCGCCCGCGCAGACCCTCCATGCCTTCGACGCGGCCGCCCGTCACATGAGTTTCACCGAGGCCGCACGCGAGCTCGGGGTCACCCAGGCGGCGGTCAGCCAGCGGATCCGACTGCTGGAACACCAATTGGGCCAGACGCTGTTTCTGCGCCATGCGCGCGGACTGGAACTGACGGAGGCGGGGCAGGCCTTCATGCCGGCGGTTACCGAGGCCTTTGAGCGCTTGTCGACCGGGATCGCCGAGGCCTTTGGTACGCCTCGGGATGCGCCGTTGACGGTCCGTACGACCCCGGGATTCGCCGCTCATTGGCTGGCGCCCCGTTTCCACGACTTTCAGCGCGCACACCCGGGGATTTCGTTGCGAATCACGACCGCGGTCTGGCCGAACGATTTCGATCTCGACGGGGCGGATCTGGAAGTCCGGTACGGCCATGGCGAGTGGGACGGTGTCGAGTGTCAGCGACTCACGCATGAACGGCTGGCGCCGGTGTGCACGCCCGCGACCGCGCGTGAGCTGCGCGATCCGGAGGATCTCGCGGGTCGCCAGCTGCTGCACGCGGCGGGATTCGCCACGGGCTGGCCGCAGTGGCTGGCCTGGGTCGGCGCCGGGCATCTGCTCGATCGGACCACACCGTTGATCGGCGACACGATGGCGGTGGTCCTGGCGCTGACGATGCGCGATGCGGGGATCGCGCTCGCGCGGAGCGGATTCGTCGAAACCGCGCTCGCGGAGGGGACGCTCGTGGCACCGTTCGATCTCTGGCTGGAGACCGACGAGTCGTTCTTTCTGACCCGGGTCGCCGGCCGCCAGCCCCGTCCGGACGCGGAAATCTTCTGGACCTGGCTGGTGGGTCAGCGGGAAGCGGGTACGTAACATCTCAGACCCGCGCATAACCGCGTCAGCAGTCGAGTTCCACCGCGCCCGCCGGGTACGTGCAACAGGCGAGAACGTAACCCGCGGCTTCTTCGTCGTCGGAGATGCCACCCATGTGCTGCATGCGGGTGTCGCCTGCGGTCTTGAGGACCTTGCACGAACCGCACACGCCCATCTGACAGGCACAGGGTATCCATGCGCCGTTATTCTGGACCGCTTCGAGCAGTGTCTCGGAGGGTGCACAGGTGAACTCGATGCCCGTGCGGGCGAGCCGCACCGTGCACCCGGTTTCGACTGCCGTGGCTTCGACGACGTCGCCGGTATCGTCGTCGTCCGCATCGACCACCGGCTCCGGCATTTCCCTGTCGGGTTCGGCCGGCGGCGCACCGCCGAAGCTCTCTTCATGATACTGGCTGGCGGGAAAGCCGAGCCCGCCAAGGATATCGCGCACGGCCTCCATGTACGGTTCCGGACCGCAGGTAAACACCGTACGCTCGCTCAGGTCCGGGACCATCTGCTGGAGCATCGATGCGCTCAGCCGCCCGCGGTGACCGGACCAGGAGCCGTTACCGGTCGATTCGCAGGTCACCGACAGCCGCAGGCGATCGTTGGCCCGGTCCATTGCCTCGAGTTCGCGGCGGAAAATGATGTCCTCGGGGGAACGTGCCGCGTGGACGAAGTGGATATCCACATCCGCGGCCGTGTCGTGCAACCAGCGCAGCATCGACATCACGGGGGTTATGCCGCTGCCGCCCGACAGCATGAGGATCCGCTCGGCCGGGCGATCGACGATGTTGAAGTCCCCCTGCGGTGCCGAAACGGTCAGTCTGTCGCCAGCGCGCAGATGGTCATGAAGCCAGTTGGACACGAGACCGCCGGGCACGCGCTTGACGGTGATGCTGAACGTGCACGGGCGCGAGGGTGTGCTCGATATCGAGTAGCAGCGCGGCACCGTCCGTCCATCGATCACGGGTTCGAGGGTGACGAACTGACCGGGCCGGAAATCGAACAGCGTCGGCTGCTCCGACCGGAACACGAAGGTGGCGACATCGTGCGTCTCGGCTTCGACCCGCAGACACTGCATCGTCATGCGGCCGCCGTTCCAGCCGGGCAGTGTGTGGATCGTGTCGGGCTGCAGTGATTCGGACATTCGGGACTCCCGGCGTTGGATATTGCTTCGCGCGTTCTCAGAGGGGCAGTGTATTGACCGGGAAAATCGATTTGTCTGCGTTATCAATCGGTACCGTGAATCGTCGATGCGCGGATACGATCGTTGCCGCCTGCTGGATCGATTGATCCGGCTGACGGACCCGGCCAAGCCCACCGATTGGCCCGCTCGCCGGGGATCCCGCATGGATCCCCTGCATCGTCCCCCTCAGGAGATCGACTTTGTCGTCTACCGTTGAGTCCGCGGAACGCGGAATAGCTCGCGTGCAGAGGTTATGGCCGGGATTGCTGACGGCGATCACGATCGCCATGGCGGCCGTGTTCGTCTCGGATCATTACGGTGGGCCGACCCTGCTGTATGCCCTGCTGCTGGGTATCGCCTTCAATTTCCTGGCGCAGGAACCCCGCACGGCGCCTGGCGTTGAATTCTCTGCCCGTCAGGTGCTCCGCGTCGGGGTGGCGCTGCTCGGTGCCCGGATTGGCCTTGAACAGATCGGCACCCTCGGTGCGGACGTGATCGGAGTCGTGGTCGCGACCGTGATCGCAACGGTCATCTTCGGCCGTATCCTCGCGGCCGCGTTCGGGCTGAGCCGCCGACAGGGCGTTCTGACCGGCGGCGCCGTGGGCATCTGTGGCGCATCGGCCGCGCTCGCGATCGCGGCGGTGTTGCCGCGCGACGAGCATGCCGAACGCGACACGCTGTTCGCGATCGTCGGTGTGACTACGCTCGGTACGCTGACCATGATTCTCTACCCGGTGATCGTCGCGGCGATCGGCCTGGATGGGGTGTCCGCGGGGATATTTCTGGGGGCGACCATCCACGACGTCGCCCAGGTCGTCGGTGCCGGTTACATGGTGTCGGGGACGGCGGGTGACACGGCTACGGTGACCAAGCTCCTGCGCGTGGCGATGCTGGCGCCGATGGTCCTCGCCATCGCGCTGTTCTTCCGCCGGGAAACGGGACAGCGCGCCGTGGACGTGCGCTGGTGGCGGCGGCTGCCTGTCCCGCTGTTTCTGCTGGCATTCATCGTGATTGCCGGCCTGAACAGCCTCGGTCTGTTGTCGAGCGCCGTCGCCGGAGGGGCGACCGAGGTATCGCGGTGGTGCCTGATCTGCGCGATCGCCGCGATCGGCATGAAAACGGATCTGCGCGAGCTGGCCCGCGTCGGCTGGCTCGCGGTCGCCCTCATGGTCGCGGAAACGCTGTTCATGGCGGCGATCGTGCTCGGCTTCCTCGTCACGTGGCAGTGACGGTGGCCGCCAGGTCAGGCGTTCAGGTCGAGCGTCGACAGCAGCGCGAGGGCGTGTTTCACGTTGGGGCGGTAGCGATGCCGGGAGACGTAGGTCGCGTATACCGGCTGGTCGATGACGGGGGCGCCCGCGACCGGGAACAGGTCGCCCGACTCGATCAACGGTCGACTCATGCGCTCCGGCAGATACGCGATTCCGGAGTACCGCCGCAGGTAGGCAATGGTCATGTTGCTGAGCCCCATCGACAGGGGGGCATGCTGGAGTTGCGGCAGCAGCTCGCCGTGGCGGGCCTTGAAGTACGGGCTCGAAGCCACGAACAGATACGACTCGGGCTGAACGTCTTCCAGTGCGCAGGCAGTCGTCGCGACCATACTGAAGCGCTCGTCGAACAGATGATCGACCGCGAGTTCAGGGCGGTACTCCGGGGTGTAGATCACGGCGACGTCGAGATTGCCGAAGACGATTTCGTCGATCATCGCCCTGGAGTAATCCGATTCCACGTGCACGGCCGTGTCGGTGAGGATCCGGCGGAGTTCGCCCACCCAGTCGATGATCAGTTTGTCCCAGAGGCTCACCTGCATCGCGACGCGGAGCTGACCGTGATAACCGGCCGGCATCGCGAGTTCCTGACGCGCAAGGTTCCAGCCGAGGCGGATATTCACTGCGTAACTCTCGAATTTCTGGCCGTCTGGCGTCAGTTCGGCACCGCCACGACCCCGCACGAACAGGCGCACGCCGAGTTGCTCCTCGAGTCCACGTACACGGGCACTGACTGTCGACTGCGTGATCTGCAGGTTGTCCGCCGTGCGGTTGAAGTTCCGCGTCTCGAGGAGATCAAGGAAGGTGTCGAGCATTTCGATATTCATGCATGCATTCCCGGAGCAGGGTGGATCGGGCCGAGTTCGGTCTCACCGCCCGGGAGGATATCGATAATCGAGATCGGTTGCGCCGGGCGTGAACGCGTCGGCGTGGATGTCGCTGGCATCGATTCCCTGTTTCCGGAGTACCTGAATTGCGGCCTCGACCATCGGGGGCGGGCCGAAGAGATGCGCAACACGGTCATGCACATCCCACTGCTGCTGGTCGATAAGCTGATCCGGCGTCCCGGTCGCACCTTCCCATTCGGCATCCGGTACCCGCAGGGTCGGCCGGTAACCGAATGAGGGATGCTCCCGGCTCCAGTGTTCCAGTTCTTCGTGGGCGAACAGGTCTTCGCGCCGCTCGTCACCGTGGACGAGGTCAATCGTCCGCGACGGATCCCGGGCCAGTTCGGCCCGTACGATCGCCCGCGCGGGCCCGAGCCCGGTACCGCCGGTGACAAGCAGCAGGGGGCGGTCGTCGTCGCGCACCCAGGCATCGCCGAGTGGCCCCTCGAAGTCCCACTGCTCACCCGTGACGAGACGATCGAACACATGACGACTGAAGTCTCCGCCGACATCACGGACCCACATCTCGAGGAGATTTTCACGGTCGTGGGCATTGGCGATGGACAGATCGCGGCGTCGGCCATCCGCGAGTTGAATGCGGATGTACTGCCCTTCGCAATAGGCGAAGGGCGATTCCGTCTCCACGCGGATTTCCACCGACATGACCGCGGGTGCGATACGGCGTGCGCCCACTACGGTGGCCGTGAACCAGGCGGCTTCCGGCGGTTTCCGCTGCGAATGACCGGTCATCCTGCACCCATTCCGTCGTATCGGGCATAGAGCCCTGTGAGAGGAGAGCGTCCGGTTTCCAGTGTAGTAGTCGGTCGAAGCTGGCGACCAGGGTCGAAGGGATCGGCCTTCGCCCGGGCTGGATAGCGGCGGCGCGATCCCCCGGCCTTCCGCTTGTAGTGGCCGCCGGAAACCCGCAGATTAGAGTGACAGAGCAAGGTTTCTGGAGGTGTGTGCAATGGCGGTGCACTTCGATAAAAGCCGGTCAGCCCTTGTGCTGGTGGATATACAGCCCGATTTCGTCCCGGGCGGTCCGTTGGCCACGGCGGACGGAGACCGGATTCTGGACCCGGTGCAGCGGCTTCTCGATGCGGGGCTGTTCCGTGTGAACGCCGCAACCCAGGACTGGCATCCGCCCGGACACGTGTCCTTCGCCAGCGAGCACGAGGGCAGGCAGCCGTTCGAGACCATCGATCTTCACGGTCACGAACAGACGCTCTGGCCCGACCACTGTGTCCAGGGCAGCGACGGGGCGCGTCTGCATCCGGCGATCGATTGGAATCGCGCCGATGTGATCGTCCGCAAAGGCAGCGACCCGAACGTGGATTCGTACAGCGGGTTCCGCGATAACTGGGGGCCTACTGGCGATCGGCCGCCGACCGGGCTGGCCGGTTATCTGCGGGAACTGGGCGTCACGGACCTGTTCGTCTGCGGGCTGGCCCGTGATGTCTGTGTGAAGTGGACGGCGGAAGACGGCGCCGGAGCTGGGTTCAACGTGCATCTCATATGGGATCTCACTCGGCCCGTGACGTATGACAGTGACGAGCAGACGCGGGTCGATCTTGAGCATGCCGGTGTGCATATCGTCGGGCTTGCCGATCTGCCGGAGGAGTCCTCCTGACAGTTGATGCTTGTCCAGTTTGCCCTTGCGTAAACGCTGATCGGGGCGAAAAAGGTCCGGCCAAGCGTATCGGTGGAAGAGATCGAGAACGGTGTCGAGCACTGCCGCGGGCGGCGGTGGATCGCTCGGCGTGTTGGGTTTCCTTCGTCAACCCAACCTACGTTGGCCGGTGGAACCGACTGGGATCGTTGTTTTTGGATCCGTGGGTGATGAAAAAGGCCGACATTGAGCCGGCCTTTTTCATGTGGCGCACCCGGGAGGATTGCGCGGCCCTTCCATGGGCCGCGTCCCTTCGGGACTCGCTTCGCTCGCGCTGATCGGCTTCCTGCCGATCAGTCGAACCGGGGGGTTCTCATCAAGGCCCCCGGACTCCCCGGACATAAAAAAAGCCGGCATTGAGCCGGCTTTTTTTATGTCTGGCGCGCCCGGGAGGATTCGAACCCCCGACCTCATGGTTCGTAGCCGAGCGGTCGGAACCCCGATTTTTCCAGCATATACAATATGTTGCGATCTTTGACTGTCCCACGGTATCACGTTTCGTGTTGAGTTAAGTTACTGATTTCCGGGGAGTGCGATTTCACTGTGGGACAGCCGGCGGGGCATCCCCGCCGGCTCATCACTGGCTACTCGATCAGCGTCCATTTCACTTCAAGGCCGATCATCGTGGAGCCGTCGGAGTCGCCACCGCTTCCGCCCAGGCAGCTCCGGTACTCGCCGACATATCCGAGCCGGACGGAATCCGTCAGCTCAACGATGGTGCCCCGCAGTCCGATGGCCCCGAGCGTCTGTGAACGGTACTCGTACTGTGACCCGCCTCCTATGGTCGTCTGTGTCTCGACCGCGCACTCCGCGGCGCCGTCGTCGAGGTCCTGCTGGACGGACGTGTAGGCGATCATGGCGTCCTCGGCCTGTGCCGGGGCGATAATTGCAGCCGCGAAGATGGCTGCCAGTGCGATGCTTCTCATGGTTTTTCTCCTTGCTGGTAGTGATAGGTGGCGCGTGCTATTACCGGGCCGGTTTGATCCGCTCGGGCAGCCGCCGGTACCACTTCTGCGTGGTCCGGGCGTCGGCCTGTTGCAGCAGCTCGCGCGCGCGCTCCAGATCGCCGACGTCGGTGGCGGCCTTGGCGCGCAGATCCCGCTCGGCGAATGATGCCTGCAGCGGGTTGTCGGTATCGTCAACGCAGCGCTTGATAAAGCGTTTCCACACGCTCTCGAACCCTGCCGGCCGTTTCCCGTTGTCGGGTACGTAGCACTCGCCCTTGCGATTGCAGAACAGCCACGGGCCGAGGTCGACCGGCCGTGCGGCCAGGGCCATGTTCCAGGCATCGCGGAGCTGGTCGGTCCATTCGTAGATGCCGGCCTTGCCGGTGGTCTTGGCGGTCTTGCGCGGCTTGACGTGGATGCCGTCCTGCCGGCCGTCCGCGACCCGGAGCAGGAGCATGTCCGTCATACGCAGGCCGGTGAGCAGCTTGATCCGAATGTAGGCCTGGCACATGAGTACGGAGCCGCTCTTGCGCCGCGACGACAGGCTCAAGGCCGCCACGACTTCCCAATCCTCGACGTAGCGCCCGCGCCCCTTGGAGCTGCCCGACGGCATACGGATATTGCCGAGCAGGGGGTTCCCGCTGGTGGGGATGCCGAGGCGCTGGACCGATTCGGTGTATGCGTGGCGCAGCACCTGGATCTCATGCTTGGCCGCGGTCGGCGCCCCGCGCTTCTCGGCGTATTTCCAGACGTGGTGCGGCTTGATCCCGTCGATCGGCATGTTGGCGAAAACCGGCCGCAGCTTCTTGAGCGAGTTGTGGTTGTCGGTCTGTGTCGCGGCGGCTTTCTCGGGGATGATGGTATTCGCGTACCAGTCGAGCAGGTTCCCGATCGTGCGGATGCGCTCCGCCTGTCCGTCCTCCATGCGATCGGACCACGTCTTGTACGCCTCGCGCAGCGTCGCCCCGAGGCGAAATTCGCTCTTGCCGTCCCAAAGGTGGCGGGCGGCCGTCGGCACCCGGTAGTAGTAGGCGCCGTGCTTGATCCGCCAGCGGGCGGGCAGTGGGCGATTCTCCCGTTTACGGCTGGCGCGTTTAGCCATCGAGTGCGCTCCAGTCCGGTTCCGGCTCCTTGTTGCGTCCGGCCCCGGTGTCGTCGATCCCGAGCAGGCGGTCATGGTGCGCGCGCAGCACGCGCGGTTTCCCGTCCGGCCGAACCACAAACACGAATCCCATGTAGGCGAGGGCCTGGCATTGCGCGCCCGGCCGTTCTTTGCCGGTCAGGCTCTCGATCTCCTCCTGCGTAAGATACGGATTCATAGCCCCCTCAGCTCCCCTCGTCCACTGGCGCGACGTTGACCCCCTCGCTGTTGCGCCATACGGCCAGCTCCAGGGCGGGGCCGTCGCCCCGTCCGTACTCGTAGGTGATCGCCTGCCCGGGGCCGTACATGCCCCGGCCTTCACCGAGCCCGTCCTCGCCGCCGTGCAGGAAATTCATGGCCGCGGCGTAGGCGCAGGCCCAAAGGTCGCGGTCGTCCGGCCGGTCCATGTTGTGCAGGGTTATCCGATCCATCAGTATTTCGCCTCTCTGGGGCATACTTCGGCCTCCATCCACGCGTCCCATGCGGACCGCCCGCCGCCTATGATCCGCGGCTGGGGTGGGTCCTCGTTGCTAAAGACGAGGTATGTCCGGCCGCCATCGACTGCGTGACAAGATGCCTTCGGCCATCGACTGGTTGCTCCCGGCTTGGGCGAACGGCGATTGGTTCTTTCATCGAACATGGATTAAGCCCCTATCGGTGTATCGCCATCATGGCCCACCAGCTCACGCACATGAGGTCTGCACGCGGGCAATCAAGCAGTCCGGCGGCGACGTCCATCATCACCGTCTGTGCGGTGCGGCGGGCGCGTGGATCGGGAGCCCGCCAGCCTATGTAATATCCGGCGGCTTTCATTTCGTCCGCGCCTTCCGCTGGGCGGCCAGATCCGCGCAGGCCTGGCACATGGACGGTTTCCCCTTCGGCCGTGCGATCTTGACCGACTTCGGCTTGTCCCGGCCGCAGGACATACAGGTGAATCGCGGTTCGTTCATTGCGGTACTTTCTCCTTCGGTATCTTGTGGCCGAGGCGTTTGTTCATGTCCTGGCGGACGACTTCGAACCGGGCGACAGGCGGCCGTCGCCGCAACAGGCGCCGGAAGCCCGCGCCCTCGATGCCCTTTTGCTCGCAGTAGAAGCGGACGGCTTGCGCCCATCCCGCCATGACCTCGCCACGGCGGACGCGGATCGTGCGGGTGAACACACGATTGTCGTTGCTCCCGTGGACGACGAACGCCGGGGCGTAGTAGTGGACGTTCCGGCCGGCCCGGTGCTTGCGAGTCACCGTGAACGTCATGCGGATGCCGCCCACGCCGGTCGATGTGGGGCTGTCGGCGTTGCGATTCGGCCGCGCCTCGTCCCGCCGGCCCTTTTGTTCGCGGGCCTGCTGTTGGCGCCATTCCTTGTCGATCGCCTTGGCTTCCCGGCGCATCGCCTTCTCACGGGACGGCGTGACACGCTTGCCGCGGTGGCGGAAGTTGAAATAGCGCTGGTGGATGCCCGAACGGCAGCACGAAACGACGACGCGCAGGCCCTCGAATCCGCCGCCGTGCGGGTTGTGGCTGTTGTACTCGTAGATCGCCATTACTTCTCGGCTCCCGGTGCTGGCAGAAGGGCCGGCATATCGCCGGTTTCGTACGCCTCGTCAACCTGCGGCAGCATCCAGCGGCCGACGGTGTAGCCGTTCGGCAGGACGATGTGCGCGAGAAACTCCTCCTGGAACTCTGTGATGCCGCTCTCCACGGCCTCGAGCTTGGCCTTGATTACCAGGTGCAGGGCGCGCCAGCGCTGGCGTACCGACTGCTCGTAGGCTTTCTCGGCCTGCGCGGTCGATCGCTCCCGGCCGGTTTCGGTTTTCGTGAACTCCGGTGCCTGCCGATCGGGCATCGGCAGATCGAAGCGAATCCGGCGCTGGTGCATTTCAAACGCGACGACGGCGTAGCCGCTCTGCCAGCCGTACATGAAGCCCGAGGCGCCGTAGCGGCCGAGAGTCCGCTCTATCTCCGCGCGGCTTTTGTCGCTCGGGACCTGTGTGTTTTCCGCGTACCTCGCCATCACTCCCCCTCGCCCAGCAGGTCGCGCAGTCGGTCCGAGTAGTTCAGTAGAATTTCGTCGGTCGGATCGGCGTGTTCGTGCATCTCGTCAGCCAGCGCCCGAATCCCGTCCTCCAGCCGCTCAATCTCCGCGCCCCGCTGCAAGAATCCGGCACGTAGCCAGTCGGTGTCCTGCGAGCGGTCTTTGCCGATGTCGTCGTGCAGGTCACGCTCGTACCGGGCGAGGCGGTCGGCGTCGTGGATGAATGCCAGTTCCGCATCCGGCGCAATCCCGCAGTCGAACGCATGACGGCGCATCGTTTCGTTTGTTTCAGTCATCACTCCCCCTGTTCGTGCTGGCTGGGCGCGGCTGCGATAGCATCTTCCAATTCGTCGCACATTTGCGCGGCGTCCAGGTTGAACTCAGACTTCGAGATTGGATCGTTAAGCCTGTCGATGTACTTGAGTACGATGCTGTACACCTTCCGCAATTCATCCATTGTGGCTCGCGGATAATCTGGATGCACCGCAGGCGCGGAGGCGAGGGCGTCTGATAGGTACACGCCGATTCTCCCTGCTGCATCCCGGTAGGCTTCCGCTCGGGCCATTCTGACCGAGGCTTCTTCATCCATTCCATGCAGTTTGTTGGCCTCGTATTCTTCCTCCTTTGCCAATGACCGAAGATGACCGGGCAGTTTTTTTATCGACTCCGGCACATACGGCACGCCGCTGGCGGTGAGGTGGGATCGAGCAAGACGCAGCGTGTTGCTGAACTTCTCGTACCAGCGCACGTCAGCTTCGCTCATGTCTGCATCCCGACGAGCCACCTTTATGTCATTAAGCAACTCGTCTATCGCCGCCAGCGCATCCCCGTGTGCCTGCTCCGGGGTGTGGGGTGCGGCAGGATCGCCGTACAGCGTGTGGTCGCCTGCGATGATAGAGCGCATCCGCTGACATTCCGCCTCGGCCCGCTCGTACCGCTCGGCGAGTCTCCGAGTCGGCGCGGCCAGGCCGATATACTCGTCGCCCACTTCGCACCGCTGATGCAGGAGGGCCTTGGCTTCGCAGGCGTCGTCGTAGTCCACGCCGGGGTTCTCTGTGTGCAGGCCGCGCACCGTTTCTTCGGGATCGAATCCGAAGCGCAGGCACAGCTCGTGCGCGACCGTCGATCCGCAGGCGAAGGCGTCGCGGACGGCGACCCACCGGGGATGCGCGACGTTGCTGTGTGGCCGCGCGGCCCGCACGGCGCGTTCGACAAGTTCCGCATCTTCAATCATTGGCGGCTCCTTCCCGCTCGGCCGGCAGCGCCAGCTCGAAGCCGAGCATGTAGATCACGTTCCGGTAATTGGCGACGGTTACGTAGTGCTCGCCGTCCCAGGCCTGCTGGATATGGCCGAAGGTCCGCACCTTGAATCGCTCCCACCAGCCGGCCTCGATGTAATTCCGGGCCGCGTGGAGGAAGGCGATATCGCCGTCGTATGGGTAGTGCTTGGGCGGCAGCATATCGACCGCGGGCTCGTTCGCCGGCATGGTCAGTCTCCTTCGGTCAGTCGGGCCGGATCGCCGTTGTTGAAGCGCAGGGCCTCGTTGGCTTCGCCGGCCTCGACGTGGACAGTCACGGACACGCGCCCGTTTTTGAGCTTGCGGATGCCGGCGATCCGGCAGGGCGTTCCCGGCAGCTCGTCGCCTCGCCGGTTGCGGCTGGCGCGGGCGCGGCACGCGTCGCTGAAATAGATATGGTTCGACCGCTGCGGCTCGAAGCGCTGGCCGCAACCGCAGGCGCACGAGCGCAGGGTGCGCGGGGGAGTCACAGCGCCTCCCAAAGCACGCGCCAGTAGGTGATGCGGTTGTCGTCGATGTGGAGCTGTACCGGTGTCCCGGGCAGCTCGGCGACGTGCTCCTTGCCGGCCGTCCGCAGTATCCGGTTGAGCTGGCGGACGGCGTCGGCGTACTGGCGGTCGCGGCTGTTCTCCGACCAGTTCGCTTCGGCGCCCGGGCGTATCTCGATCGGGTAGTCCACCACGACGTAGCTCCCCACGATCGTCGGCCCGCGCCGGAAAGTGACAAGCAGGCCGAACCGGTTGCGCTCGCTGGTGGTGTATCCGAACCGCGCGTCAGCGATAACGCCGGTAATCGGTACCGGCTCGGATGCCTGCTGCTGGCCCGTGGTTTCTTCGGTCGTTTCGATTGCTTCGGCTTCTTCGCTCATTGCTCTGCTCCGGTCGTTTGCGTGGGTGATTCGGCGAAAGCCGGCCCTCGCCGTTAGTGCCTTGTCGCCAGCTCCCCGCGCAGTCGGTCCAGCTTCGCCTTCACGCGGTCGATGCGGCCGAAATCGAGGAATGTGATCGCGTCCTCTACCAGCTCGTCCATCGCGTCGAGGTCGACGGGCGCGGCGGCTGGCTCCTCGGCCTCGGTGGCCGTATCGGAGGTATCGTTTTCGTGGATCAGCTCCGCCTGTTCCTGATCGCGCGCCGTTCCGGCCGGCCGGCGCGGGCGGTGGCGCAGGGATGCCTCCACGTCGCGCAGATAGCTGGGACGCACCGTGTAGACGGGCTGCCCGTTGTCCTTGGTCCCCTTGGCCAATCCGCGCTCGCGATAAATGCTGTGCAGGGCCTGGCTGACCGCACCCCGGTCGGCGCCGGGAAGATCCTCGGTGACGGAATCGGCCGTAACCGGCGCGTCCTGTCCGGCCTTCGTGCGGTCGTAGAGGTACAGCGCGACGCGCGTGCGCGTGTTGAGCCTTGTGTCCTCGCTGGACTCGGTCAGGGCCAGCTTCTCGATCGGGTACATCTTCGTTTCGCCTTTCATTGCTCCCGCTCCATGTCCTGCAGGGTTGGTTCGTGGATGCTTCGGGCAGGACCCCGGCGGGGCCCTGCGCGAAACAGCCTCACTTGATCCGCGTGTACCCCTGCTCGAAAGCCTCTTTGGGTGACCAGGACTCGTAGCCGTCGGAGTAGACGACGTAGTAGCCGCCGGCCTCCGGTTTATGCTTTTTCATGTAGGCCGCTTCGACCGTGAAGGGCGATATGCCCGCATCCACCGGGACGATCTCCGCGCCGCCGCCGGCAGTTGGGATTACCTTCTCGATCTGGACCGCGCGAACCTCTTTGTGTGAGCGGTACCTGGGCAATTCGCTGTCTGCTGCTTTCATGCTCCTTCCTCCTCGGCCTCCATCCAGCCGCCTTCCCACTCGGCCGCTTCGTCGCCTTCGTAGGGGCAGGCGCTCAATGGCTCGCCGTTCATGTAAGCCTCGCGGCCTTCGTCTGCTGGATCTTTCTCCGGCATGGATTCCTCCTCGCTAGAACGGAATGTCGTCGTCGAAGTCGTCGGTCGGCGGCTGGCCGCCGCCCTGGGAGCTGCCGCCGCCGGCATTGCGGCCGGACGACTGGCCGCCCTGCTGGCCGCCGCCACCGCGGCTGCCGAGCATCTGCATGTCGTTGCAGACAATCTCGGTGGAGTAGCGGTCGTTGCCCTGCTGGTCCTGGTACTTCTTGGTCTGCATCCGGCCCTCGATGTAGACCTGCGAGCCCTTCTGCAGGTACTCGCCCATGATCTCGGCGAGCCGGTTGAAGGCCGCGACGCGCACCCACTCGGTACGCTCCTGCTGTTCGCCGCTGTTGCGGTCTTTCCACGTTTCCGACACGGCGATGCGGATATTCGTGATCGCGGTACCGCTCGGCGTGTACCGCGTTTCGGGATCGGCACCGAGGTTGCCGATGAAAATGCACTTGTTGACGCCTCTTGCCACGTTGGCCTCCTCAAAGGACCCCGGCCGGCGCGGCCGGGGCCCGGATTACACGAAACGTGATATGACCGGCCTAGCGATACCGCAGGGCGGACAGCTTCGTTCCCTCCTCGATGGTCTGGACCGTCTCGAGGAAGCACTCCTCCTCGGCCAGATCCGGGCGGTGCAGGTCGTACCAAAGGACCAGCATCCCCTCCTTGGCGCGGTACCGGAGCTTCGCCTTGATCGGGTAGGCCGGGGAGCCGTCGAACGGGCGCAGCAGCACGTAGAAGTGCTCCGGCACCGTGACCTTGCCGGTGCGCCCGTTGGCGCTGGCCTCGGTCTGCTCGTTGTACGTCAGCTCCACGTCGCCGTTGTCGAGGCGCGTGCCCGAGCGGAACTCGGCGCTGGTCTTGGCCTCGAACGAGCGGGCGATCTCCATCATGTCCGCGGCCGTGGGGGCGCCCTTGTCCTCGTCCGGCACGACAATGTCGTCCGCGTTGTCCTCCAGGAACTCCGCGAAATCGCGCTGGCCCATCTTGGCGCCGTTCTTGCCGGTCCAGATCCGCCATTCCTTCGACGGCGGGCACGTGAAGTGCGCCGTGTGGCTGCACCAGGAAGGCCGGTCGCCGTACTCGCCGCTCGTGTGGTAGTCGATCACGCACGTCACGGTGCGGTCCTCGGGCCGGCTGGCGAACAGGACCGATTGGCCGTGGCGCACGAAGCGGCTCACGTAGTCGATGAAGCTGTCCGGTGTGCCGAGCGTGATCGTGTTCTCGATGCGCGCGGGGCGCTCCATGAACTTCTCGACGCTTACGGGCTTGAAGCCTTCATGCTCGGAGCCCGGCAGGACGATGAACGGCTTGCCGCCCTCGGTCTGCTGGATGCCGACCAGGGCCGAGCCGAACTCGAACATTTCCTGCAGGTTTTGGTTGGGAGCCGACGCGTCCGGCTGGTTCTTCTGTCGTTCCGCCATAGATCATGCCTCCTGTGGTTGGCGGATGGGTGGTGCGGGCGGCGCCCGCGGTTAGCTGTTGCTGCCCGGGATGCCCCGCACGGGCTGGTCGCCGGCCGACGGCACGCCGCGCAGCTCCATTTCCCGCTGGCGCGGGTCGTTCCGCATCAGGTCGTTGTCGCCCGTGACGTAGAACAGGGACTCGCCGCGCGGGAGCTTCGGCGGTTTCGCGGTAATCTCCGGCTGGATCGTGATCTGTTCCTCGTTCACCCACTTGTACTTGAGGGTGATCGTGAGCGCCCCCTGCTTGCCGGTGTGCTTTACCTTCGCCAGTACGTCCTCGTGCTCCTCGGTCAGGTCGTCCACGAAGTGGCCGCGCTCCAGCTCGTTGAGGATCTGCGTGAGCGGCCGTTTCTGCTGTTGCTCGGACATGGTCCGTCCTCCGTTGCTTCGGTTGGTGGTCAGCCCTGCTGCGCGCGGGGCCGGGGTTCCTCCTGCGTGTAGCTGAATTGAAGGTCGTCCATTGCGGTTGCCTCGTTCGTGCTGGTGTATTTCAGAAGGGCCCGCCGACGAAGCCGAGCACCCACGCCTTCGGGCATGTGCGCTTGCGGCCGTCGGTGAGCATCACGGTGATGCGCCCGCCGCCGCGGTGGACGCGGTCGACGTAGCACGACAGCGGCCGGTCGGCGCCCGGTACCTCGACGTGGATGCCGTCGCCGGGGCGGAGCTTGAGCGGCCATGTGCCTTTGCGCTGGCCGACGCGCCGCCGGCACTCCCGCGGACCCTGCCCCGGCTTGTGGTAGCGGGCGCTGCGTGTTTTGAGCGGCTCCCGGCGCCGTTTCGGGCGCGGTTCATCGACCACTTCGCCGGGTTCGGGCATGGTCGGGGCGCCGCCCCGCAGGGCGCCGGCCACGGCGTTCATCATGGCTGCGGCCTTGCTGTTGGGGCCGATTACTGCCGATTTCGGATTCATGCTGTCGCTGGCTCCTTCTCCTGCTCGTCGGTCATGGCGAAGTAGACGGCCATACAGGCGTCGACGTCGGCGAGCGCGCTGTGCGCGCCCTCGTACTCCTCGCCGAGGTAGTGCTCGTAGGCTTCGGTGAGCTTCGGCATCCGCCGGCCGGTCTGCATGGCCTTCTGGCCGAGCCGCCCGGTACAGGCCGCGTTGCCGGCCTTCCACGCGTCGGCGAGCTGGTCGCCGTAGTAGCGCTTGAGCGCGATTCGCAGAATCCGCGCGTCGAAGTTCTCGCTGTGGCCGATACGGACCTCCGCGGCCTGCCAGAGGGGGAGCAGGGCATCCAGCGCGACCCGCTCAGGCACGCCGATCTCATATGCCCGCTCGGTCGTGATTCCGTGAATGTCGACCACGTCCTGCGGGATCTCCCACCCGGCCGGCCGGACGATCAGGTCGATCATCTGCACCGTGTTCCGGGTTTCAAGGTCGACCAGGCGCGCGGCGATCTGGACGATATGCGGCTGGTGCTCGCTGTCCGACGGGCTGTGCCAGTCGGGGATACCTGTTGTCTCTGTGTCGTAGATAAGGCCCAGGGGGTTCATGCCGCGGCCTCCGTGTTTTCGTGGTGAATGTCGCCGCCGTCGATCCAGTACGCGGTGACGGAGGCGGGCAGGGCGTTGTTGTCCGGCGCCTGGCGGAACGTGCCGAGCACGATGATCGAGTCGTAGTCGGCCGCGATCGCGTCCAGCCAGCGGATCAGCGGCGTCCGGTTCTGCGGCGAGAGCACGTCGACGCGGTCGTACATGAAGCAGCGCAGGCCCGTGGCGTAGGCCAGCGCCTCCGCCATGAGAATGTCGGCGCGCCACCGCTCCGACTCGCTGGCGAGCGGGTAGGGATGCCCGCCGATGGTGAGCGCGCAGTCGGTGTCGATCTGCACCAGCGGCCAGCCGGTGTGGTGGCTCGACCACGAGAGGCGGTCGTTGATCGGGCGGATCGCCTCGGTGACGAGGTCCGTGGGGATGCCGTCGGGTTTCAGCGCGGCCTCGGCGACGCGGTACTGTTTGGCCGCCTTGTGGGCCTTCGCAGCACGTTCCGTGATACCACTGGCCGAATCGTGCGCTTCGGCCTGCTGATTCAGCTCCTCCAGCGCGGCCAGCGCCTTGTCGTAGCGTTCGAGCAGATACGAGTCGACGCCGAGCGAGTAGAGCGTGGCCTGGACGGGGCGCCCGTTGTCCACGTTTCCGACCTCCTGCTGCAGGCGGGAGCGCTCGTTCTGTGCGCCGCTGATCGCCTGACCGGCGGCTTCCGCTTCCTCCCGGGCGGCCTCCTGGTCGTGCACGGGCTCGTCGCCGCCGTCATGAACGTGGAGCCCCTCGTTGCTGATCGTGAGCGCCTGGCCGCACGAGGGGCAGGGGTGGACGTCCGGGGTTTCCCCGGCGAGCTTCGCCTTCGCCGCCTTCTGGCGCTCATAGGCTTCGGACAGGCGTTCGTCGCGCACCTGTATCTGATCGTCGATCGCCTGCCGGAGCGCGATCTGTACCTCGTTGCGCTCGTTGGCAGCTTCCTCCAGAGCTTCAACGGCCGGCCGCTCCGGCGCGCTCGCCTCCCAATCCTCGGCCTTGTTGGTGCCGTACTGTTCGCCCGTGATCTGGCGCCACTCCTGTTCCTTGTTCTTGGCGTTCTGTTCGGCGTACTGGCGGCCGGCGTCGAAGCCGGAGCGCAGCATGGGCGCGACTTCCTCGGCGACGGTCGCCTCCACGCCGCGCTGCTTGAGCCGCTCGCCGACGTCCTTGGGCTTGGCCTGGATGCCGGTGGCGCGCATGAGCACGCCACGGCGGTCCTTGTCGGCCATCTGCATGAACGGGGTGGCGCCCAGGGCAATGTCGAGCCCTTCGAGCTGCGGCAGGTTGGCGCCCTTGATCTCGTCGCCCTTCGGGAGCTTGAAGCCGGCGACGCCGCCGGTATCGCCGTGGGCCCACGTCACCTTGCCCTGGCCGTTCTTGTGGCCGTGGGTGAGCAGGAGCTTGTAGTCGCCCTTTTTGGTGACGCGCGTGGCGCGGCCAAGCAGGGCGTGGCGGATCACTTCCGCGAGGCTCGACTTGCCGGCCCCGTTGGGACCGGCAATCAGCGTGACGGCCGTGGCCGGCGCCAGATCCAGCGCCGCGAGGCCGAGGTAGGCGGTTGCTTCGATGCGATCAATACGCATGGTGTTGTCCTCCGTGGTCGGGGGCCTCAGTCGAGGCCCATGTCGTTCTGCGCGCCGGAGTCGCCTTCCAGCTCCTTGCTGCGATCCCGGTACGCCTTCTGCGCTTCGGCGAGTGCGTCGCCGGTCAGGTCGCGCGAGGCGTCCATCCGCACGTCCAGCTCCTCGCGGTTCGGCGCCTGGCGGATCGCCTGCACGATCTCGTCGCCCGACGGGCCGCTGTTGTCGCCACTGTCGTTGGCGCTGGCCTCGGCCGCTGGCGCCTCCGGTTCGGCGGCCGGCGCGTCGGCCGTGCTCCAGTCGGACGGGTCGAGGTCGAGGACGTCGTCGTTGTGCTGCATCCCGGCGTCGCCCTGTTCGTCGATCGCAACGGCGCGCTGCAGCTCCACGGACACGGGCAGGTACTTGAACAGGGCCCGGATCGCGGACTTCTTCGCCATTTCGGCGTAGTGGGTGCTCCACGGGCCGCGCTCGTCGGCGGCCTTGGCCTTCGCACCCTTGCGGGACTTGCGGATCGCTTCGATCTTGGCGATCGGGAGCACTTCGAACTGCACGCCGCCGTCTTTCAGCTCGGCGACCGCGTACACGTGCGTCAGCTCGCCCGCGTTCTCGCCTTCATACGGCTTGTGCGTGAGATCCTCGCGCAGGCCGAACTCGTAGTGGAACTCGTCCTGTTCGTAGACCGCGCGGGCCCGCAGGCTCACGATCTGCCCCGAGCGGCGGGCCAGGTCGATCATCCCGCGATAGCCGATGATGAGCTGCACCGTGGTCTGTTCGTTGCGCTTGCCCCGGTTCTCGACGAACGGCAGCAGGTAGCAATGGCCGAGCGCGCCACCGGGCTCGAGTCCGAGCTGGCTGGCCTGGATCACGGCGCCGAACAGCGTTTTGGGATCGGCGTTCAACAGGTCCGGGGTGCGGCGCATTTCCGTCATGGCGATACGCGCCATGCGATCGGCGTCCATGTGGCGCGGCAGGGCGCGCTTGATCTCCGCCTGGTTGTTCTTGAGGAAGTAGTTGATCCCCTTCTGTGCCGGCGGCTGGCTCTGGCCGCCGGCCTGTCCGCGCAGGTTGTCGAGTGTTTCGGTTTGGGCTGCCATTGGGTTACTCCGTGGTTTCTTCAAAGGAACGGAAGCGGCACTGGTTGTGAATCGGGCAGAAGCGGTGATGGCACATCATCGACCGCGGGTTGCCCCACCAAAGGCCGCTCTTGATGATCCCGGCCGCGTATTCCAGCAGGCCGGTCTGCGTGTTGTTGCCGAGCAGCAGGCCGCGCCCGTCGGGGATCGTGCCGATCCCGGCGGCCGGGGTGCCCTCGGTCTTGAGGCCGATGATCTTGCCCGGGGCGATCAGCTCCTCGCCCGTCGTGCGCTGGCCGAGCAGGCCGAGCAGCTCGTAGACCGCGAGCTGTGCGCCGTGCCAGTCCATCTTGACGTTGCCGACCGAATCCACGGCCGCACGGCCCGTCTTGAGGTCGGCGATGCCGCGCCGCTCGACTTCGATACCTTCGTCGGTGGTGAATACGTCGCGGTAGATCCGGTCCAGCGTCCCGGTGAGGCGCAGCACGAGGCCGTCGCCCATGTCGATTTCGACTTCTTCACAGGTCAGCTCGACCGAGTCGAAGTCGAACCCGCCGGCTATGTCCTGGCAGTACAGGGCGACGAGGCCGACGCCCGTGCGCTCCGCCTCGGCCTTCTTCACGTCGAACCAGTGAACGTGCTCGTCGGCGCGGAACGCCTCCACGAACGCGTCGGCCGCGTCCGTGGGGTCCATCGTCCGGCCCTCCACGCGGGCCTGATCGAACAGGCCGGTCGCGTGGTGGACAGCCGTGCCCAAATGAGCGCGGCCGGAGTCCGGCAGGCTCTCGCCCTGCAGATGCTTCGCGGCCCACCGGGCGGGGCAGTCGAACAGCTCCGCCAGCGAGGACGCGCGGACACGCACGGCCACGTTGCCGTCCGGGCGCTCGGGGAAGCCCAACTCGTCCACGAGCCAGGCAACCCCTTTCGGGATGGGGGTAACGCCGGTCATTACAGGTCCCGGTGTTTCAGCCGCTCGCGGGCTTCCCGCTCCATGCGGGCTCCATCGACATACGCGTCGCAGTATTGGTGCAGGTCGGGATACAGCGCGTTCAGCAGCGTCCGCGCGGGGCTGTCCGGGGCGACGCCTTCCAGCAGCTCGTCGATGGGGTAGTCGCGCAGGATGCGGGCGATCGTGGCGCGCTTGGACTCCATGCGCCGGCGCTCGTACTCGTAGGCGTGTACGTGCCGCGGCGGGGGATTCGTCGTTTCCGACAGGGCCTCGGGGATCAGCGACGGGACTTCGCTGTCCCATATCTGGCGCTCAATCCTGCGCCGTTCGCCCTCGATCTCGCGCCCCGCTTCAGCGCGACGGGATACGCGGGATTCGGTTTTCTGCGGCTGGCTGGTGCCGGCCGTGCGGCCGGTTTCTGCGATTTCGTCCAGCATCACGATGTTCTCCGTGGTCGGCGCGGTGTGTTACCGCGACGCCCACGATAATACGGTTCGTGATACTACGGGTCAAAACATTTTGTGATACTGGCGTGACGTTCGCTGTGCGTGAGCCGGCCGGGCGGCCGGCTCACGCGCTGTTGGCGGTGTCCACGGTTGCCATCGACGCCGGCAGGCGGGGGCCGACGTGGTAGATATGCTCGATCTCCTCACGCGAGAGCGTGACGCGCTCGTTGGCGTCGCGCACGCCGAGCAGGACGTAGCGATCGGGGTGCTGGATGGCGAGTTCCATGAACCGCTCGACCCCGTCAGTGGTTTTCACGAGCACGTACTCCCCCGGTACGAGGCTCTCGTTGGGCTCGATGACGACTATTTCCCCGTCGCGGAAAGCGGGCGAAAGGTGGTGATTGCACACCTGGACCGCGTACGCCGTGGGGTCCCCCGTTGGTGCGTTAATGGCCAGCTCCCTGGGTTCCGTTGGCTCGAGTGTGCGCCAGCTACCGTCCGCCCCGACACGGGCGGCGCCGGCTAATGTGAGGCGGCGCACATGGTACGTTCCAGGGTCTCCACGGTCTATAGGGCCACCGGGTCGAATCGGCTTCTCCCCGGTCAGAACCCACTCCTGGCGCACGCCGTAGGCCGCGGCGATGCGGGCGAGGTCGTCGTAGTCCGGGCTGCGCTGGCCGCGCTCGTACATCGACACGCGGCTCTGCGATTCCCATCCGCAGCGATAGGCCGCGGCCGTCTGAGACAGGCCGAGGCTCTGCCGCGCCTGGCGCAGCCGATCGCCCACCGTTTCCTCGTTGCTCATAAAGTCTGTTCCTCGTGGGTTTGATTCACATCAATGCGTTTTTTGTTTTTCCTTCCCCTACCCGCTGGCGGGTAAGTCTAGTGCGTTACGTGTTGGCTGTCATACAACGACTTGTGCTCAACCGTTTGACCGGATAACACAAATCGTGATTGCATTGCCCGCCATGAACGGGCTCGAACAGGCAATCGAAATCGCCGGCGGCATCCCGCAGCTCGCGCGGCTGTGCGGG
Source organism: Halofilum ochraceum (assembly GCF_001614315.2). NCBI lineage: Bacteria > Pseudomonadati > Pseudomonadota > Gammaproteobacteria > Chromatiales > Ectothiorhodospiraceae > Halofilum > Halofilum ochraceum. Next base: position 22,950 of record NZ_LVEG02000005.1, read on the forward strand.
TATGACTACGACAGCCGCATCCGCAACTGGAGGAAACGGGGCGGCGCCGTGCCCGGTAAAGAGGTCCGCAAGGTGCGCCGGGCCGTCGATTACCGCGTTTCCGCCGAATCCCTGCTTGAGCCTGTCGATAGCGATCATCCCGTATAAGCCCGTGCGCGTTATGCCTCGGGCTTTTTTTGGGACACGAAGAAACCCCTCAACAACCCTCGGAGGGTAAAAAAATGACCGACGACGATACAGGCGGCCCCCCGGTTTCGGGTGATGAAGCGATCCGGCTGCTGTTCGAAGGCTACAGCTCCGACTTCATCGGCATCTGGATGATGGAGAACGAATACTGGCCGGAGCGCAAACCGAGCACGGCCGGCGCCCGGGTTCGGGCCAACAACAACACCGACAAGGACCAATACTGGCATTTCTGCGAGCTGACCGGCTTCGCCGCGTACACCGGCCGGCGCGTGCTCGCGGACCACGTCTGCGACTGCGTCCCCGGCCTCGGCCGTCCGACCTGGAACAACGCGCCGCGTTCCCCGATGCAGGAGGATCTTGACTACCTGGACCGTCTGGACGCTGAGCGCGAGAGGACTATCCAGCGGATCAAAACACAGCACCGGATCGAACACGCGGCATCCACGCCCCCGGAGCCCGACAGCGAAGGGCTCGGCGCCCCCGATTCAGTGCGCCGTGTGCGGTTCAGCCGTGGATAAAGGGGAAGGCATGGATACCGCCGTGACCGCCAGCGTGTGCGCGCACGTTCGGCGACAAGGGCGGGAAGAATACGAGGACTACCGCAATGGGTAATTCTTTGCGCTGGTTCCGCATGTATGCGGAGGCAATCGACGACGAGAAGCTGCGGCTCCTCGCGTTCGAGGACCGCTGGCACTTCGTCGCCCTCATGTGCTGCAAGGCCCAGGGCCTGTTCGACACCGACGACGACCCGGACATGGTTCACCGCAAGCTGGCGGTGAAGCTGGGTGTGCAGGCACGTGAATTGGACGAGATTCACCGCCGGCTGCAGGCGGTGGGATTGGTGAATATTCACCTTGAGCCGGTGAATTGGGACAAGCGGCAGTTCCGCCACGACAACAGCGCGGACCGCACACGTCGCTACAGAGAGCGGCTTCGCGGGGAAGGGCAGGGTGAAAACGAGGTGAATGACTGTGACGGTCACAGTGACGCTCCCTCGCGGGCGCGCGCGACAGAGACAGAGTCAGATACAGAGACAGAGACTTCCCCCGGTGAACGGCGTTCACCCTCGCGTTCACCGCGCCGAAGCTACCCGCAATGGTTCGAGGACCTGTGGGCCAAAGTGCCCAAGCGCGCGGGAAGCCAGGACAAGAAGGCCGCCTTTGAGCAATGCAACGGGCGGCTGGCGGAAGGGTTCACGGTTGAGCAGATCGGTGACGGACTCGACCGCTACCGGACCTACCTGCACGCGACGGGGCGGATCGGCACGGACAAGGTGCTCATGGGCAAGACCTTCATGGGTCCGGCCGACCCCCCGCATTTCCTCAACGACTGGACGCCCCCGGCCGCCATTGGCGGCGGCAGCTCCCATGCCGACGTTACGGCGGAGATTGAACGGGACGCGCCCGAGGAGGCCATAGATGGCGAATACGCAAGAACAGGTTAGCGAGCTTTTCAATCGGTTTACGTACATATTCGGCGCCCGCTTCACGGCCGAGCTGCGCGGCGAGGACCGCGAGCAGACGCGGTCGAAGGTGCGAAGCGCGAAGGCCGAATGGGCGGAAACGCTCGCCGGCCTGACCGATGAACAGGTCGAGCAGGGAATCCGCGCGACCAAGTACCGCTGCGACTGGCCGCCGAGTCACGCGCAGTTTGTCCGCTACGCGCTCGGCCTGCCGGAGGCCGGCCAGGTGATCGCCCGGATCGCCCGGGGCGACACCGACGATCTCGTGCGGGCGGTGTGCCGCGCGGCCGGCGGCCGGCGCAACGTGACGCTGGTGGATGCCCGCGAGCAGGCCCGCATCGTCGAGCGCGTCTACGCCGAGCTGGTCGAGGACATGGTCCGCGACGTGGCGAGGGGCAGGGCGGTGGACCCGGCCGCACGTCTGGAGGCGCCCGCGCCGGCCGTCGATCCGCCCAAGCGCGAGGGGCTGCCGAACGAGTCCCGGTCGGTCTGCGACGCCATTCCCCACAACCTGACCGGAGGGCAGCAATCATGACCGCGCCGATGGAGCCCATCGCCCACAACAACGATCCCGGCACGAGCCATCTGGCGGCCGGGCACATGGAGGAGTCGGGGAAGCTGTCCGCGCATCAGCGGCTTGTGCTGGACATGGTCGAGCGCGACCCCGGCTGTACCTGCGCCGAGCTGGCGAAGCTGAACGAGGGCCGCCTGCGCCAGCACTCGATGGACATTCTTATGCTCGTGCGGCGGCGCGTCACGGATCTCGTCCGCAAGGGCTGGTGCTACTACGGACCGCGCACGTCTTGCGCGGTCATGGGCAACACGGCCGGCACCGTCTGGCCGGTGGAGGGCGACAAGCAATGAGCGAGGACAACGATATGCCGAGCGTGGCCGAGGGCCTGGGCATGACGGTGGTTGAGCCGAGCAGCCGGTGGGAGTCTCGGCAGCGGATCAACGTCAAGGTGGATCGCTTCCGCGAGCTGCCGGAGGCGATCCGCGACGAGCCCTATCCGGCGTATGCGAGCGCCGGGGCGCTGGCGTTCGATCTGCGCGCGCTCGAGTTCCTGGAGGAAAACGGCGCGGAGTCGGGCGGCATCGAGCAGCGCAAGGTGGCGCCGGGGATGAAGTGCTGGATCGGTACCGGCCTGCGGTTCGCCCTGCCGACCGATTGGGGCCTGTCGATCATCCCGCGATCCGGCCTCGGCGCGAAGGCCGGACTCGTGCTCGCCAACGGTACCGGACTGATCGACAGCGACTACCGGGGCGAAGTGCTGGTCTGCCTCTTGAACCGCACGGGGATGCACCACCTGATCGACCACGGCCAGCGGATCGCCCAGGCGCGGCTGGTGTGGTCGCCGCAGGCGACGTTCGAGTTTACTTCGGACCTTGATAACACGGTACGTGATTCCGGGGGATTCGGTTCTACGGGGAGTCGATGATCTTCGACGACCGGCCGGCCGAGCCCGCGACGTGGTACGGCACGCAGGGCGAGTGGAACGCCTGGGTGGAGGCCGGCGGCGACGAGGCGGAGCGCAACCGGCGGCTGGCGCTGGCGCCGGAGGCCATGCGCCCCGGCATCGAGAGCCATCTGCAGACGGCGTTCCATGAAACGCTCAAGCGCGACGTTCTCCAATGGGTGGAGTACGTGATGCGGGCCCGGGACCGGGCCGGCCGGAACACGCGGCTCGCGCAGGCCCCGGCCGGGTACCAGCGGGACGTCGAGCAGCGGGTTCGGGCGCGGTTCAATCAGCGGAAGGAGGGCAGCTAAGTGGAAGTCTACGCGGTCAAGACCTCCGACGGCCTGTTGAAGCCGGCAACGCAGACCGACCGGGACGAGCTGGCCAAGTTGCGTCAAGGGCGGATCGTGCGGCTGTCCATGACGCGCTCGCGCAATCCCGATTTCCACGCCAAGTTCTTCGCGCTGCTTCGTATCGGGTTCGAGCAGCAGGACCGATACGAGGCATTCGAGGCGTTCCGGTACGAGCTGACGGTGCGGTGCGGGTTCTTCTACGCGCACACGCACGTCGACGGCTCCGTGTCCTTCTACCCGCGCTCCATCGCCTTTCACAGCATGGATCAGGACGAGTTCGAGCGGCTGTATTCGCAGGCGATCGACATTCTCCTGCAGCAGTTCCTGGTGGAAATGGACGACGAGGATCTGCGCGAGGCGGTGGCGCAGGAAGTGGTGAGGTTCGCCGCATGATGTTCCCGAAGCGCGAGCCCGTGCGGTCACGCAAGTTGCGCGAGCACGCCAACGGCCAACCCTGCGCGCTGTGCGGGCGCAACGACGGCACGACGGTCCTTGCCCACTACACCGGCCTGCGCCAGCACCAGTACGGCAAGGGGCGCGGGCAGAAGCCGGACGATCACATGGCCGCGGAGCTGTGCGCCGAGTGTCACCGGGACATGGACCGGCCGGAGCGGCGCAAGAGCGAGGAGGCCAGCGAGGCGTTCCTGCACGCCATCGCCGTGACGTGGCGGCGCTGGATCAATGACGGGCTGATCGAGATTCGGGGTGCGGAGCAATGAACCGGGCGGAAGCGCGACAGACGGCATTGGCCTACGTGCGGAGCAAGGTCATCAACGGCGCGACGCGGCGCAGCCTCAATGCGGTATCGCATGAAGGGTTCGGTGCTCCGGGCAGGCCGGGATACCTGATCGCGCACGGCCGCATCACGGTCCCGGGGCTTCCGTACAAGGGCGAACAGCACACGTTCGCAACCGACGAGCTGGTGGACGAGCTGAAGGTCGGCCAGGGCGATCTGTTCGGGATTAGCGCGTAGAGGGGAGCTGACGATGGGGAAACGCAGCCGCGACAAGGGCAAGGTCGGTGAACGCGAGTTTCTTCGGGAACTGTCGAGCTGGCTCGGCCGCCGCATCCGCCGCAATCACGCACAGCCGGACCCGCAGGAGTCGGGCGGCGATTCGGCCCCGGGCGATCTGCCGGTGAGTCTGGAGATCAAGCGCGCCAAGGCGTTCCAGCACCGATGGATTACGCAGACGGAGTCACAGGCCGTCGAGGAGGACAAGCCGCCGATGTTGGCGTACCGCCTCGATCATCAGCCGTGGCGGGTTCTTCTTGTTCTCACGCCGGCCGAGGCCGCCGACGTGATCCGAAAGCGGGAGTCGGAGGCATGACGCGCCACAAGCTGCCACGGCCGACGTCCCGGGCCGAGCTGGAGCTGCGACAGGAGGCCCTGGTCGAGGGATTCAAGCGGATAACGCCGATGCCGCGCGCGAAGCTTCGTAACAACTTCGGATTCCAGATGATCGCGCGGGCGGTTCGGGATCTCGGCCGGGAAACGGACAGCAATGCGCCCGCGTGGGTGAAATACGGCCTGCAGGAATACTGGCGGCCGGACAACGAGGACTTCGAGCACCACTGTGATCTCTGTGAGCTGGACCCCGACACCGTCCGCGAGCACGCCTACTACGCGGGCCTTCTCGACTTTCTCGATCCCGTGCCGGAGGTATTCGATGGAAGCGCATGAGGTACCGCGCGACGAGGTCCCGCGCCGGTTCGGCTCCGTGCTGGCGGCGGTGTCATGGGCCTACGAAACGGCCTCCAAATCCACGCACCAGCAGCCGGCCCTCGTGCCGACCAAGCGCGGGCGGGGCGGTTCGCCGCCGGAGGACTTCCAGGATCTCGCCTACTCCGTACTCGCGCACCTGGCGGCAATCTCCGAGCCGACCATATCGGGCATGGCCGAGGCCGGCGGCATGGTCCGGGCGATGGCGGCCGACCCGGACACGCGCAGCCGGAACATGATCGGGCTGTGTTACTACCTGTCGCAGACCGTTACAAGCTGGCCGGTCGATATGACCGAGCAGGAGCGTCGGGGAATGGCGATGGTGGCGATCCTGCGGATGGCCGACGAGCTGGAGCGCCCGGACGAGCCCGAAAGCAGCCGCCGGCCGCCGAAGCGTGCCTATGCCGACGTGGTCGACGTGCCGGCGCAGTCGATCTCGCAGCGGGCCCGGTGGCAACAGGTGGTCGGTGATCTGGAAAACGCGGTGCGCGTGATTCGGGATCGGGGCTTCAATTCCCTGCGGCTGCGGTTGCAGCTCGCGGGGATCGTGTACGGGGATCAGGAGTAGGCGCCTTCCCTGGCGCCTCCTTTACGGTAGGCGATTCTCTTTACGGCGCAGCGCCTCGCAGGCGAGGGCCGTTTCTCGTTTGATCGTGCTGGCGCCGGACTCGAGGTATTCGTAGGAGCGGACGCCGCGCCCGAGCTGGCGCGCGGCCTCCTCCTGCGTCCATCCCATGTCGCGGCGCCACTGGCGGAGCTGTTCGGACGTCAATCCCCCGCCTCCTCGTGTTTGTCCCTCATGTGCTGCCAGAGGCCCTCGACCTTCGTGTGCTTCGGGCACAAGGGGCACTGGACCTTTTCGGCGTGATGATAGCCGTGAATGTCGATCAGGTGGTCGCCGAGCCCGCGTGGTTTGACGTGCTTGCCGCAATGGGGGCAAGCGATTTTGCCGCCAGGGGCAGCCTCCCCGGCGATCAGTGGTATATGCGTGGGCTCGTAGGTTACGGGGAATCCCGGCGCCTTTGTCCCGTAGTGCTGCAGGTTGGCGTCGCCGATGTACTCGCCGGTGTGTTCATCGAGCAGGCCCTCCAGGACCATGTCTGCAACTTCTCCCATTGGTTTCTCCTTTGGTGGATACAGTCGTTCAAGTTCGGTGCGGCTTACCCACCGCACCGGCATAACTACGTCGGGGTAGCTGTCGGCCGCCACGAAGCCTCCTTATCAGTCGTTCACATGAAGTCGACGTCGTCGGGGAGAGGCCAGTCATGGCCGCAATGCTTGCAATGCAGCCGCTCGTGCTCGCCGTCGTCGCCGGGGCTTATGTTCCCGTCGATCCAGAGGCGGCCGTGCTCGTCGTAGCCGCGCACGTCGCGGTCCACGAGCACGTATTCGGTATGCACGATGCGGTCGCTTTCGCATTTCGGGCAGGTGAGCGTGGTCAGCGTGTGGGGGCTCATAGGGCAAGCTCCTTCTGTTCGTTGAATTGCTCGGGGTACGCCTTCGCGCGTCCCTCCGGGTCGATGGCCCAACCGTCGGCCGTGCGCTCGATGGAGGCGCGTTCGCCGTGCTCGCGGATGAATACGCGGTCGGCCCACTCCCGGCGGCTGGCGTGGAAGTTGGCGGCCTTGTGCTCGCTCGGCCGGACGCACCACGTACCGGCCCGGGCGCCGCAGTCCGGGCAGGTAACGGCCATGACGGGGTGCTGGTGGGCGGTGAAGTCGATCATTGCGCCTCCGCGATCGGCGTGAGGCGTTCGTGGTGGACGACGTAGGTGTGGCCGTCCCACTCGCCCGGGTAGTGGACCCGGACCTTCACGTGGCCCTCTCGGGCGTATTCAAGGATCGACACGCGGAAGATTCCGCCCATGCCGCTCGGGATCGTGTGTGTTGCGTCGTGAATGCTCATTGTCGTTCTCCGTGGCTGGTTGTCTTATTCGGTGGAGCGGATCGCGTTCTCGGCCGCCTGCTGGATCGTGTCGTAGGCGTCGGTGGGCAGGCCGTCGCGGCGAAACTCGTACAGGTGCCCGGCGCCCTCGGGGGCGGACGGATCGAGCCGGACGTGAATCGACAGCTCATGGCCGTTGTATTCGGCCTGCTGGCGGCGGATCAGCTCGTCCAGCGCGATCTGGCGATTGGCGGCATCGTCCTCGCGCGGCCCGGGGCGCGTTGCCGCTGGCTCGCCGAGCACGGCCGACAGGCGGCCGGAGAGCTTCTGCGCTTCTTCGATCCGGTCGTCCAGCGAGGCGCGGTCGTCGTCGAGGATCACGTTGTCCCGTGCGTCCTGCAGCTCCTCGATCAGCTCGTCCACGGCCTCGCGGGCCTGCGTTGCGAGTGCGCGCTCCATGTTTACGGTTGGTTCGTTCATCGTCTTTCTCCGTGGTCGGGTAGTGGGCCCGACGCTGCCCCGGCCGCGCCGGGGCAACGGCTGGCCGGCTACGCGAGGTCGTCGTGCTGGCCTTGGATGCAGGCGACAACGGCGAGGTCCTCCATGTCCTCGACGCAGCCGGTATCCCGCGTGACCTGTAGGCGGGCGTTTTCAACGGCGTTATCGGGGCCGGTGGCTTCGACGGCTCCCATCCATGTGTCCTGCCCGTAGTTGTCGGTCATGTAATCCGGGTACAGCAGGATCACGGTGTAGGTCGTGGTGCGGCTGGTGTTGATCTCCTCGCACAGCTCGTCGATCTGCTCGACCGTCAGGCCCTCGTGGGCGCCGTCGCAGGTAAGGATGGCGCCAATGTCGCCTTCCTCGTGGAACACGGCGCCGGCCTCAATGTCGCGCTGCAGGCAGCGCAGGCCGGCGAGCATGGCGTCGACTTTCATTTGCTTGGTTGCGGTGCTCATGGGGTTATCTCCGTGGTTGCTGGCGTTGCTTATGCTTTGCGGCCGCAGATTTCGCAGGCCGTGGTGATGCCTTCCTCGTGCTCGACGTGCCGCGCCTCCTCGGGAATGATCTCGACCACTTCCTCTCCGCCCCGGTCGATGCACGTGTAACGGGTGCTTTCGGGGGCGCAGGCGCCGCAGAAAACGCGGCCGTTGTCGCCGAGATAAAGGAGGTTGTCGCGCAGCAGGGGCTCTTGTTCGGTCATGGTTTTCTCCGTGGTCGTGCTTGTTACCAGTCGATGCGGTTCTGCTTGAGGAACCACATCGGGACGCCAACCGAGTCGCCAAAATGCTCGTTGCCCTCGGATGGTGGGAGGCGGCGCAGAAGCGATACCGGGCAACCAAAAGTGCCCAGGTGCTTCGGCTTGTCGAAGTAAGCGGCCTTGCCGCTTTCGCTCGTTTCGTAAGTGTCGCCTTCGGCCGCGCGGGCTACGCCGACGTAGCTGCGGGCCTTCTTGGGATCGACCCTGGGGATCTGTGTGGCTTCCAGGTTCATCGTCGTTCTCCGTGGTCGGGGTTGCCCGTCGATGGGCCTTCGTCCTTGAAGGCGCATCGGCTGGCAGGGTTTATGACGGTTCTGCGTCCGGGCCGACCGCTTCGCCCGCCATTTGGGCAACGCGGCTGTCCTCGAACTCGTGGAAGGCGGCAAAGCCTTCGTAGTGGGTCGCATAGCGCGGGACGAAGCCGGCGATCAGCTCGCCGGAGTCCCGGTCCATGTGCTCAAGGATTCCGCCCACGTCATGGATGAAGTCGGCGTCGGATGCGGCGAGAAGCTCCTCCCACTCGATGGGATAGTTGCCGTTGGCGCCGTCGGCCGCGAGCAGTCCGATAGTCACGTCGGCCTTGGTGGGCGGCACGCTGCCGGCCCGGGTGCAGATGCCGATAAAGCGTTCTGCGGCTTCTTTCGCTTGCGGCGTGTTCTGGCTGTTGAAACGCATGGTTGCCTCCTTATCGGGCAGCGGGGCGCCGGGGCGCGTAGATGCTGGACATGGGGCGCTTGCTCGGGGTGCGCTTGCTCCGCTGCGGCATGGCTGCGGCCTGGCGCTGCGCCCGGTTGATTAATTCGCGGGTGGGCTCGACGCCGTACATGACGAGCGCATCGCGGGCGTGGAACCGCTCGGATTGTCCGGCCAGCCCGTTGTGCCGGACGTAGTCGATGGCGCGGGCGGCGGCCCGAACGGCGCGGTCGATTTCTTGCTGCGTGTTTTTCATTGGGTTCTCCGTGGTGTCGTTGTCGACAAGCGAAAGCTAACCCGCAAAAACTGCGGGTGTCAACACAGAATGTGATGGTGCGGTCCAATCCGCCACGGAGCGCAGCACGCCGCGTGTTGCACAGGTGATTATGGGTATGTACCCTTTCGGTCACAGTACGAGGCGTGCGCCCCGGAGGACGGGAATCGCACGTTTCGTGATCTGTAGCGGGGTGGCGCAGTCAGGCAGCGCGCTGGGCTCATAACCCGGAGGACGCAGGTTCGAATCCTGCCCCCGCTACCAGCAGATACCTTATGAGCCCGACTGACCCCTGCGGGGGTATGCCAGCAGGCCCCGGCGGCGGCACCGGATCGCCGTCGGGGCTTTTTGGGTTCATGCCGAGCACCGGGCGCGGAGCCCCCGCAATCTGCGCGCCCGCTTAGGGCCGCCCCTCCGGTCGTGCAAGAGGGGTTCTTCGTGGTCTGCCCCACGGCCAGTGGTCGTGGGGCTTTTTTATGGGTGCAAGGAAAATGGCGAGCGGCAAGGCGGACTGGGAGGCAATCGGGCGGGAATACCGTGCCGGCCAGCTCTCCATCCGTGAAATCGCGCGCCAGTACGAGGTATCCGAGGGCGCGATCCGCAAGAAGGCCAAGCACTACGGCTGGACACGCGATCTGTCGGACGAGGTCCGGCGCGAGACGCGCGCCCGCACCCAGCGCGAGGAGCTGAACGAGGGCGTTACCGGCCCGGACAACGAGCGCGCGGCCGTGGATCAGGCGGCGGCCCGGGGCGTGGAAGTGGTGCGCCAGCACCGGGAGCTGATCGGCAACACCATCGCCACGCTGCGCGAGATGCAGACGCTCGTGCATATGTGGTTCACGGCCGGGGATGAAACCGACGAGAACGGCATAAGGGTGCGCGACCGCATCGAGGTCGTGCTGTTCCCCGGCAAGGGCGACGGCATCAGCTCGCTCATGCAATCGCTGTCGTCGAGCCTCGACCGCGTCGTTCGCCTGGAGCGCAAGGCGTTCAACCTGGACGAGGACGACGAGGGCGGCGACGCGGAGGACATTCTCGCGCGGCTCGAACGGGGCCGGGAGCGGGTCGCCCGCCGTGGCGGCTAACGGCAGCAGGGCGCTACCGCAGACGGCAGCGGAGCGCCAGCTACAGGAGGACGTCGCCGGGTTCTACGCGGACCCTTACGGCTTCGTGCTGTATGCGTACCCGTGGGGCGAGCCCGGCGGGTGGCTGGAGAAGGAATCCGGCCCGGACGAGTGGCAGCGCGAGTTCCTCACGGACCTTGGCCGGCTCGTCGCCGAGGCGGAGACGGCCGGCGAGGAAGCCGAGGCGATCCAGTACGCCATCGCTTCCGGGCACGGCATCGGCAAGACGGCCGAGATCGCGTGGTTGATCCACTGGTTCATATCCACGCGGCCGTATCCGCAGATCGTGGTCACGGCCGGGACGAAGCCGCAGCTCACGACGAAAACATGGCGCGAGCTGTCGAAGTGGCACCGGGTGAGCATCAACGCCCACTGGTTCCGCTGGACGGCGACGAGCTTCTACCACGTGCTCGCCCCGGAGTCGTGGGCCGCATGGGCGATCCCGTGGTCGAAGGCCAACCCCGACGCGTTCGCGGGTACGCACGAGCGCCACGTCCTCGTGATCTACGACGAGGCATCAACAATCGACGACGTGATCTGGGAAACGACCGACGGCGCCATGACGACGCCGGGGGCCATCTGGATCGCGTTCGGCAACCCCGTGTGGCCGCAGGGCAGGTTCTACGACTGCTTCAACCGGTTCAAGCACAGGTGGCATACGCGCCACATCGACAGCCGCACGGCGAAGAAGGCGAACCGCAACAAGCTCGATCAGTGGGTCGCCGACTACGGCGAGGATTCGGACTACGTACGCGTAAGGGTACGCGGTGCGTTCCCCCGCGCGGGGCTCAATCAGTTCATCAGCTCCGAGGCGACCGCGACGGCGCGCCAGCGCTCGGTGCCGGCCGAGGTCTACCGGCGCAAGCCGCTGGTGGTCGCGCTCGACGTTGCCCGCCACGGCGACGACCAATCGGTGCTGACGTTCCGGCGCGGGCCGAAGGTGTTCCCGCAGGAGCGGGCGCGCATCAACGACCTCATGCAGGTCGCTTACTGGTGCGCGAATCGCCTCAACGAGTGGGACACGGACACGGTGATCGTGGACGCCTCCGGCATGGGCTGGGGCGTGGTCGACAAGCTGCGCGAGCTGAAGTTCACGGTGGTCGCGGTGCAGACGGGCGAGGCGGCCCGTGACCCGGACCACTTCTACAACCGGCGCGTCGAGCTTTGGCACGAGGCCCGTAAGTGGCTCAAGGAGGAGGGCGACATACCGGACGACGAGGAGCTCGCGTCCGATCTGACGACGCCGCAATACTTCTTCGACAACAAGCAGCGCCAGCAGTTGGAGAAGAAAGAGGACATCAAGGAGCGCGGCGAAGGCAGCCCGGACTCGGGCGATTCGTTCGTTCTCACGTTTGCGTACCCAATGGGTGACGGCCGCAAGGGAAGCGGTCTGAACCCGAATCGGGGCCGGCCCGGAAGGATGGTATGACTCCATGAAGGTCGAGAAGCTGGAGGAGTTCCTGGGCGAGATCCACGACCAGCCCAACTGGCGGTATGAGGCCAACCGGGCGGCGGATTACTACGACGGGAACCAGCTCACCTCGCAGACGCTGCAGGACATGGAGGACCGGGGCATTCCGCCCATCGTCGTGAACATCACCAAGCCCACGGTCGACACCGTGCTCGGCATGGAGGCGCAGACGCGCCGTGATTGGGTGGTGCGCGGCGAGCGCGACGAGGACACGGATCTGGCCGACGCGCTCACCGTGAAGATGGCGGAGGCCGAGCGCACCACGCGCGCCAACCGCGTGTGCGGCGACGCCTACGAGGATCAGGTGAAGGTCGGCATCGGCTTCGTGCACGTCGGCCGCCAGAGCGATCCGTTCGAGGAGCCCTACGTCGTCGAGACGGTGCACCGCTCCGAGCTGCATTGGGACTGGCGGGCGCGCAAGCCGGACCTGTCGGACGCGCGCTACATGGTGCGCGAGCGGTGGTACGACCTCGATGAGGCGATCGCCCTGTTCCCGAACAAGAAGGAAGTGCTTCGCGCAGCCGTCAGCAATGAGCCGTGGTGGGACTGGCGCGAGGAGCTCGACACGAATCTCGCCCACGATCTGGCCGTGGAGCGGGACTTCACGATCAACGAGGAGCACTGGCTCCTGCGCGATCGCCAGCGGATCAAGCTGTATGAGGTGTGGTACCGCGAGTACACCAGCGGGAAGGTGCTCAAGGTCCGCGCCGGCCGCGGCCGCCCGGAGCGCGTGCTCGAGTACGACCCGAAGGATATGCGCCATCAGGCGCTCGTGCGCGGTGGCCATGCCCGCGTCGAGAAGGCGCGCTTCTCCAAGGTGAGGCTCGCATGGTGGGCCGGCCCGCACCGCATGTACGACGGCCCGAGCCCGTACCCGCACAACCGGTTCCCGTATGTGCCGTTCATCGGCTACCGCGAGGACCTGACCAACACGCCCTACGGCCTCGTGCGCTCGATGATGAGCCCGCAGGACGAGGTCAACGCGCGTCGGTCGAAGATGCTGTGGTTGCTGTCGAGCAGCCGCACCATCATGGACTCGGACGCCACGGAGGACTCGCCCGAGAAGGTGGCGCAGGAGGTCGCGCGGCCGGACGCGATGGTGGTGCTCAACCCGGGGCGCACGAACGCCAACGGCTTCCAGATACAGGACGGCGCGCAGCTCTCCAACCAGCAGTACCAGGCGCTGCAGGAGTCCAAGGCCAACATTCAAGAGGCGTCGGGGATCTTCGGCGAGGCGATGGGCAATCGCGGCAGCGCCGAGCAGTCCGGCGTGGCGATCCGCGAGCTGGTGAACCAGTCGGCCACCACGCTCGGGAAGATCAACGACAACTACTCCGAGGGCCGGCGGCTGGTCGGCGAGCTGATGCTGTACCTGATCGTCGAGGACATTGGCGACGAGCCCGAGGAGGTCAACGTACCGGCCGAGCGCACCCGCGACCGCGAGGAAAAGACGGTCGTGCTCAACGGCCTTGACCACGACGAGCAGGGCAACGAGTTCATCACCAACCGGCCGCAGCGGCTCGTGAATCGCGTGGCGCTCGATGAAGTGCCCTCCACGGCGAGCTACCGCCAGCAGTACGCGCAGCAGCTCATGGAGATGGTCAAGACGCTGCCGCCGGAGATCCAGATGAGCGTCGCCGACATGATCGTCGAGGCGAGCGATCTGCCGAACCGGCAGGACGTGGCCGACCGCATCCGCCGCATGACCGGCCAGGGCAAGGGCGCCGAGCAGCAGCAGGCGCAGCAGGCCGAGCTGAAGCAGCGCCAGCAGCAGCTCGAAATGGCCGAGCAGGAAGGCAAGGCCCGGGAGGCGCAGGCCAACGCCAAGAAGGCCGAGGCCGAGATCGCCGATACCCGCGCCGAAACCGCCAAGACGCTCGCCGAAACCGAGCAGACGATGGCGGAAACCGAGCGCGAGGACGCGGATTACGACATGCAGCTCGCCGACGAGATCGCGGCACTGGCGCGCGGCGAGCTGCCCGCGAGTATGCAGCCGCAGGAACAACAGCGGCCGTCGGGCGGTTCACAGCAGCCGTCCGGCCCGCAGCAGGGCCAACCGCAGCAGCAGGGCGCCCCGATGGGCGGCCAGCAGCAGCGGCAGCCCGCACCGACTCCGTAGGGGCGCGGATACAGCCCCGCCGAGGCTGCGGCGAAGCAGCCACATGAGGAAGGCCCGCCATTGAGCGGGCCTTTTCCGTTTCGGTACCCGGATATGGACGGGCGCCCGTTTCGGAGAAGGCCTGCCGGTGCGCGGGCCTTTCTCGTTACAGCGACGCAACCCAGCGATACGGGAGCAGGAAAGGCATGAGTGGAAAAAGCATCGAGGACCTGGACCCCGAAGCACTCGAGAACATGGACCCGACCGAAATCGCGGTAGCGATGGAAGGGGACAGCGAGAGCGATGGGGCTCCGGCGCAGCGCCAGAAGCGCGACCCGCGCGGTGATCCGAGCAACGCCGAGGAGGACCGGGAACGTGGCAGCACGCGACCGGACTACGAGGCCGAGCGGGCCACCAGTGGAAAGCGCGATGGCGACACGGGCGACAAGGGCGATGGCGACACGTCCACCGGCAGCGAGGCCGGTTCCGAGGATTCGCCGGACTCGGACGAAGGCAAGCCCGTGGAGACGGCCGACGGCAAGCACACGATCCCGCACGGCGTACTCAAGGGTGAGCGCGAGGAGAAGGCACGGCTGAAGGCCGAGCTGGAACGGCGCGAGCAGGAGCTTGAACAGCTCCGCCAGAACAACCCCGGTGAGACGACCGCCACGTCGGAAGGCGGGCAGGGGCAGGACGGGCAGGGCGACAACGCCGGCACCCGCACCGACCCGAACGCCTACGACTGGAATCAGATCGCCGAGGAGTATGGCGACGAGTACGCGCAGATGATGCGTGAGCGTGTGGAGCGCGAGCAGGAGCTTGAACGCCGCCTGCAGCAGCAGGAGGAGCGCGAGCGAGCCCGCGAGAAGGATGCCGAACGGCAGACGCAGGAAACGGTACAGGGTGCGATCGACAACCTGCCGACGCTGGCGACGTGGCAATCGCAGGACCCCGCCATGTTCGAGGCCGCCAAGGCGGTCGATAACCAGCTCATGCAGGACCCGCAATGGCAGGGTGCTTCGTATGCCGACCGTTTCACCGAAGTCGTGCGCCGTCTGCGCCCCGATGCGCCGGAAGTCTCCGGCCAATCCAATGCCAACAACCGCGGCAACAGCGGCAAGCAGGAGGACGACGACACACCTCCGCCGCCCACGTCGCATTCCGACGCGCCGGGTGGATCTTCTCCCGATGCGCGCTCCGAGCGTGAACGGATCGAGGACGCGGACCCGACTGATCTCGAGTCCCGCTTCGATCGCATGACGGACGCGCAGAAGGAGGAGTTCCTCGCCGGCCTGTAATCACTTCAGCCGGAGGAATGAGCAATGGCTCAAACCAACGTCCCAATCGGGAGCCCGACGGCGAAGAAGGTCTACAGCGTCGCTGTGTTCTCCGAGACGCAGCGGAAGCCGTCCCTTCGCCGCAACCTCGTCGGCCCTGCGCCCAAGCAGTCGGCCGCCGAGAAAAAGCTCCGGGGTCAGACCTCGGAGGATTACCCGATCGTTCGGGTTACGGACCTGCAGAACACCGCAGGTGACACGGTCAGTGTCGATCTGTTCAACATCATCAAGGGCAAGCCCACGATGGGCGACCGCAAGATCGCGGGCCGGATGATGGCGCTCAAGACGTCGAGCCTCGACGTGCGGATCGACCAGTACCGGGGTGGCGTCGACCAGGGCGGGCGCATGACGCAGCAGCGCACCGTCCACCAGCTCCGGGGCATTGCCAAGGGCAACCTCGCAGGCTGGGCCGCACGCCTCGAGGATCAGCTCTGCATGACCCATATCGCGGGTGCGCGGGGCTTCGACGAGGCCGAGGACTGGGTTGTACCGCTCGAAACGGACGAGGAGTTCGACGAGATCGTGGTCAATCCGGTGCAGCCGCCCACGCCCAACCGCCGCCTGCTTGGCGGTGATGCCACGGGCGCCAGCGACATCGACTCCGCGGACAAGATGACGCTGGAGATGATCGACGAGCTGCGCCTGCAGCTCGACGAGATGGCGTTCCCCATGCAGCCGATCCGGCTGCCGGAGGACCCGGCGGTGGACGAGCAGCCGCTCTACTGCCTGATCCTGTCGCCCCGTCAGTGGCATGACCTGCAGACGCAGACCGGCGACAACGCCTGGCGGACCTTCCTGGCCAACGCGTATCAGCGCGCCAATGGCTGGAGCCACCCGCTGTTCAGCGGCAACCCCGGCATGTGGAACGGCATCCTCGTGAAGAAGATGTACCGCCCCATCCGGTTCAATGCCGGTGATCCCGTCCGTGAGTCGGACGCCGCGGGCAACGTCAGCTCCACGAACGCGAACACCAAGTTCGACCGTGGTGTGCTGCTTGGCGCGCAGGCGCTCGCCGAGGTCTACGGCAAGGACAACGGCTCGGGCTACTACGCCAACTGGCACGAGGAGACGTCCGACCACGGCAACACGGTCGAGCACTCCGTGTCGTTCATGGGCGGCAAGCGCAAGACGCGCTTCAAGGGCTCGAACGGCGAGTGGACCGACCACGGCGTGTACGCGGTCGATACGGCCGTCAGTTAAGCCGGACGCCACAACACCCCCAGCGTTGAAGGCCGCCATTGAGCGGCTTTTTTCGTTGGGGGCCTTCAATTCACCACCTGACAAGGGAGGTACAGCCAAATGGGCGACGTAAACGCCAAAGGGCTGAACGATCCGTCGAAGGTGCCGTCCGGTACGTGGGGCACGCTGTCTTTCGCCCAGGCGGAAGTCACGGTCCCGAGCGGTACGGCCGTGGACGACACCATCGACTTCATCAAGCTGCCGGCCGGTGCACGGCCGGTCGACTCGTACGTCATGACCGACGGCAACACCACCGCAACCGCGGACATGCGCCTCGGCCTCAAAGCGGTCGATGCCAACGTCGATGCGGAGGACGACGCCAGCGACGACGACTTCTTCAACGGGGACTTCGATCTGGACGTCGAGGGCGTGAAGCGCCGCGACTCCACGACCGGCTACCCGCGTCTGAAGGCCGACCACTACGTGCGCGGCACGGTGAAGTCACAGGCGCTGGATGCCGATACCGTCGTCAGCGTCGGAATCGTGTACGCCTACGAGGGCACCGAGTAATCGGGGCCTGACAACGTGGCAGCAGGCGGGGCGCCTCCGGGCGCCCCGTTTTGTTTCCAGAGGAGCGAAGTTCGATGGAATTTCGATTCATCCAGTACATCGGCCGGAAGCCGCGCAAGCGCGACACCCTGTATCAAACGGGCGTCGTGTGGGCCGGCTACGGCGACATTCAGCCGGTGGCCGCCGACGTGGCGCCGCGTCTGTTGAGTCACACCGACGCGTTCGTCGAGGTCGACCGGGAAACCTACGAGGCCGTGCGCGACCAGGCCGAACAGTCGATCGACACCAGCGCATTCGAGCGTGCGCGTCAGCGCGTGGCGGCTGGTGGCGCGGTCACGACCGACGGCTCGGCCCTGGAAACCGGTGGCGACGGCACCGACGGCGGATCGGGCGAAGATCCGGCCGACGATGGTAGCGATGCCGGCGAGGGCGAGGCCGACAGCGGCGACGACGATGCCGGCGGCCTGGCGGATGCCGATACCGGTGAGGGCGAGTCCGAGGAGGAGCCCGAGCGCGGCCCGCAGAAGCCGGAGAAGCCGGTCAGTCAGCTCGGCAAGTCGAAGCTGGCCGAGTACGCGGATCGCGAGTTCGGCGAAACCATCGACGTCACCAGCATGGACGTCGAGGCGGTCCGCAACCGCGTCCGTGAGCTCATGGCCGAGCACGGCGTCAAGTAAGGGGCAGCCACGATGCAGGCGAAGCCGATCATCGACACGGCTGCCCGGCAGTTGTCCGACACGGGCAACACCCGCTGGGGCAGGGACGCCCTCGCGGATTACCTGTCGTGGACGCTCGCCGAAATGGCGGGCCTCTACCCGGATTCCGTGGCCGAGCTGGACACCATGAAGCTCACCAGCGGCGCCGAACAGGATATGCCGGCGGACGTGATCCGCTGGATGGGCGGCGTCCGCAACATGGGCAGCGACGGCAGCACACCCGGCCGTGCGGTTCACAACGGCGATCTGGCGACGCAGGAAGCGTTCGACCCGGACTGGATCACCCGCCGGCCCAAGAAAGAGGTCCGTGACGTGTTCTTCACGCTCTCGGCCCCGCGCAAGTTCTACGTCGCGCCGCCGATCTCCACGGCGAACAGCGACGTCCATCTGCAGTACAAGGCGGCCAAGCAGCCGCCCGACGGCGAGGCGATCGCCGCCGACGAGACAGCCGAGCTTCCCGTCACCGACGACTACTTCAACGTCGTGCTGAATGGGGTGCTCGCTTACGCCTACGGCGAGGACACGGGGTACGCCGATCTGCAGCTCGCCGACCGCTACGCGCAGTCGTTCTACCAGGCGCTCGGCATCGACCGGAAGGCCAAGCGGCGCACGGTACCGGCCGCGAAGGAGGACCCGACGTGAAACTCGAGGATCTGCTGCACCGCGTCCGGCCGCAGGTACCGGGCTGCCCCGAGGACGTCGCCATCGACGCCCTGCGCGTGGCGGCCGAGCAACTATGCCGCCAGTCGCACCTGTGGCAGGAGAAGCTCCCGGCCGTGTCGATCTACAGCAAGATCGGCGACTACCAGCTCCCCGCGCCGATGCATACGCGCGTCGTATCCCCGCTGACGGTGCATGTGGAGGGCCGACTGCTGGAACACCGCCACAAGGGCGAGCTGGACCAGTGGCACCGGGACTGGCGCGACCGCCTCGCCCCGGAACCGCACTTCTGGACGATGAACAGCCCCGACGAGGTCGTGATCGTCCCGAAGCCCGAGGGCGACAAGATCGACGCGCTCGTGGCGACCGCCAGCCTGGAGCCCGCCGACGGCGAGGCCGACCTTCCCGGCTGGTTCCACCAGTACGCCACATGCCTCAAGGAAGGCGCGCTCGCCGAGCTGAAAGAGATCCCCGGCAAGCCGTGGAGCGATCCGAAGATGATGCAGCTCCACCAGCGCCGATTCGACCGCGAGGTTGCACGCGCGCGCTACGACGTATCCCGCGGTTTCTCCGACCGGCCCATCCGAACGACCGCGTACCCGAGGTAACGACACATGGCTCTATCGAACGCCACCGTGACGGGCACCGTCACCGATCCGAAGGGCAATGCGATTGCCAATGCCATCGTCCTGCTGCGGCTGACGGAACCGGAAACCGAGAACGGGATTCTCGTTCCCTACAGCTATGAGGCGCGGGCCGACATCCAGGGTGACTTCAGCGTCGACGTGTGGCCGAACACGGCCGGCTCGGAGGACAGCCGCTACCACGTCCTGATCCGCGACCCCGAAAGCGGCGACTACCTCGTCGACACCTATGTGATCGTGCCCGGGGGCGGCGGCGACCTTCACGCGCTGATCGCGAGCAGCGGCAAGCTGGAGCCCATCGAGTCGTGGCGGTCCGTCGGTCAGGCCCATGCCTACGTCGACTTCGCCGAGAAGTGGGCCAGCGAGGTCGAGGACACCACGGTTTCCAACCCCGCCACGGGCAATGACACCGGCAAGTATTCATCCCTCCACCACGCCGCGAAATCCGGCCAGTCCGCAACCACCAGCGAACGGTTCGCGAACGAGGCCGAAGATACGACCGTCGTCGACGCCAAGAGTGGCGCGGACACCGGGCTCTACTCCTCGCTGCATCACCGGAACAAGTCGGAGCAGGCCAAGGCCGACGCGGAGGCGGCCCGCGACGGCGTGGAGAGCTGGCGCGATACGGCCGACAACCACGCGACTACGGCCGAACGCTGGGCGAGTGAAACCGGCACAACCGTCGTGGATGCCGAGTCCGGCACCGACAGCGGCGAGTACGGCGCCAAGGAATACGCCCAGGGCGACGTCGAGGAGCACGGCGGCTCGGCCCGGGCATGGGCGATCGACCCCAGCTCGCCCGACGCCAGCGGCGAGAAGTCCGCCAAGACGCTGGCCGGCGAGGCATCGACCAGCGCGGGCAACGCGGCCACATCGGAAACCAATGCCGCCGCGTCCGCCTCAGCGGCGTCGACTTCCGAATCCAATGCCGCCGCATCGGAGGCAGACGCCGAAGAGCACAAAACGACGGCGCAGCGCTACGCGAGCGAGGCCGAGGACACGACGGTTGTCGATGCCGACACGGGGCTCGACACCGGCACGTACTCGTCGCTGCATCACCGGGCCAAGGCCGAAGATGCACGGACCGGGGCGGAAACCGCAGAGTCCAATGCGCAGACCGCGGAGACCAACGCCGAGACGGCGGAGACGAACGCTGCCGCATCCGCTTCCGCGGCCTCAACGTCCGAGACCAACGCCGCGGCATCCGCGAATCTGTCCGAAGCCTGGGCGACCGGGACAGAGCCCGGCGGCGTCGGAACGAAATCGGCCGAGGAATGGGCGGGCGACGCCGAGGCCGCCGCGGCCACGCTGCCGGACCCCACGGGCAAGACCGCGGGGCAGGTGGTGCAGACCGACGGCGCCGACGGCCACGAGCACGCAAACCTCGACCCGTCGAACCTCGCCCCGGCCGGGGCCTCCCAAAACGATTCGCTGGTGTACGACCAAACGACCGGACAGTGGGAAGTTCAGCCAAGCGTGGCCGCAAAGCTACTCGCAAAGGACGTACGCCGCGGCAAGGAGCCCGTGCGGCTGCACGAATTCGCCAACGACGCGCACCACACGATCAACCCGACGGACGCGACCGGGCTGGAACTGGACCTCGATCGCATCTGGACCTTCGCCCGGGACTCCACCGTCAACGGCTGGACGCTGGACGCCAACGGCGATCCAGTGCTGACGGAGTTCGCCATCGACCAGCCCGCCTTCGTCA
This sequence comes from Halofilum ochraceum, assembly GCF_001614315.2. Lineage (NCBI taxonomy): Bacteria > Pseudomonadati > Pseudomonadota > Gammaproteobacteria > Chromatiales > Ectothiorhodospiraceae > Halofilum > Halofilum ochraceum. Next base: position 43,747 of record NZ_LVEG02000005.1, read on the forward strand.
TCGACCCGGCGACGGGGAAGGCATTGGGCTATCGGGCATTGCAGGGGTTTACGAACTCGCTGCTGTGGTCGAGGGATTTGTCGAATGGGGTGTGGACTAAACAAGGAACCCCGTCTCAGGATCAGGTCGGTCTTGATGGGTCTGTAAATACCGCCTGGACACTACCAGATTCCGCTAGTGGGTCATCAGTTTCTTACCTTCAAGACATTACTATATCGAATGACAGCGCTACCCACGCCGCTCTATTTCAGATAAGGAAAGACAGCGACACCAGTAGGTTCCCCGCGCTTTACCTTCAGTGTATCGGGGGAACGGTGACAAGTCAGAAGGTGTTTCTTAACACGTCCACGGGAGAAGTTAAGGATGTCGAAACTGATGGCACATTCCGGGTAGATGATTTGGGGGATTGGTGGGGTGTTGTGCTCACTGTGCCTAATAACAGTACGGGCAACACCAGTTTGCGGTATCGAATTGATCCCGCCAATTCCGATGATTTTGTGAGCGGTGGTGGAACCGCCACCGGCTCCATCGTCTACGACTTCGGCGGCGTCTACCTCAATTATCCGTGATGGCAAATACTCAACCCAGAAAACCGAAGGGCGAGCGCAACTGCGAAGTATGCGGTGATGCGTTCCCGTATTACCACGTCAATCAGGTGCGCTGTAAAACGTGCCAGTACGATTATTGGCTGCGCAAGAATCGCGAAAAGCGGTGGGAGATTGAGTGCAAGGAGTGCGGCACGGAGTTTCTTGCCAAGAATCCTGACAGATCGCGGTGCGATTACTGCCAGCAGTACATCGAGTGCAGGGTGTGCGGTGAGGTCGCGGAGCGAGTCGCGCACACGCAATACTATTGCTCCAAGGAATGTCTGCAGCTTACGCAGCAGGATTCGTTCTACGGCGGCAACTACTCGAAAGTGATGAAGCGGGACGGATTCCAGTGCCGCAGGTGCGGAGGGCAGGACAGGCTGGCCGTTCATCATATCGACCACTCGGGTGAAGGCTTAAAGGACGGCAGGGCGAATAACGATATGGATAACCTGATCGTCCTCTGCACAAGCTGCCACACCACATATCACCAGCGAGTGGCCAGAATACTTGTCCAAAGGTACATGGACGAAGCGAAGGGCATACTGTCTGATTTTCTGGAGGATGAACAATGTCGATGATTCCACCCCCCATCGAAACCGAGGGCACGCCGGTCAGCACCGCCGCTGACGATGCGACGGAGCCGCTGCCCGCGAGTTGTCAGGACGGGTTTGTGTGGGTGGTGCATGCGCGGATGACCGATGATAGTACGGCGAACCAGTATCTCGGAATTGCGCACGATGGTAGCGCAGCCGAAACTATCCAGATTCGCACCCAAGCAAACGGAACCCTTAGATTTGAAGGGCGAAGCGGGAGCGTCAACATATTTGGAATTGTTACGTCGGCTTTTACCACGGGCCAAGACCTGAAAATTGCGATGCGGGCGCAAGGCGGTAAATACGCGATAAGTGTAAATGGTGGGGCGGTAACAACCGATAGTACACCATCCTTCCCGTCTGGAATGACCACTAAATCGATAGGCGCTAATTGGGATGGGAATTTCGTATGGAACTCCACCATCGCCCTAGACTACCTCGACCCCGACCCGTCCGCATGGACCGACGCTGATCTACAGGCTGCGACATCATGAGCATCGAGATAATCGTCAACGTCCCGTCTGATTTCGTCGTCAAGGACGAGCCGCAGACGCAGGAAGAACAGCAGCTTGCCGACACGATGCAGCGCCTTCGGGCTATATGGACAGGCGATCCCCAACCGGGCACCCGCACCTACAACGGGCGCAAGCTGATCGTCGCGAAGGTGCAGGCGAGTCTGGACGAACTGGAGCAGGCCATCGCCGCGTTCGGCTATGAGTGGCAGGTGCTGGGGGCGAAGGATGACGCCATGATCCGCAAGCCCGCCGCAGACGACGTGATGCCCTTCATGCTCGATAAGCCCGTGACGGACGACAGCGGCGAAGTCACCGGGTACGAGCGGCCCACCAAGGCGGCGCTCGGCACCTACGCCGGAAGCATCCCCTGGAGCTTCCAGTGATGGTGGGTGTTCGCTGGATCTACCGCTTCATCCCCGTGCCGGTGCTGGTTTGTGCTGTTATGCCGGATCGCTTCGACGCACTGGCGCTCGGCGTGGCGGTGCTGGTCCGCCCCGGGAGCCGTGACGACGAGGCGCTTATCGCGCACGAGCTGGTGCATTGCCGCCAGTTCTATCGCTCGTTCGGCCTCAATGCGCTGCGGTACTGGCTGTCGAGGGACTTCCGGTATCAAGCGGAGCTGGAGGCGGTGCGCGAGCAGTTGCGGATCAACCCGGCCGCCCGATCGGCCGCGATCCAGATGCTCCTCACCGCGTATGACCTCGGTGTATCACGCCGACAGGTCGAGAACGACCTGTAGCCGCAACAGCACGAAGCGATCAACCGGCCCGCCTCGAGCGGGGTTTTTTGTGGGCAACCCAAAACCGACAGGAGCCGGGATGGCGGACCGTGAGCCGAGCGTGGCCGAGCTGGCCAACCGACAAGAACGGGTGGAGCGCGAGCAGCGCGACGTATGGGACCACATACACGCCATGCGCGACCGCGTCGCCGCCAACGAGCAGGGCATGGAGCGTCTGTGGAGCGAGCTGCACGCCTTCCGCACCGAATCGCGCGAGGACGCCAAGGAGGTTACGAGCGCGATCGGCAACCTTGGCGAGCGCCTCGCCAGCAAGGCCGACACGGATTCGGATAGCTGGCGGCGCAAGGTCGACGAGGCATTGAGCGCAAGGCGCGGCGGTCTGTCGCTGGCGCGCTGGATTGTCGGCCTCGGCATCCCTGCGCTCGGGGTGCTCGCGACGATCATTTACTACGCCGAACAGGTGCTGTCATGAGCGAACGATTCAACCGGGCGGTGGCCGTCGTCCTCGACCACGAGGGCGGCGAGGTCAATGACCCGAACGACCCGGGCGGCCACACCAATCTCGGCGTGACGCAGGGCACGCTCGACCGGGCGCGCGAGGCGACCGATCTGGATCTGCCGGAAAGTGTCGGGCGGCTCACCACCGCCCAGGCGAAAGCGATCTACCGCCGCCTGTATTGGGACGCTGTTCATGCCGACGAGCTGCCGCGTGGCGTGGGCGTGTTCGCCTTCGATATGGCCGTCAATCAGGGCGTCGGTGACGCAATCCGAGCGCTGCAGGAAGCGGCCGGCGCGACCATCGATGGCTGGTGGGGCCCAAATACAGCGGCCGCGATCACGCGGATGGACCCGCGCGTCCTGCTGATCGACTTCGCGGCCCTGCGCTCACTCAACTACGCGGAGCTGGCGGATGAACTGGTCGAACGCTACGGCTTCGGCTGGTACCGCCGGCTGATCCGCACCTTCTGGCACGCGCTCGTGGAGATGGGCGAATGAATATCCCGATCATCGGCGACGCCATCGAGGGCGTCAGCAATACGGTCCAGAGCTACTTCGAAGGCAAGAAGGCGAAGGTCCAGGCCAAGGCGAAGAAGGCGGTCGAGATTGCGACCGCCAAGGCCGACGAGAAGATCAACGCCGTACGCGAGGAGGGCAAATCGACCCGCAAGGCGATCGAGGCGGAATCCGGCACGAAGCGGGCATTGATCGCCAAGAACATGCGCCTTATGCGGCGTGTGGTGATGGTCGTGCTCCTGCTGCCGTTCTTCACGGGCGCGCTCATTATCGCCGGTACGTACCTGTCGGCCTGGTGGAACGGCGTGGCGCCGGAGCCGGACTTCACGGCCCTGTCGCTGTTCTGGTCGGAAGTCGTGGACGGCACGCCGTCGTGGTGGGTCGATGCCATACAGGGCATGTTCGCTTTCCTGTGGGCCGGCGGCGAGATTACCAACGTCGGCGCCCAGGCCGGCGGCGCGATCATGGACCATATCAAACAGCGCGGCGCCGAGCGCGTTCGCGAGAAGGAGGCCGAGGCCGAAGCGGCGCGCGAAAACCGCAGGGCCGAGCGCGAGCGGCGCAACCGCGACAAGGAGGCCCGGGGCGAAAAGCCGGAGCCGGACGAGGAGAGCGGATCGCGCATCCCCCGGCCGCCGCGGAGTCTGCCGTAATGGCGGGCCTCAAGATCGAACGCTTCGAGGGCGCGGTGCACGGCATGGCCGCGCGCCTGCTGGAACGCAGCCAGGCGCAACGCGCGAGCAACGCGGACGTGCGCGACGGCGATCTGCTGCCCTACCGGGGTACCAGTCAGGTCGACACGCTGGCCAAGGCCGGGACCATCGAAACGCTCTACCGATGGGCCGAACAGGCGTGGTTCCACTGGCCGCACGACGTCGACGTGGTCGAGAGCCCGCTTCCGTCGGATACCGAGGACCGTGTCTACTTCACGGGCGACGGCGTCCCGAAGATGACCTATGCGGGCCTTGCCACCAGCTCGGGCGACGGCGTGTATCCGTCCAACAGCTACGATCTCGGCGTCCCGTCGCCGGGCAACCCGCCGACAATCACCGTCGTGGGCGATCCCGACGACGAGAACGACATTGGCGAGGACCGGGCCTACGTCTACACCTACGTCACCGCCAAGGGTGAGGAGGGGCCGCCGTCCGACGCTTCCGCCATCAAGCTGTGGAAGCCGGGGCAGTCCATCGAAGTAAGCGGCATGGAGGCGGGCCCGGGCGGCAACCGCAATATCACGCTGAAACGCATTTACCGCACGGCCAGCGGTTCCAGGGGTACGAACCTGCAGTACGTCGATGATATCGACGTGGCCGCAACGTCCTACACGGACACGGTCCCGACCGATGATCTTGGCGAGCTGCTGCCGTCGGCCGACTGGAACGTGCCGCCCGAGGACATGGTCGATCTCGTCGCCATGCCGAACGGCATCCTGATCGGCCACACCGGCAACCAGCTCGTGCCTTCGGAGTCGTACCTGCCGCACGCGTGGCCGGTGGACTATCGCCTGCAGACCGCGTCGCCCATCGTTGCCAAGGCCGCGATCGGCAATACGCTGATCGTGGCGACAGAGGATTTCCCCGAAATGCTGACGGGCACGGACCCGTCGGCGCTCGCGCTCGAGAAGGCCGACACGGCGTATCCGTGCCTGTCGAAGCGCAGCATGGCGGATCTCGGCTTCGCGGCCGTCTATGCGTCGACCGACGGGCTGGTGAAGTTCAGCCAGCAGGGCCCGGAGCTGCTCACGCAGGCCCTGTTCACGCCGGAACAGTGGCGTGGCTACGCACCGGAGTCGATGCACGCGTACCGCTTCGACGACTACTACCTCGTGTTCTACGACACGGGCAGCGAACAGGGCGGCATGATCGTCCACCCCAACGGCCGCTGGGTCATGTTCCTGGACCTGTACGCCTCGGCCGCGTGGCTCGATCCGAAAACCGGCATCCTCAAGCTCGTGCTCAACGACAACGAGGTCCACGACTTCGATGCCGACGGCGTCGCGCGCCTCACCGCCGAATGGCGATCCAAGACCTTCATCACGCCGAAGCCGGTCAACTTCGCCGCGGCCCACGTCGATGCGGAGGCCTACCCGGTCACGTTCCGCGTCTACGGCGACGGCCAGCTCAAGGGCGACATAAGCGTCAGCGACAACCGGCCGTTCCGTCTGCCCGGTGGGTACCGGGCAGACCACTGGTCGTTCGAGATTGAAACCGACACCCGCGTCCATCGCTTCGAGGTCGCCGAGACGATGGAGGAGATCCGGGCACGATGAGCAAGACCAAGACCCGCAAGCCGCCGCTGCCGGCCGCCCGCACGGCCGATCAGGGCCTCAAGCATCTTCTGGACGGCGCCCGTGAACAGCTCATGCGCTGGCGTGGCGATACCGGCTCGCTGCGGGATCGCGTCGTCACGGTGGGCGATCTTGTCGACAGCGAGGTTGTGAAGCTGCGCGATGGGTGGAGTGACCGCAGCCCGACGGAGTCGGCGATCGAGCCGACGGCCGATGAAGGCGGCGAAACCTCGGTCGGTGCGCTGGACAGCCTGCAGACGTCGCCCGTTTTCGAGGAAGTCATTCTGACGTGGGACGGGACGAACCAGGAGAACTACGCGCTCACCGAAATCTGGCGCAGCACCGAGGACAATCTCGGCACGGCGGTTTTTCGCGGCACCGCGATCGCGGCCGTGTTCGCCGACAATGCGACGCCGGGGGAGACGTACTACTACTGGATTCGGGCGGTTTCCGACAGCGGACAGCCCGGATCGTTCAACGCCACGGCCGGCACCAAGGCAACCACCAAGCAGCGCTCGCAGTTTCTTCTGGACGAGCTGTCCGGGCAGATCACCGAGTCCGAGCTGTATCAGGATCTCAACGATCGCATCGACCTGGTCGACGGCCCGGAGAGCCTGACGGGGTCGGTCAATGCCCGCGTGGCGACCGAGAAAACCGAGCGGCAGAACGCCGACGATGCGCTCGCTTCGGACGTCAGCACCGTACAGGCGAACGTCGACGACAACACCGCCGCGATCCAGCAGCGCTCCGAGGTCAAGGTAGACGGCGGCGAAGTCTCCGCGCAGTACGACCTTCGCCTGCAGACGACCGTGGACGGGCAGCTCGTCATGGGCGGCTTCGGCCTCGCCTCCGACGGCTCGAGTGTCGAGGCCGGATTCAACGTCGACCGCTTCTGGATCGGCCAGCCCGGTGTCGACTACTCGCAGGAAAGCAAGCGCTTCCCTTTTTTGGTCGATGGCGGCGTGACCTACATCGACGAGGCCATGATCCGCGAGGCGTCGATCGGCTCGGCGCAGATCGCGGAGCTGGCCGCGGAAAAGATCAACGCGGGTACCATCGACGTCGCCGTGAATCTCACGGCCGCGGAGATCACGGGTGGCAGTCTGGATATCAACAACAAGTTCACCGTCGACAGCAGCGGCAACGCCGATATCCGTAGCGGGACCAGCGGCGCCCGGATGGAAATCAAGAACGACGTTGTCAAGGTTTTCGACGGCAACGGAACGCTGCGCGTCCAGCTCGGCAATCTCAATGCGTGAGGGTAGGCGAGGGGGCGAGCGGAGCGATGCAATCCTGACGAATCCGCGACTGGAGGAAGCGATGCGAACGATGATCGTGGCAGTGCTGGCCGTTCTCGCGGCAGGGTGCGCGACCGGACCGGAGCACCGGGACGGCGCGATCGTGCGCGATGGGTACGTCTATGAGAATCCGTACTACATGCCGGATGAAGTGCCGCCGGGTGGGCGTTTCTACGAAATGCGGCAATCGGACGGCGAGTGGTCGATAGTCGGCGAGTACGAAAGCGCGCGCAAGGACCACGCGGACACGGAGCTGGTGTACGTCTCCGAAGCGGGCATCCAACCGTACTTTGAATGGATCAAGCCGCTGGCCGAGCCGCACCGCCCGCTCGACATTGCCACCGTGTTCGTGTGTGACGCGGAGGCCGAGGCGGCGGATGACCGGTACTACACCCCCTGCAACAGTGCCTTGACGCGCGAACATCAGCCACGCTGGCGGCAGAGGAGCTATACCGCCGCGGATGGCCATGAAAGCCAGATGGGGTCGATGGTATCGGCGTCGTTCGTGCGCCTCGATGATGCCGAGCTGGCGCGCGTCGGTGCGGTTATCGCTGACTGATGGCCTGGGGGTTCAAGGTCAACAACCCGTCGGGGCAGTCGCGGCTCACCGGGGATACGCTGACCCTGCGAACGGTCCATTGGGAGATCCTGTCGGCCGGCAGTTCGGGCCGTCGGTCTGTGCCGGGGTTCTCGGAATCACAGGGGCTGTTGACCTTTGCCCCCGTCGAGGGCTCGCTGAACACCAGCGACGATGGGGCGTATGTTTCCTGGGATGCGGGGAGCGGCGAGCTGACCTGGGATCTCAGCAACACCAATACGGACGTAACCGTGAGCATGTTGATGTATGGCTAGCTTCGGCTTCAAGGCGGTCAGTGATTCGGGCGAGCTCCAGCTCGAGGACGCGGGCGACTTCTTCCGCTTCCTTGAGGGAGGGACCTCGGACAGCGTCTATTACGAATCCCCGCTCCCGCACTATGAAGTGGATTTCTACTTCAACTCCCGCGTCCCGAAGTCGGAGCCGTTGATCCTCGCGATTCGGTGCGATTCGGTCGATATGGGGATGGGGTGGTATCTGACCGACTCGAACGGCGAAATCAGGGGATACCATGCTGTCTGCGGCGGCCCCGAGGGCGCCAATATCCCTTATAAGCTGTTTGCCCGGTACGGATGGAATACGCCGAGTCCCGACGAGGATTACGGGATGCTGCTTTGGGACGAGAACGGCAAGCTGGTCTACGACTCGCGGGTGGTAGAGGCCCACACGATTGATATCTTGTCGATAAGCTGGGCGGATGGAGACAGCGCCTCACACGTCGATCGGCCCGGGGCTTTCTACGATCTTCCCGGGTTGGATTACTACTACGAGGCATACGCCCAGCCAAGCCCTACCGGCGGGTTCCAACAGATGGCGGCATTCAACCTGTATCGCCAAAGCGGGAGTGGGGCGCTGGAGTGCTATCGAGCGGAAGGCGCCGTATCCGTAACTTACGCCTCGGATTGGCGGAATGAGCAGACGGGCGACGGCAAGACGATCATTGTGGACGACGCCCCCTGATCCGCCCGCCGGGGTTCCCCGCTGATTAGCCTTATGGCACCATGCGTTCAAAGTAGGTGAAGTGCGAACGGCCACCCCCAGCGGTGGCCGTTTCTCGTTCCGGGCCCGCCATCGTGCGGGCTTTTTTCGTTTGGGGGCACCGTGAATATTCGTGAAGCGGACGCGGATGATCTCGGGCTCATGCTCCACTGGACCGCGCTGCGCCACGCGGGGTCCATCTACCACCACGTCCCGTTTTCCGAGGATCGCGCATCGCGCCTGCTGGCGTGGTTCATGGTCGACGAGGACGGGCTCCTGATCGTATGCGAGCACGCGGGCGAGCGCATTGGCGGACTCGCCGCACAGGTCATGGACAGCCGCTTCATGGAAGGCCGGGTCGCGCTCCTGTGGTCGCTGTATGCCGAAAAGGGGCGTGGCGGCCTGGCCGCGTTTCCCCTCATGCGCCGCTACGTCGAGTGGGCGCAGTCCCGTGGGGCGAATCTCGTTGAGGCGAACAACAGCGCGAGCATGGACGACGAGGACTTTATGAAGTTCGCCGGGCGTCTTGGGTTCAAACGGTCGGGCAGTCACGCCCACCTGGAGGTATGACATGGGCGGTGGCGGTGGCTCCAGCTACGAGGAAACCCCGGAGCAAAGGGAGCTGGCAAAGATCGGTGTCGAGCGTATGCGTCACTACGAGGACGTCATCAAGCCGGTCGAAAACGAGTTCATCAATCTCGCCGACAGCATGGGCGAGGGCGAAGCGGAAATGGCGGCCGGAATGGCGACGGCCGATACCGCCGCACAGATGCAAGGACAGGCCGACCAGGTCGAGGCCGCGCAGGCGCAGTCCGGCGCGAAGCCGGGGAGCGGGCGGTTTGCGGCAGGCGTTTCCGGCGCGCAGGACGCGGGCGCCCGGGCGGGCGCCCTGTCCGAAGTCTCGGCACGCGAAGGCAGCGAGGACCGCAGCCTGTCGGCCATGAACGACGTCGTGAACATCGGCCTCGGCAAGGCCGGCGAGGGTCAGCAGGGGCTTTCGCAGGTGGCCGGCCGTGCGGCGGCCGAGAACATCGCCGACACGCGGGCCGAGTATCAGGAGAGCGCCAACATGGGCAACGCGCTCGCATCCGCGGGCGGGCTGGCATACAGCCAGATGGATTTCGGGGGCGGCACGCCCTCGAAAACCCGCACGACCGGGTACAAGGCGCCCGACGACGGATACCGGGGGGTATAGGTCATGCCAGGACCAGGAGGCGGAGCCGGTGGCCCGGGCGGCCCGGGGGGGCGCAGCCCCACGGGGCCGAACAACCCAAACAACAACCCGGGGATGGTCGAGCAGGGGCCCGAGGATCAGGTGCGGCCGTGGGACGGTGAGATTGACCCCGGCAACGGCCAGTACCTCGGCGTAGGCGTCGGCACCAGTAAGTTCGCGTCTACGGTCCAGGGGCGGCTGTCGCGCAAGCGCTTCAACGACTGGATGGACCGTTTTGCCCCTTATGAGCGCCAGCTCGCCGACCGTGCGACCAACGGCGAGTACCTGCAGCAGGGGCTCGCGCAGGCCGACGAGTCCGTGGCGAGCCGATTCGACAGCGCGGCGGGGCAGACCGAGCGCCGGCTCGGACGCTACGGCGTGTCGCAGACCAGCGAGCAACGGGCGCAGAACGAACGCGCATCCGGCCTCGCCGAAGTCACCACCAACGTCAACGCGCGCAACCGCGTCCGCCGCGCGGAGCGCGACCGGCGCCTCAAGCTCATGTCCGGCGGCGGGCTGTCCGGTGCCGGCGACCGCACGGGCGACGCCGGGGAGGAGTAGTCATGGCGGGACTCGTCAGTGTAGGGCAGTCGCACCGCAACAGCGCCGACAGTGCGTTTTCGCGCGTTTCGCGCATGGAGCGCCGGAACGAGCGGGCGGAGGAACAGGAGGAGCAGGCCGAGAGCTCGCAGCAGACCAGCATGGTCGGGACCGGCGCGGGGATCGGCGCCACGGTCGGCGGCCCGTGGGGCGCGGCGATCGGCGCCGCGATCGGATTTCTCGGCGCAGAGCTGTTTTAAGGGGTATAGGGCATGGCTCGTTTGCAACCCGGCAACTTCATCAAAAGCGCGGTCGAAGGCTACCAGATGGGTAAGCAGATCGACCGCAACGAAAAGGAGGCCGAGCGCCGCGACCAGCAGTTCCAGATGGAAAAGGAACAGCACAGCGCGCAGATGGATCGCTGGGACGCGCAGGAGGACCGCTGGGAGTCGCAGGCCGAGCGCCAGAACGCCCAGGAGGAACGCGCGCAGGAAAAGCACGAGTTCACGATGGGCGAGAAGCGCGAGCAGGCGCGCCGCGCGGAGCTGCAGCGCAGCCTCAATTCGCTCATGGTCGCGCACAGGAACGGCCGTGCGATTGATCCCGACGACGTGATCGGCCTCACCGAAAGCGCGGAAATGTCCCCGCGCGATCTTCTGTCCGCGGAGCAGGGGCAGGCGCTCGATACGCTCGAACGGGCCATGAAGGGCGAGGGCGTCGATCAGAAGGACGTGATCGAGGCCGGTAACACCGTCTACAGGAAGCGCCTGCAGAAAGGCGTCGGCGAGAAGATCAAGCGCGACGGCAAGGAAATGACCGTCGTGGACAAGTCCATCCGCGACTTCGCCCCCACCGAGGACGGGCGGGGCATCCGCCTTCGCCTCAACGTCAAGGCCAAGGACAAGGACGGCAATGTCCACACCTACAGCGCCCCCGTGACCGAAAACCGCAGCGCCGAGGACGAGTACGTGCTCGACGTTCCGGTCGACAACTTCGCCAAGAACATCAAGGGCCAGCAGCTCATCCGCCGGATGATCCAGAGCGACAAGGGGCTGCAGCAGGGCCTTGAACGCGCGATCGCCAAGGTCGGCGGCGACGTCGACGATGGCACGTCGGAGGATTCGCTGTCGGCCTCGTTTTACAACTCCGCTTCACGCTCGGTGGAGGACGCGCTGGCGACCGATCAGGACCAGTGGGGCAGCCCCATCGTGCCGGAGGAACGGCGCGAGCTGCAGCGGGAAGCAACGTCGCTGGCGCACCGGCTCCTTCGCCGCAGCGGTGGCCGGGTCAGCCCTGGCGAAGCCGCGAACATGGCCGTGAACCGCGTGATGCAGACGGCGCCCACGGTGCCGAAGCACGAGGCGCGGCAGGAAGCGTCCGAGCGGTTCAACGAGCAGTATGACACCGGCCTGTGGGACGGGACCGGCGACACGGCGCTTCAGGACGGCAAGACGCCGGACGGGCTCACCAAGGAGGAGTGGATCGAAAAGGAAGCGGCCCGCATCCGCAAGCAGTCCGCGCCGGCCGCGCAAGGGGGTGGCTCCGGTGGCGGCCGTTCCGGGGGCTCCGGTGCCAGCCTGGCCGATGCCGGCTCCGGTGGTGGCGGTCAGTCCGGGCGGAGCGGCGGACTCGAGAGCGCCGACAGTGGCAGCAGCAGCTCGCAGTCCAGCGGCGGCGGCCTGGCCAAGGGTGACGTCCAGACCGACAGCGAGGGCAACAAGTACCGCTATACCGGCGGCAATCCGAACAAGGCCGAAAACTGGGAGAAGGTCGAGTAATGGCGAAGCCGTGGGAAAACGACTGGCAGGCATCCGGTTCCGGCGATGGCGACAAGCCCTGGGACAAATCCTGGTCGAGCGGTGCCGACAGCGCCGACACCCGGGACGAGGCGCCCGTCGAATCCGTGGACACGGACGAGGATGCCAAGCCGTCGGGCGGCCTCGGCGACGTCGGCAGCCAGACGAGCGGCGGCTCGTCCCGCTCCGGCTCCCTCGGCATGACCGATGCCTCCCCGGGCGGCGCGCACCCACGGGCGCGCGGCGGATGGGACGAGAGCAGCGCCCCGTCGCAGGAGCAGGTTGAAGCGGTCAAGCAGGACGCGAGCGAGTATTACGCCGGCACGACGTTCAGCGAGCGCGCGGGCGAACGCCTGGAAGTCGGCGCCCGGAATCTGGAAACCGCCGTGGATGCGGTCTCCCTCATGGAGAATTACCGCCAGGCCACGGAAACGAAGTCCAAGCTGGAAAGCCTCCAGGATCAGGCCGAGAAGGCCAAGGCCGCGCTGCAGAAGCGCGAGGACGTGCCGCAGCAGCAGAAGGAGGCCATGCTCGGGCGCATCGACAACCAGCTCGCCGGTTATCAGAAGCAGCTCGACGCGTCCCGCAAGGATTTCCGTTCCCGCCTGCAGAGTATCGCCGAGAATCAGAAGAAGAACGCGGAAACGGCCCGCAACCCCATTGCCGAGAAGGCCGTCCAGTCCGAGAGCTTCGAGGAGTTCTGGACCTATTTCCAGGAGGACCCGATCGGCGTGATCGGGCAGTTCGGTACCGAGAGCGCCCCGCTCATGGCCTCGTCGCTGGCCGGCGGCATGGCCGGCGGTGCGGTGGGTGGCCCCGCCGGCTTCGCGGCCGGCATGGGTGTGGGGTCCGGCGGGATCGAGTTCGCCCTGTCGCTGGCCGACGGCCTGCGCGAACACGGCGCGGACATGAACGATCCGCAGAGCGTGAAGGAAACGCTCGCGCAGCACGGCGAGGATATCCGGCGCAAGGCGGCGACGCGAGGCGTGGCGATTGGGCTGTTCGACGCGGCGAGCGGCAAGCTCGCGAGCACCGCGCTGACCCCGCGCGCTGCAGCGAATGCCGGCCGTACCGCACAGGTGGCGCGTGAGACGGGCGAGCAGGTGGCGCAGACCGGCGCCCAGGGCGCGGCCGGCGCCGCTGGCGAGGCGACAGCCCAGGCCGCGACCGGCGAGGAGCTGCGGGCAGGCGAAATCGCCGTCGAAGGTTTCGCCGAGGGCGTCACGGCGCCGGTCGATGTGGCCGGCGCCGCCGTAACCGGTGCGCGTGGCCGTGGCCGGCGCAAGGGCGACACGGACGCCGAGCAGCCCGGGCGGAGCGAGCAGGAAGAATCCGATCTCGCCGAGTTCGAAAACTTCATGGCCGAGCGCCGCGGCGAATCGCAGGGCGATCCGGCCGAGCTGCCGCGCCCGGTGGTCGAAGTGGACACGCGCGGCGAGGCGCGCACGCAGGCGCAGGGCGATCAGAAGCGAGCGCAGGAGGCGTCCAGCCGCGAGGACCTGGGGCTCACCCCGGACGTGGAGCGCGCGCAGCGCCGCCGTGCCGAACGGTCGCAGCCCGGTGAATCCGTGCAGGGGCGGGGCGCCCAGGCGAAGCAGGCGCCGGCCGAATCCGCCAGCGAGCAGCGCTCCCGCCAGAAGCAGCTCAAGCGCGCCAAACGCTACGAGGAGCTGGCCGCCAGCGAAGAAGATCCCGAAATCGCCCGCGATCTGCGGAATCAGGCCGCGGGCATCCGCCGCGAGCTGGATCAGAACAAGCCGAAGGAAAGCCGCGCCGAGCGGTTCCGGCGTGAGCGGCGGATCGACGAGGAGAAGGATGATCTACTGACCGCGATCCAGAAGCTCGGCGGCATCAACACCACGATCGAAACCGACTGGAAGGGCCGGCTCAAGGGGCAGGAGCCCATCAAGAAGGTCGGCTTCCCGAAGCTCGAACGATCCGAGCCGGGGCAGGGCGAAACGCTGGACGGGCTGGCCGAGGTCCTGCACGAGCGCGGCTATCTGAACACGCGCGACCAGCACGAGCTTGAGGAGAAGCTCCTGCAGGCCGAGAAGGGCAACCCCGTATATTCGAATCAGGCCGACGAAGCGGCCATGATCGACGCGATGGAGGAGTCCGAAGCCCGCCCCGTCGGCGACGACGAAGTGCCGGACGCGGACTTCGAGCGCGACGAGCTGGAGCAGGCTCTGCGCGAATACGCGGATATGCCGCCGAGCGAGGCGGAACAGGTGGCCGGTGTCAACGCGGCCATCAACGAGATCCAGCGTCGCGCCGAGCGCATGGACCCGGACGCGACCGAGCGGGCCATCGAGGAGGCCGCCCGCAACGAGGAGTCGGACCAGCAGCTCGCCGGCCGGTTGCTCGACGTGGTCGAAAACGCGCAGTCGGACATGGAACAGCGCGGCGGGGAACAGCCCGAAACGGCCGCGGAGTCGGCCGCCAGCAGCGAGCGCCGCCAGCAGCCCAGCAAGCGCGAGGCGATCGACCGCCACCTCGACGAGGTCGGTGATCTCGACGAGGCCCGTGGGATGATCCAGGCGCTGCGCGAGGATCGGCGCACGGCGAAGGTGGGCGGTACCGACATCGAAGGCGTCGCCAACATCGTCGAGCACGCCGAGCGCGAGGCCAACGGCGAGCTGAAGCAGTATCAGGGCTTCCTTGATCTGGACAACTTCAAGTCCATCAACGACACGCTCGGCCACGGCACGGCCGATGAGCTGATCCGCCAGTTCGCCCAGCGGCTCAAGGATTACGTCGGCGACGGCAATATCTTCCACCGCTCCGGCGACGAGTTCATCGTCCAGGGCGACGACAAGGCGCAGCTCGAGTCCGCGCTCCGGCAGGCCCAGCAGGATTTCGAGGACGATGCCCGCTTTGTCCTCGATATGCCGGACGGTGGTAGGATAGAGCGCAACCAGGTCCGTTTCTCCTACGGGATCGCAGAGAATGTCGAAAGCGCCGAAACAGAGCAGGACAAGCAGAAGCAGCGGCGGAAGGAAGAAGGATTCCGCTCCGACCGCGAGAGTGGTGAAGGACAGCCCGCAGGCGCGTCGGACAGTGGAGCGGCTGAACAGCCCGGGGCCGATCAGTCCGGCCCGGATCGCGAAGGCGGCGCCCGAGGGGACGCAGATCAGCCTCAAGTGGCCGAGGACAGCGAAGGACAGCTAGACCTCGCCGGGGGCCGCTCCGAAACCGAGCAGGCCGCGAAGGACGCGGACGTCGAGCGCGAGCGCAAGGCGGCCGATTCGCCACCCGTTGAGTCCGGCGACGGGGATCTGTTCTCCGGCGCCGACAAACAGCCTGATCTACTGGATCAGCCCTCCGAAAAAGCCCCCGCCGAGTCGGGGGCTTCTTCGTTGGACCCCGAGGACAGCTATGAGCGCGCGCAGGCGATCATAGACCGCCTGGAGGAGGCCGGGGCGACCCGCACCGCATCGACCCTGCGGGAGCTTCTGGAAGCCCGCCGGTCCGAGGGCCGGCCGTTCCCCACGGCCAGCCTCAATTCGTGGGAGAAGAACACCGAGGACCGCGTCGAGCAGGCCGTCCAGCGCGAGCGCGAGCAGGCCGGCACGGACGAGGCGACGCAGGCGTTGTCCGAGTCCGCGAGCTGGTCCGATCAGTTCCGTGTGCCGGACACGCACTTCCCCGACGACATGGCGCGGCGCGCGGCCACGGCGAAGCGCGATGCCGAGGCCCGCGGTGACAACGAAACGACCAATGAAATCGAGTTCGCCGTGGTCAAGTACCATCAGGCGCGCGAGAGCGGCGACGATACCGGCGCCATGCGGAACATGAATCGGCTGCGCCGCGCGCTCGGCATGGACGAGGTCGACCCGCAGATCGAGGATCTGGCGGCGTACCGCAAGCACAAGGGCATGGCGGCCAAGCGCGCGTCGAAGTTCCTGCGCGATCGCGGCCTGTCGGAGCCGGCGGCGACCGATCCCTCGTTCAGTACGACCCTGCGCGGCGGCAAGGCCCGCGTGTTCCGGGGCGAGGATACGCTCACCATCCGCGACGCGGACATTGGCACCGCCGAGTTCTCGCTGGACAAGTACGGCGTGCTGGAGCTGAACGAAGGCCAGAAGTATGACCTGGCCGGAGCGATCGAGGGCGCCAGCGCGGTCAAGGATTTTCTGGACGAGCTTTCGACCCGCCTGTCGGAGCAGGGCGATACGCCGGCCGAGGCGTCCAGCGCGGACAACGCCAGCGCACTCGAGCGTGACGTGCCGAAGCTGGAGAAGGCGGCCACGGCCCTGCGCCGCGGCGAGGACCCGAGCGACGGTCAGGATCTGACCGGCAAGCCGGTCAGCGTGCGCGACGACCTGATCGACAAGGTCGGCGAGCTGCGCGACCGCGTCACACAGGAGCTGGATCAGGCGGGCGCGGACGTCGACCAGGACCTCGCCCAGCGCGCGGACGCGGCCATCGAAAACGGCCGTCGCGCCCTCGCCGGTCGCACCAAGAGCAAGAGCGGCCAGGAATCCGGCAAGGGTGACACCGATTTCCTTCTGGATGCCCCGGAGTCCGGTGACAGCGGCGAACGTGCGCGCACGCAGGGCGAGTCGGGCGAAACACAGGGCAATGCCGAGGGCGAGACTGGCGCCGCTGACAGCGCCGCACAGCCGCCCCTGCGCGTGGAACCGTACACCGAGAAATCCGTCGTGGTGCGCGGCGACACCAAGCCCCACAAGGACCGGATCAAGAACGCGCTGGGCGGCAAGCCGCGCGGCCTGTTCAACAACCGGGCCGGCGGCTGGATCTTCCCGCGCGCCCGGGCCGATGATCTGCGCCGCGCCCTGTCGGACCTGTTGCCGCAGGAAACCGACATCGACGCACAGGCCCAGCAGGCAGCTACCAGCCAGCAGAGCCCCGACCCCGAGCCCACGGCCGCGCAGAAGGAGGCCGGCAACTACCGCAAGGGCGATCTTCGGGTGCAGGGCTTCGATATTGCGGTCGAAACCCCGAAGGGCTCCTACCGGCACAACCTCAGCGAGCGCGACCTCAATTTCAACGCGCCCGATGCTGCCGATACCATTATCAGGGCCTTGCGGAACAAGAACGTGCCGTCGGCATTCAAGATGCTGCGCGCGTCGAACCATCCGATTCTGCGCGAGATGGCTCGCGACGCCTGGATGGTCCGCCTCAAGCACAGCTACGGCTACTTCCGGCGCACCGAAGGCAACGACGGCGATGCGGTCGACGTGTTCGTTGGCCCGAACCCGGACAGCGAGACGGCCTACATCGTCGATCAGATGCGCCCGCTTTCCGGTGTCGAGCCGGAAAGCACCCCCGGGCGTAATGTGTTCGACGAGCACAAGGTAATGCTCGGCTTCGACTCCGAGGAGGCCGCGCGCAAGGGCTATCTGGACGGATTCGAGGGCGAGTTTGGCAAGCGCGTTCTCGGCGCCATCACGCCGGTCGATGTGACCGAGCTGCGTGACTGGCTGGACAGCGGCGACACGAAGCAGCCGTACTCGCCGAAGCTGCGCGACGAATCGAAGATCGAGGCGGGCGACCGCGTGATCGCCGTTCGGGACACCGAAGCCTTCGGCACCGATCCGATCGAGGTCCAGTGGTCGGACGGCAGCAAGATCCGCCTCAAGGGACGCGGCCGGCAGACGTTCAGCGCGGACAAGTTCCGCAAGGTCGAGCAAGAACCGGAGGAGCCGGGTTCCTACATGGAGCGCCGCCCCGATCCGCCGGTCGAGGGCGTGGTCAAGCGCGACAGTGACGGCGGGGTGACTTTCGACTTCGACGAATACCGCCGCAAGCAGGATCGGTGGCAGGACGAGGTCGCCACCGACGAGCAGCTCAAGGCGCTGACGGAGTGGGACAACTCCACCCCGGCGATCTTCAACAATGCGCTTCATGTTCCCGAGGCGGATCGGCAGGCGCTTATCGACCATCTGCGCTCGCAGGATTACTACCACGGGGGCGGCGCACCGCGCGCCGAAGAAACCCCGCGTGTGCCCGAAGGCGGCGGCGCCTACTTCTCGACGTCGCGTGACTATGCGGCGACGTATGGCGACAGCGTCGGCCGCTATCGGCTCAACTTCCGCAATCCGCTGCTACTGGAATCCGACGACGCGCTGTTCGACAGCGACCGTTTCCTGCAGCCCGTTCGGGAGGCCGGTTACGACGCGGTCATAACGCCGGAAGGTACCGAGGTCGCCGTACTCGACCAGTCCGTGATCGAGGAACAGGACCGCACCCCCGCCAATCTGCAGGGGAGTCAGCAGCAGTCGCAGTCCGAGCTGGTCGACGACGAATCCGAGCTGCAGGACCGCACCCGCGCCAACATGGCCGGCGAGTCGCCGGAACGCGCCACGCTCATTGCGCTGCGCGATGCGCTGGAAGCCGCGACCGACACCATGAACGAGGGCGGGATGCCCGGCGAGTTCGCCCGCGAGGCGGACGATCTGGCCGAGCGCATCACCAATGCGACCGACAACGACCGCGATCTGACGCAACTGCAGCAGGACGCGGCGGCGTCGATCCGTGACTGGCTCGACCGGGGCGGCATGGACGATGATCTCGCCAACTACCTGCGGGGCATCGAGCAGGCGATCCGCGCGAGCGCCGAGCTGCCGGGAAGCCAGCAGTCCCGATCCGAGCAGCTCGCCACGGACATTGCGGCCATGCTCCCGAACCGGGTTGGTCGCGCGGCCACCGGCATGAAGGCGATCGGCTCGACCGAGCTGTTCGAAATGGCCAACCGCACCTACGGCGGCACCCGGGCCGAGGGCGCCTACACCAGCCGGGACGCCTACGACGCGCTGGAAACGGGCGTGAACCTGTACCTGCGCGGCCGTGATGATCTCGCGCCCGATGGCAACGCCGAGGCCGCGGCGGAGAATATCCGCCAGATTGACGCGATCATCCAGGCGCTGCCGTCGCAGACCCGGCGCAGCGAGGGGCAGACGCAGCTCCAGCAGTTCTCGACCCCGCCGACGCACGCGCACGCGGCCGCATGGGTGGCAAATCTCGCCGAGCGGGACGTGGTGCTGGAACCCTCGGCCGGCACCGGGAGTCTGATCGCTCCGGCGCAGGCCGCCGACGCGCGGGTAATCGCCAATGAGTACGACCCCGGCCGCGCCGAGCTGCTTGAACGCTTCAACACGACGGTCCACCGCGAGGACGCGCAGCACATCAACGCGACGCTGCCGCGCGATATTCAGCCGTCCGTCGTGCTCATGAATCCCCCGTTTTCGTCGAACCTCAAGCGCCCGGGCAAGAAGGATCTGCAGGTTGGCGCCCGCCACGTCGAGGAGGCCATGCGCCGCCTGCAGCCCGGCGGGCGGCTGGTGGCGATTCTCGGCCGGGGGATGCGCCCGGATGCCGCCTCGCAGCAGGTACAGCGTTTCTGGCAGCGGATCGGCGAGCAGTACAACGTGCGCGCGAATGTCGGCATCAGCGGGCAGGCGTACAAGCAATACGGGACCACGTTCGACAACCGCATCGTGGTCATGGACAACACCGCGCCGGACGGCCAGAATCCAGTAACAGGCGACGTCGAGAGCGTCGACGAGCTGCCGGCGCTCCTGGAGGAGGTCCGCAATGACCGGCCTGAAAGCACTGAACCGCAAGCCGGTGCACGAAGCGGCGGCGCGCGCCTACCGCAAGCTGACCGGGGAGCCGCCCAGGGCGGTGGATCTGGCCGGACTGGCGCTGGCGGAGTGGGCACTGGATCAGCCCCCGGCCGTTCACGGACTCAGCGAGGCGAACGCGGAGATTCTTCTGGACGAGGTCAGGGACCGGATGATGCACGCGACGCCGCAGGAACAGCACGAGTTTCTGACGAGCGCGGCACCGGACGACCCGAAGGGACGGACGATACCGGAGCCGTTTCGCCTGCACCGGATGGAACCGATCGGAGTGGTGCGCGAGCTGGTGGACGTACTGCATCACAAGCTGGCCGCGATGGCGACGGGGACGTATCCGATGTAGACGCGGTCACGGTCGAGTCGGCGGATTCGACGAGCACCGAAGCCAACCAGGAAACCGAGCTTACCGACGACACGTTCGAGAGCTACCGCCCCCGGGCGACGTTCAGCTCCGCCAAAGAGCACCCCGCGAAGCTGTCCGAGTCCGCGGCGATGGCGTCGGTCAAGGCGCCGAAGATCGAGCGGCAGCCGCGCATCCCCTCGGAGATCGTCGAGTCCGGCCGCCTGTCGAATATCCAGCTCGAAGCGGTCGCGCTGGCCGGCCAGTCCCATGACCAGCAGCTCGCCGACGGCACCCGCCGGGGCTTCTATATCGGTGACGGTACCGGCGTCGGCAAGGGCGCCGAGATCGCCGGCATCATCCTCGACAACTTCAAGCGCGGCCGGCAGAAGGCCGTGTGGGTGTCGGAGAATCAGAAGCTCTACAAGGATGCCCAGCGCGACGCGGATTGGGCCGGCCTCGGCAAGGATCAGATTTTCTCCCAGGGCGACGTGAAGGGCCCGATCAAGGGCGACAAGGGCGTCGCGTTCACCACCTACCACCTGCTTCGCTCCAAGGGGCAGGACTCGCGCGACGCCGACGGCAACATCGTCAAGGGCGAGCGCCGGATCGACCAGCTCATTGAATGGCTGGGCGAGGACTTCGATGGCGTGATCGCCTTCGACGAGTCGCACAACATGGCCAACGGCCTCGACGAGGAAGGCGAGCGCGGTGTGCAGAAGGCGTCGCAGGCCGCACTCGCCGGGATCGAGCTGCAGGACCGGCTCCCCGACGCGCGCGTGGTGTACGTCTCCGCGACCGGCGCCACGGAGGTCCGCAATCTGGCCTACGCCAAGCGCCTCGGCCTGTGGGGGCAGGACACCGCGTTCCCCGACGTCAACACGTTCGTCGAGTCGATCGACAACGGCGGCGTGGCGGCAATGGAGATCGTTGCCAAGGATCTCAAATCCCTGGGCCTCTATACCTCGCGCTCGCTGTCCTACGACGACGTCAGCTACGGCGGGCTCGTCCACGAGCTGACCGAGGAGCAGAACGACGCCTACCGGACGCTGGCGCGCGCGTGGCAGAACGTCATGCAGCGCGTGGACGCGGCGCTGGCCGACACGGAGAACAACGGCGAGGGCGCGGCCGACGGGCAATCCAAGGCGCGGGCCCGCTCCGCGTTTTGGGGCGCGCACCAGCGGTTCTTCAATCAGGTCATTACGGCCATGAAGGGCCCGTCGATCATCTCGGACGTGGAGCAGCAGCTCGAAAACGGCCACTCCGCCGTGCTGCAGCTCGTGTCCACGAACGAGGCGACGCAGGAGCGCCGGCTGGCGCAGGCCGAGAAGGAGGGGCTGTCGCTCGACGACGTCGACGTGACGCCGCTCGATATTCTCATGCAGTACCTCTACAACAGCTTCCCGACCACCAAGTACGAGAAAACGATCGACGAAAACGGCAACGAGAAAAGCGTTCCCGTAACCGACTCGAACGGCAACCCGGTCGAGGACCCCGGCAAGGTCGCGGAGCGCGATTCGCTCATGGAGGAAATGGGCAGTCTCGACGTGCCGGAAGGCATCCTGGAACAGCTCATTGACCACTTCGGCACCGACGCGGTCGCGGAAGTCACCGGCCGCTCCCGGCGACTGGTCCGGGGCAAGAAGGGCCGCGAGATCCAGAAGCGGACCAAGAAGAACGTCAACGCCGAGATCGACGAGTTCAACAAGGGCAAGCGCCGCATCCTGATCTTCTCCGACGCGGGCGGTACCGGTGCGAGCTACCACGCCGACAACCGCATCGAGAACCGGCAGAAGCGCTACCACTACCTCGTCCAGCCGGGGTGGCGGGCCGACAAGGCGGTGCAGGGCTTCGGCCGCACGCACCGCTCGAATCAGGCCGTGGCGCCGCACTACGTCCTCGCCTCGACCAACCTGCAGGCGGAAAAGCGCTTCCTGTCGTCGATCGCCCGCCGGCTGGATCAGCTCGGCGCGCTGACCAAGGGCCAGCGCGACGCGGCCGGCGGTGGCGTGGTGAGCAGCGAGGCCAGTCTCGAGAACCGCTTTGCGAGCAACGCGGTCCTCACGATGATCTTCGACGCGCAGCAGGGTAACGCCGGCATCGTGAACCGCCCCGTCCTCGAAAACGAGATGGGCTTCCACCTGTGGGACGAGGACGGCAAGCTGCAGGAATCGAAACTGCCGAGCGTGCCGCAGTTCCTCAACCGCCTCCTGTCGCTGGAGCCGGAGCGCATGGACGAGGTGTTCCACGAGTTCGACCGCCGGTTCAAGGCGAATATCGAATACGCCCGCCAGCAGGGCCAGCTCGACACCGGCATGGAAACCCTGCGCGCGGATTCGATCCAGAAGGTCTACGAGCAGGAATCGCAGCTCGGCGACCGTCCGGGCGCCCTGCGCTACGTGGAGCTGGAAACCCGGCGCGAGGCGAAGCTCACGCACTACGAGGATCTGCCGTTCGACCGTGACGGCCTGTTCTTCGGCCGCAACAAGAGCAGCGGCTACCTGTACGCGTTCGTGCCGACCGCGACCACGACCGATCCCAAGACCGGCGCGCTGGTGAAGCAGTACCGGCGGATCGGGCCGACCGGCGCGGACTATCTGCCGCAGGCCAAGTACCGCGAGAAATACGAAACCGCGAGCGATTCGGACGCGGAGCTGCGGGCCGCCTGGCAGCAGCGCGTCGACGCGGCCCCGAATCAGGTCAAGAGTTCCCGGCATCTGATCGTCGGCGCCCTGTTGCCGGTGTGGGATCGCCTGCCGACCGACAACCAGCGCGTGCTCCGGGTCCAGACGGACGACGGCGAGCGCCTCCTCGGCCGTGAGCTGCCCGCGAAACAGGTCCGCGAAACCCTGTCGCAGCTCGGTTTCGACCGGCCGGCACAGGACCTTTCCCCGGCGGCCGTGCGCGAGGCGATCATGGATCGCGGGGCGCCCGTGAAGCTCACCAACGGCTGGCAGCTCGAACGCCGCCGGGTGGACAACGAGCAGCGCATGGAAGTGAAGGGCCCGCGGGGCTCCGAAGTGCAGCAGCTCAAGCAGCTCGGCGCCACCACCGAAATCATCGCCCACAAGACGCGGGTGTTCATCCCCACGGCGAAGGCCGAAACGGTCCTCGGCGAGCTGTTCCAGTCGAAGCCGCCGCAGGAAATCGTCGAGGAGCAGTCGGCCGACGACGAGGCGGACGGGGCGCGCTTCTCCCGCAGCGGTGAACGGCCGGCGAACCCGCAGGGCAGCGAGGCCGGCATCAACGTGGACGAGGCCCGCAGCGCCGCCGCGCGCCTCATGCGCGACTGGAAGGAGCGGCCCGCCACCTACGTCCGCCAGTCCGAGAACGAGCTGCCGGCCGATCTGCGCCAGGAAATCGACAGTGCCGGCGCCCGGGGCGAGGTCCGCGGCGTTTTCTGGAAGGGGCGCGTCTACCTCGTCGCCGACAACATCCCCTCGCAGCGCGCACTCGAGGAAACGGTCCTCCATGAAGTGATCGGCCACTACGGCCTGCGCCGCGCGATCGGCAAGGACATCAAGCCGCTGCTTCGCCAGGTCTGGATGCAGTACGGCCGCTCCGGCCTCGCCGACATTGCCCAGCGGCAGGGACTCGACCTGTCGAAGCCGGACCATCAGCTCATCGCGGCCGAGGAAAAGCTCGCCGAAATGGCCGAGTCCGGCGCGAAGCCGAACCTGTTGCAGCGCCTCGCCGCGAAGATCCGCGACTGGCTCCGGCGGATGGGCTTCTCGCTGCGCCTCACCGATTCCGAGCTGTTGGCGCTCGTGGCACGGGCGCGTGACTTCGTCCAGCGCGGGCGGCGCGTGAGCGGTCAGGACAGCGTCCTCGACGAGGCCCGGGCCAAGTACAGCCGCGAATACGGCGAGGCCGGGGCCGGCGCCGACGCGTCGATGTTCTCGCGTCATTCCCGGTCGGGCAACGACGAAAAACCGCGCATGTACGCCCGGGCCCCCGACGGCTCGCTGGCCGGCGTGGCCGAGTACAGCCAGGGCAAGTGGCATGTATGGCTCAAGCGCGACGCCAGCGGCCGGCTGTTCGACGACGGGCCGCGCACCCACACCGAGGAAACGATCGGGGCGGCCCGCAAGCGGTTCACGGGGGCCGGTCTGGAAGTGACCGTGTCCATGCCGAGGGTCGAGCGTCAGAAAAGCGAACCGTTGTTCTCCGACGGCTTCGATATGCCCGCGGCCGGGACCTTCGACTACATTCGCTACAACCTGCAGGACAAGTACGTCGACCTTCTCAAGGCGCAGGGCGCGATCGAGCAGTACACGGGCGCGGAGATACCGGACGATCTGAACGCCTACATGAAGGAGTCGCTGTACCACGGCCGCGCGGATGATCGCGTCAACCGCTTCCGCGAGGAGCACGTCGATCCGCTGGTCGAGTCCATGCGGGACAACGGCGTGACGATGGACGAGCTGGACGAGTACCTGTACGCCCGCCACGCCCCCGAGCGCAATGCCGCCATGTCGGAGATCAACCCCGAGCTGCAGGAGGGCGAGGGCTCCGGCATGACCGATGCCGAGGCCGCGGCCGTCATGGAGCGCATCCGCGAGGAAGGCCGCATGGAAGTGATGGAGTCGCTCGCCGCGCGGGTGGATGCCATCGTCGAAATGCAGCGCGGCATCCTTGTGTTCGAGGGGCTGGAGCGGGCCGAAACGGTGCAGGCCTGGCGGAACAAGTACGACCACTACGTGCCGCTGCGCGGCTTTGCCGAGGTATCGGAGGACGCGCAGGCGATGGCGTCGTCGCAGGACGCGCGCGGCAAGGGCTTCAATCTGGCCGGCGGCCGGCAGAAGTCCGCGATGGGCCGTCGCTCCCGCTCCGACAGCCCGCTCACGCACGTCCTCGCCAACTACGAAGCGGCGGCCGTGCGGGCCGAGAAGGCCCACGTCGGGCGCGCGCTCATGCGGCTGATCCAGGCGAACCCGAACCCGCGGCTGTGGGAGGTCGACAAGGTCGAAATCGAGCGCCGGATCAACCCGCAGACGGGCCTCGTTGAATCGCGTGTGAAGCCGTCCTGGACGAACGACGACAACGAGCTCGTGGTCAAGGTGGCCGGCGAGGATCACCGGATCACGCTCCACGGCGACCAGGGCCTGCGGATCGCCTCCGCGATGAAGAACCTCGGCGCGGATCAGATCAACGTGATCGTGCGGGCCGGGGCATGGCTCAACCGCTGGCTGTCGTGGACCCGCACGGGCGCCAACCCCGAGTTCATCATCTCCAACTTCATGCGCGACCTGCAGACGGCCGGCATCAACCTGGCCGGCACCAAGGCCGACGATATGAAGTGGCGGATACTCAAAGACGTCCGCCAGGCCCGCAAGGGCATCCGCGACGAGCAGAAGGGCGGCAACAGCGAATGGGCGAAGCGCTACCGCGAGTTCAAGCGCATGGGCGCCAAGACGGGCTGGGTGGACACCTACGCCTCGACCGATGATGCGAAGAAGGCGCTGGAGAAGCGGATCAAGCGGGCCCGGCGCAGCGGCGCCCACCCCGGGGAAATGCTGCAGGCCGCGCTCGATTTCACCGAGAACGTGAATATCTCGGTCGAGAACGCTGTCCGCCTGTCCGCGTTCGAGAACGCGCGGCGCAGTGGTGTCAGCGAGCAGCAGGCCGCGTCGATCGCCAAGGAGCTGACGGTCAACTTCAACCGGAAAGGCCACTACGGCACGGTGATGAACGCGGCCTATCTGTTCTACAACGCCGGCCTGCAGGGAACGACGCGGATGCTCCAGGCGCTCGGCTCCAAAAAGGTGCGGAAGATCGCCTATTCGATCGTCGGCGTATCGGCCGCTGTGGCGATGGGCAACCGCATTTGGGGCGGCGAGGACGAGGACGGCATCCCGTACTACGACAAGCTGCCCGACTGGCTCAAGAGCCGCTACTTCGTGGTCATGCTGCCCGGCACCGAAGGGCAGTACGTCAGCGTCCCGCTGCCCTACGGCTATAACATCATGCATGTGATGGGGCAGGAGTTCGCCGCGGCGACGGAGCAGGCCCTGGGGATGCGGAACGACTACGACGCATCCGACAGTTCGCTTCGCGTCATGGCCACGTCGTTCGAGTCGTTCAACCCGCTCGGCTCCGAGGCGACGCCGGCACAGTTCATCACGCCCACGGTGCTCGATCCGGCCGCGCAGGTATGGGAGAACCGCGACTGGTCCGGCCGGCGGATCTACCCGACGGGCAATCCGTTCGATCGGTCGCCGGACCCGGACAGCCACCAGTCGTGGTCGACGACGCCGGACCTGTTCAAGACGATCGCCCAGGGCATGAACGATGCCACGGGCGGAACGGCCGTGACGCCGGGCTGGTTCGACGTTCACCCCGAATCGCTGGAGCGCTTCTACGAGTTCGGCGTCGGCGGCCTCGGCACCTTCATCAGCGACAGTTTCGTGAATATCCCGACCAAGCTGGCGAAGGGGCAGGACATTCAGACCTATGAGATCCCGTTCCTGAGCAAGCTCTACGGCGAGTCCGGTTTCCGCACGACACGCGACGGCTACTATGACGCGCTGCGGCGGATCGGCGAGGCGGAGGACGAGCTGGAAGGCGCCCGCAAGCGCAAGACCGATCGCACGGTCGGGGAAGTGGAGCGCGAGTACCGGCCGGAGCTGCAGATCCGCGGGATGGCCAAGAGCGCGGAGAAGAAGCTGAAAAGCCTCAATGACCGGATCGAGAATATCCGCAAGTCGAAGGCATACGACTCACGCGCCAAGAGCAAGCGGATCGAGAACCTGCGCGAGCGCAAGGAGGACGTCATGCTCGAGTTCAGCCGCGCGTACCGGCAGGCGCAGCAGTATTAGCGGTTGATCTTCCGGCAGATCCAGATGGCGGGCGGGCCGGCGACCATCACGAAGGTGTAGAGCACGCCGGGGATGCCGGACAGCAGGAACAGCAGCACGAGCGGGGCGAGCCGGGACGCCGCCTCGCTGCCGATCAGGGCGTCAACGGGACTGGTTCCCATGCCCTGCAGGCCGCGCGCGTAGTCGTAGAGGTAGTCGGCCACGATGAACAGGTCGGCGAGCGTGGCCAGCGCGGCGAGAATCACGAGCGGGCCGTACAGCAGGCACCGCTCGTGCGTGCTGGCCCACCGCCAGATTCGCGCGATCTCAACCACGCACCAGCCCCTTCATGCGGGATGATTCCGGGCGGACCTTCCGGCCGAGCGCGCGCAGCCCCCATCCGACCCCCGCAGTCACCGCACCGAACACGACCATCATCAGCCCCGGGCCGGGATTGCCCGCGTCGACCACGAAGCCGCCGGGAACCGTGGCCGCGTAGGCGCCGACGAACGCGTAGGCCCCGCCGACCAGCAGCAGCGTCCAGGCTAGCAATCCGATCAGGGCGGCGACGATCTTTCGTGGCATCGGCACTCTCCGTAAGGCTTTATGCGAGGATAGGTGACAGCGCCATCGCCATGCCACCCTCGGTACCCCTCACGCGCGCATCGAACGACCGCTGAATGAGTAATCTGTGGGACAGATGGGCATTTGTGGGACAGCAGCACGATCCGTGCTGAATCTGCGGCGCGTAAGTGACTGAAAACGGGAGGGAATTTGGCGCGCCCGGGAGGATTCGAACCCCCGACCTCATGGTTCGTAGCCATGCGCTCTATCCAACTGAGCTACGGGCGCCTGTCGAGAAAGCGGGATTATCCCGGCGAGGGGCGGTTGGGTCAAGGTGGTTGGTTATTTCAGATTGGCATCGGTGGGATGGCCGTCGCGGCGGTTTTCCGGGGAGAGAAAACGCAGGAGCGGATGGCGGTGGCCATCGATGGCATTGGCGAGGAGCTGGGCGGCCAGGGGTGTCGTCAGCAGGCCGTGGGCGCCGTGGCCGGCGGTGATCCAGAGATTGTCGGCGAGGCGGCCGACGAGGGGGATCCGGTTGGGTGTGGTGGCGCGGAAGCCGACGAACCGGTCGATCGCTTCGGGGATTTCGGCGAGCCCGAGACACCGCTGAGCGAATGCGAGGTTGGTCTGGTCGTCTTCGGCGCGTGGCGCCGGGTCGGTGTCGCCGCGTTGGAGAGTGGCGCCGACCCAATGGGTTCCACCGATTGCGGGCGTGATGTAACCGCCACCCGATATCGGTACCCGCAAGCCGGCGCTCGCGGCGGTCGCGCGGAACGCGGTGGCCTGCCCGCGGGCGGGGAGCAGCCAGCGGCGGCTCTCTGGCCACAGCCGCGTGCAGGCGGTGCCGGCCGCTATGATCGCGGTTGTGGCCGTGGCAAGTGGCTCGCCGGCAGCGCTCTGCGCGGTCCAGCCATCCTCGTGCGCCACCAGCCGTTCGACACGCCCGCCACGGGTATGGATCGAGCCGGCATGCAGTGACCGCAACGCGTTGGCCAGCCGGTCGGGCTGGATGCACGCGCCGCGGCGATGCAGCACGCCATCGGAGGGTGGTTCGATACCGATCGCCGCCCGGGCGTCGGCCGGTGTGACGTGGCGCGCGTCCGGGTCATCGGGTGGGACGCGCCGGTGTCTGGCCCGATCGCGTTCGTTGCCCGGCAGCAGCAGGGTGCCGCGCGCGGTCCGGCCACAGTCGAATCCGGCCCGCTCGAGGTGGGCGAGCCAGCTCTCGGTTACGTTCAGGCCGCGGCGGCGCAGGCGGGTCAGTGGATCGGTCGCGCCGCCGATGGTGGCCGCCATGACGGCGGCGGGGATGTCCGAGGCGCGGTCGGCGTCATCGTCGGCGATCAGGGTGACGCGCCAGCCGCGCCGGGCGAGTACGGCGGCCGCGGCGCTGCCGGCCAGGCCGCCGCCGATGATCAGGGCGGTCCGGGGCCGCCGGCTCACGCCGGGGTGTCGCTGTGCCCGTAATTGCGCTCGACGTAGTCCTCGACAATCGCCTCGAACTCTTCGGCGATATGGTCGCCCTTGAGCGTGACCGTCTTTTCGCCGTCCACGTACACGGGCGCCACCGGGCGCTCCCCGGTGCCGGGGAGGCTGATGCCGATATGGGCGTTGCGGCTTTCGCCGGGACCATTGACCACGCAGCCCATGACAGCGACACGCATCTCCTCGACCCCGGGATAGACATCCTTCCATTCGGGCATCTTGCGGCGCAGATGGCCCTGGATGTCTTCCGCGAGCTGCTGGAAGTAGGTGCTGGTGGTGCGCCCGCAGCCGGGGCAGGCGATGACGCTCGGGACGAACGCCCGCAAGCCGAGGCTCTGCAGGATGTGCTGGGCCACCTCGACCTCGCGGGTGCGCGGGCCGCCGGGTTCCGGCGTGAGGGAGATGCGGATGGTGTCGCCGATGCCCTCCTGCAGGAGCACGGACAGCGCCGCCGTCGATGCGACGATCCCCTTGCTGCCGGTGCCGGCCTCGGTCAGGCCCAGGTGCAGGGCCCATTCACCGCGCGCGGCGAGATCGCGATAGACCGCGATCAGGTCCTGGACGCCGCTCATCTTGCAGGACAGCACGATCCGGTGCCGGGGCAGGCCCAGTTCCTCGGCGCGCAGGGCGCTGCCGATGGCGGATTCGACGACGGCCTCGCGGTTGATCAGCGTCAGATCGCGCGGTTCGTCACGCCGCTGGTTTTCGTCGAGCAGGCGCGCCATCAGGTCCTGGTCGAGACTGCCCCAGTTGACCCCGATGCGCACGGGCTTGTCGTAGTGACAGGCGAACTCGATCATCTGCGCGAACTGCTCGTCGCGGCGCTTGCCCTTGCCGACGTTGCCCGGATTGATCCGGAACTTGGACAGCGCCTCCGCGCAGGCCGGGTGGTTCGACAGCAGTTTGTGTCCGTTGAAATGGAAATCGCCGACCAACGGGGTGCGGCATCCGGCCGCGTCGAGGCGTTCACGGATATGCGGTACCGCCGCCGCGGCGGGGTCACTGTTGACCGTGATCCGCACGATCTCGGAGCCCGCTTCGGCCAGTTCGAGCACCTGTTGGACGGTCGCTTCGATGTCGGCCGTATCGGTATTGGTCATCGACTGCACGACGACCGGGTGGTCGCCGCCAACCGTGACGTCGCCGACCGGGACGCCCACGGTGGGGTGTCTCCGGATGGGGTTGAGGGGGTCGCTCATCGCGCCTCCGGTGTTCGGGCATGGCCCGTCGGGGCGCGTATTCTAGCGCGCCGGCCGTGTCCGCACATAGGCCATCGTGGCAATCATGGATAGTGGCGTATTGGCACTCGCCCACCGGGAGTGCCAACGCTCGGGGTCGTTCGGTAGAATGCCGGCATGGTATCCAGCGATCACACCAGCCCGCTGAACGAGCGCAGCCGTCATCTGCTCCAGGTACTGG
The DNA here is from genome assembly GCF_001614315.2 of Halofilum ochraceum. Taxonomy (NCBI): domain Bacteria; kingdom Pseudomonadati; phylum Pseudomonadota; class Gammaproteobacteria; order Chromatiales; family Ectothiorhodospiraceae; genus Halofilum; species Halofilum ochraceum. The sequence goes on from NZ_LVEG02000005.1 coordinate 74,117, forward strand.
TCGAGCAGCACATCCGCGCCGGCGAGCCGATCGGATCGCGCAGCCTGGCCCGCGCCTCCGGACTCGGTCTGAGTGCCGCGACGATCCGCAACGTGATGTTCGACCTCGAGGAGCAGGGTTACATCCGCGCGCCCCATACGTCGGCCGGTCGCGTACCGACGGAACGCGGCTACCGGCTGTTCGTGGATCATCTGCTGGGGATGAAGCCCACGGGGCAGATCTCCGCGGCCGAGCTGCGCGAGCAGCTCCAGCTGGATGCCGACGATGCGCCGCAGGATCTGGTCGAGTCGGTTTCCTCGTTCCTGTCGGGGTTCACCAGCATGGCCGGCGTCGTGACCCTGCCCCGACGCGAGGTGTCAAAGCTGCGCTATATCGAGTTCCTGCCGCTCGGTGAGCAGCGGGTGCTGGTGATCCTCGTGGTCAATGATCACGAAGTCCAGAACCGGGTGATCCACACGGATCGCGATTACAGCCGCTCGGAGCTCGAGCGGGCCACCAATTATCTCAACCGGCAGTTCGGCGGCCGCGACCTGAACGATGTGCGTGCCTCGCTGCAGCGCGAACTGCGGGCCGCGCGCCGCGAGCTGGATCGCATGATGGATGCGGTCGTGGACATGGCCGGCAAGGCATTCTCGCCGGACACCCGCGACCGGGATGGAGCGAATTTCGTCCTCGCGGGCGAGACCAATCTCATGAATTTCGAGGAGCTCTCGGACGTCGACAAGCTCAAGTCGCTGTTCGAGACCTTCAACCGCAAACGCGATCTCTACGATCTGCTGGAGCGCTGCTCGCAGGCGGATGGCCTGCAGATCTACATCGGCCGCGAATCCGGCTACGAGGTGCTCGACGACCTCAGCATCGTGGCCGCGCCGTACTCCCAGGGCAGCGACATCGTGGGCGTGCTCGGCGTGATCGGTCCCACCCGCATGGAATACGACCGGGTCATCTCGGTGGTCGACGTGACCTCCCGACTGCTCGGCGCGGCCTTGAATTCCCGTTCGTGAGCCCCATATGGGCCTGAGTCACGTGGTGCGCCGCGTCCTGTCCCGGTGCATGGCCGGGGTTTGTGTCGGCGGCGCCCGATCGGTTTGGAAGCAGTAACGGAGGCGCAGCATGTCCAACGAGCAGTCCGCGGAACAGCGGGAGACGGAGCGGGACGCCCGCGAAGAGACCCGGGAGCAGGGTGAGGGCGAAACCGACGCCCCGGACGCCCCCGAGGAGACGACCACCGGGGAGCAGGAGACGGAATCCGCCGCCGCGAGCGATGACCCGCAAGCCGAAATCGAGCGCCTGCGCGCCGAGCTTGAGCAGGCCGAGGCGCGCGCGGACGAGAACTGGCAACGCGTGCTGCGCACGGAAGCGGAGAAAGAGAATGTCCGCAAACGGGCGCAGAAAGACGCCGACACCGCGCGCAAGCAGGCGGTCGAGAAAATGGCCAACGAACTGCTGGGTGTTCGTGACAGCCTCGAACTCGGGGTCGATGCCGCCCAGCAGGACGAGGCCGATATCGCCAAGGTGCGCGAGGGCACCGAACTGACCCTGCGCATGCTCGGTCAGGCCATGGAGAAGTTCGACATCGTCGAGATCAATCCCCTCGGTGAGAAGTTCGATCCGGATTACCACCAGGCGATGTCGATGCAGGAAGTCGAAGGCTACGAGAGCAACACCGTGTACCAGGTGATGCAGAAGGGTTATCGCCTCGAAGATCGGCTGCTCCGCCCCGCATTGGTGATGGTCGCCAAATAGACCGCTTGAAATGGGGCCAGCCGACCCCAAGTTCGGTGACAGACGGCGCAGCGCCGTAAACAGAATTTCGCAGAGCTGGAGGAAGCAACATCATGGGCAAGATGATCGGTATCGACCTCGGGACGACCAACTCCTGTGTCGCCGTAATGGAAGGTGACACCACCCGGGTGATCGAGAACAGCGAGGGCGCGCGTACTACGCCGTCGGTCGTGGCCTTCGCGGAGGACGGCGAGGTCCTCGTGGGCGCACCGGCGAAGCGCCAGGCGGTGACGAACCCCCACAACACGATTCACGGCGTGAAGCGCCTCATCGGCCGCGCGTTCGACGAGGACGAGGTCCAGAAGGACATCCGTTACGTCCCGTACAAGATCCTGAAGGCCGATAACGGTGACGCATGGGTCGAGGCCAACGGCAAGCAGATGGCGCCGCCGGAAGTGTCCGCGCGCATCCTGCAGAAGATGAAGAAGACGGCCGAGGAGTACCTCGGTGAAGAAGTGACCGAGGCCGTGATTACGGTGCCGGCGTACTTCAACGACTCGCAGCGCCAGGCGACCAAGGACGCCGGCCGGATCGCGGGTCTGGACGTCAAGCGCATCATCAACGAGCCGACCGCGGCCGCGCTGGCCTATGGTCTGGACAAGCAGCGCGGTGACCAGAAGGTCGCGGTGTACGACCTGGGCGGCGGTACGTTCGACATCTCGATCATCGAGATCGCGGAAGTCGATGGCGAGCATCAGTTCGAGGTCCTGTCCACCCACGGCGATACGTTCCTGGGCGGCGAAGACTTCGACCTCGCGATGATCAACTACCTCGCCGAGAGCTTCAAGAAGGAGAGCGGGATCGACCTGAACAACGATCCGCTCGCCCTGCAGCGCCTCAAGGAGGCCGCGGAGAAGGCCAAGATCGAGCTGTCGGCCGCGCAGCAGACCGAGATCAATCTGCCGTACATCACGGCCGATCAGAGCGGTCCCAAGCATCTCAACATGAAGATGACCCGGGCCAAGCTCGAATCGCTGGTCGAGGATCTGGTCAACCGGACCATCGAGCCCTGCAAGACGGCGCTCAAGGATGCCGGCCTGAAAGCCAGCGGCGTCAATGAAGTGATCCTGGTCGGCGGCCAGACCCGTATGCCGCTGGTGCAGAAGAAGGTCGAGGAGTTCTTCGGCAAGCAGCCGCGCAAGGACGTGAACCCGGACGAGGCGGTCGCCGTGGGTGCCGCGATCCAGGCCGGCGTGCTCGGCGGCGACGTCAAGGACGTCCTGCTGCTCGATGTGACGCCGCTGTCGCTCGGCATCGAGACCATGGGCGGCGTGATGACGCAGCTCATCGAGAAGAACACCACGATCCCGACGAAGGCGTCGCAGGTGTTCTCGACCGCCGAGGACAACCAGTCGGCCGTGACGGTCCACGTCCTGCAGGGCGAGCGCCAGATGGCGAAGGACAACAAGTCCCTCGGCCGGTTCGACCTGAGCGACATCCCGCCGGCCCCGCGCGGCGTCCCGCAGATCGAGGTGACGTTCGACATCGACGCGAACGGCATCCTCAACGTCTCGGCCAAGGACAAGCAGACGGGCAAGGAGCAGTCGATCGAGATCAAGGCCTCCAGCGGTCTGTCCGAGGACGAGATCGAGGCCATGGTCAAGGATGCCGAGGCGCACGAAGAGGAAGACCGCAAGCAGCGTGAACTGGTCGAGACCCGCAACCAGGCGGACAACCTGATTCACGCCACCGAGAAGTCGCTCAACGAATACGGCGATCAGATCGGTGCCGACGCGAAGCAGAAGGTCGAGCAGGCGGTCGAGAATCTGCGTGAAGCCATGAAGGGCGACGACAAGGAGACCATCGAGACCCGCACCCGCGAGCTCTCCGAGGCATCGGGCGAACTGGCCCAGGCCGCGCAGAGCCAGGCCGGTGGCGAGGCCGAGTCCGGCAGCGCCGAAGGCCAGCAGAGCGGGAAGGACGACGAGGTCGTCGATGCCGAGTTCGAGGAAGTGAACGACAACGAATCGAAGAAGAACTGATTCGGCGGCCCGCTCCGGCGGGCCGTTACGTTGGTTGTCGCCGGGACGTCCCGGCCGGTCGGTGACCGGTCGCGGACGTTTCCGTTTGTGCGATCGGTCGGCGGGCAACGGCCGGTGACCACAGGGGAGGATCCTGGATCATGTCCAAGCGGGATTATTACGAAGTACTCGGGGTCGGGAAGAACGCCAGCGATACCGAGATCAAGAAGGCGTATCGCAAACTGGCGCAGAAGTATCATCCTGACCGCAATCCCGACGACGAGGAAGCGCTGGAGAAGTTCCGCGAGGCGAAAGAGGCCGCGGAAGTCCTGTCCGATTCCCAGAAGCGTGCCGCCTACGATCAGTTCGGTCATGCCGGCGTGGATGGCAGTGCCGGCGGCTTCGGCGGTGGAGGCGGCGGCGGCTTCGGCGGCGCCGACTTCTCCGACATTTTCGGCGATATGTTCGGCGACATCTTCGGCGGTGGACGCCGCCGCGGTCGTGGCGCGGACCTTCGCTATAACCTCGAGATCAGCCTCGAGGACGCCGTCCAGGGCACGGAAACGGAAATCCGCATTCCGACCCTGGTGGAATGCGAAAGCTGCAATGGCTCGGGCGCGAAGCCCGGCTCGACCCCGAAGACCTGCGGGACCTGTCGTGGTATCGGTCAGGTCCGGATGCAGCAGGGCTTTTTCTCGATCCAGCAGACCTGCCCGACCTGTCAGGGCAGCGGCCAGCAGATCGACGATCCCTGTGGCCAGTGCCGCGGCAGCGGGCGCACGGAAGAGGAGAAGACCCTCTCGGTGAAGGTGCCGGCCGGCGTCGACACCGGCGATCGCATCCGTTTGTCCGGTGAAGGCGAGCCCGGCGAGAGCGGGGCCCCGGCGGGCGATCTCTACGTCGAGGTACGGGTCAAGCCGCATCCGATTTTCGAGCGCGACGGCGCCAATCTGATCTGCGATGTACCGCTCGATATCGCGACCGCCGCGCTGGGCGGCGAGGTGGATGTGCCGACGCTGGACGGGCGCGTGAAGCTCAAGATCCCGGCGGGGACGCAGTCCGAACGGGTCTTCCGGCTGCGCGGGAAGGGCGTGAAGCCGGTCCGCGGCGGCGCCAAGGGCGATGTGCTCTGCCGTGCACGGGTCGAAACGCCGGTGAACCTCACCAACCGCCAGAAGGAAATCCTGGAAGAACTCCAGGCGAGCTTCGAAGATGATACGCGCAAGCACAGTCCGCGCCAGAACAGCTGGCTGGACGGGGTGAAGAAATTCTTCGAAGATATCGGGCTCTGATCGCCTGAACACCACGGACGCGAGGCATCGATGACCCGAGTCGCGATTAACGGTGCAGCCGGTCGTATGGGCCGGAATCTGCTGGCCGCCTGCCTGGAACATCCGGAGCTCGAGGTCAGCGCGGCGCTCGAGCATTCGGGGCAGGCGGCGCTGGGGCAGGATGCCGGCGTACTGGCGGGGGGCGACCCGATCGGGGTTGTCGTCACCGACGACGTCGCCACGGCGCGGTTCGATGTCGTGATCGATTTCACCCGGCCCGAGGGGACGCTCGCGATGATTACGCACTGCCTGGAACGGCAGGTGCCCATCGTGATCGGGACCACGGGCCTGTCCCCGGAGCAGCGTGCCGAGGTCGCCACGGCAGGCCACTACATTCCCGTCCTGATCGCTCCCAATACCGGTGTCGGCATCAATCTCCTCTCGGGGTTGGTGGAACAGGCGGCCCGGGCGCTGGGACCGGAATACGACGCCGAGGTGATCGAGGCCCATCACCGGCACAAGGTCGATGCCCCGTCGGGGACGGCCCTCTACCTGGGCGAGGCGATCGCCACCGGCCGCGGCGACAAACTGGCCGATCGGGCGGTCTATGCGCGTGAGGGCCACACGGGCGAGCGGGAGACCGGCGAGATCGGGTTCTCGACCATCCGCGGCGGCGATATCGTGGGTGAGCACACCGTGTTGTTCGCTGGCCCCGGCGAGCGCATCGAAATCACGCACCGGGCATCCAGCCGCATGCTGTTTGCACGGGGCGCGGTCCGGGCGGCTGCCTGGATGGCCGCGCAGCGTCCGGGCCTTTACGATATGCAGGACGTGCTCGGCCTGACCCGTTGAGCCCCATCGCAACGCTCCCCTGAAATCAAGAATTCAATACGGAGGACCAGCGTGAGTCGTATTGCAGCCGTTTTCCCGGGCCAGGGCTCACAGAGCGTCGGCATGCTGGCCGCGCTCTCCGAGCAGTGGCCCGAGGTCGGACAGACCTTTCAGGAGGCATCCGAGGCGCTCGGTTATGACCTTGAGGCCATTGTTCGGGACAACCCCGAGGATCGCCTCAATCAGACCGAATATACTCAGCCTGCAATGCTCGCGGCCGACGTTGCGGTCGCGCGCGTCTGGTCGGCGGCGGGGGGCCCGGAACCGGCCCGCGCCGCGGGCCACAGCCTTGGTGAGTACGCCGCGCTCGTGCAGGCGGGCGCGCTGGGCTTCGCGGATGCGATTCGGCTGGTAGCCGAGCGCGCCCGGCTCATGCAGAATGCCGTGCCAGCGGGCGAGGGCGGTATGGCCGCGCTGCTCGGGCTTGACGGCGATCGCGTGGCCGAGATCTGCGAGCATCTGCAGACGGAGCGTATTGTCGAGCCGGTGAACTTCAACGCCCCGGGGCAGGTCGTGATTGCCGGACATGCCGACGCGGTGGCCCAGGCGATCGAGGCGGCGCGCGAGGCCGGCGCGAAGCGTGCGGTCGAGCTGCCGGTGTCGGTACCGTCGCACAGCAGCCTCATGAAGGACGCCGCGGCGAGCCTCGGCGAGTACATGGCCGATATCGAATTCGCTGCACCCGGCATGCCGGTCGTCCACAACGTCGACGCCGCGGAGCACGCGGATGTGGACGGGATCCGTGAGGCGCTGCGGCGACAACTGTACAATCCCGTCCGCTGGACGGAGTCGGTGCAGGCCCTGCGTGACGCCGGAGCGGAAGTCTTCGTCGAACTCGGGCCCGGCAAGGTACTGACCGGTCTGGCAAGACGGATCGATCGGTCTATGACGGCTTTTGCGGTCGAGGATCCGGCAAGCCTGGAAAAGGCACTTGATTACTGCAGGGAGAACGGAGCATGAGCCTTGATGGCGATGTAGCGCTGGTCACCGGCGCGAGCCGCGGGATCGGCCAGGCGATCGCGCAGGAGCTGGGACGCCAGGGCGCGACCGTGATCGGCACCGCGACCAGCGAATCCGGCGCCGCGGCGATCGGCGAGAGCCTGGAGAGCGCGGGCATCCGCGGCGCCGGCCGGGCCCTCGATGTGCGCGACAGTGCCGGCGTCGACGCGCTGGTGAAGTCCATCGCGGCGGAGTTCGGGCCGATCACGGTGCTGGTGAACAACGCCGGGATCACGCGCGACAATCTCCTGATGCGCATGAAGGATGCCGAGTGGGAAGAAGTGATCGACACGAACCTCGGATCGATCTACCGTGTTGCGCGGTCCTGTATCCGCGGCATGATGAAGGCGCGGCGGGGCCGGATCGTGAATGTGGCCTCGGTGGTCGCGGCCACCGGCAATGCCGGACAGGCGAATTACGCGGCCGCGAAGGCCGGCATGGTGGGCTTCACCAAGTCGCTCGCGCAGGAAATCGGCAGCCGCGGTATCACTGTCAACTGCGTCGCCCCTGGCTTCATAGACACGGACATGACACGCTCGCTGCCGGAGGCGTCGCGCGCATCATTGCTGGAGGAGATCGCGGTGGAACGCTTCGGAACGCCGCAGGAGGTCGCGCACGCGTGTGCGTTCCTGGCGTCGCCGGAGGCCTCCTACATCACCGGGCACACATTGCACGTGAACGGTGGGCTGTACATGTCGTGACAGCGTTGCGTTGAGACGCTGTCGAGATATGTTTTGTAACTTATTGATAATAAAAATCCGTTCAGCGTATTCACTATGAACTGAACGGTATCGAAGCGGGTAGATAGGCAGGGGTGATTCCCCTACAATACGCCGCACAATCAAGGGCTGCACCACCTGGATTTCGGAGGACCAACCCGACATGAGCAGTGTTGAAGAACGCGTCAAGAAGATCGTCGTCGAGCAACTCGGCGTCAAAGAAGAAGAAGTGACCAATGCCGCCTCGTTCGTCGATGATCTGGGCGCGGATTCGCTCGACACCGTCGAGCTGGTCATGGCACTCGAGGAAGAGTTCGAGTGCGAAATCCCGGACGAGGAAGCCGAGAAGATCACGACCGTCCAGCAGGCGATCGATTACATCAACAACAATCTCGGCTGAACGGGCCTGACGACGGCCGGCCGGCTGATCCCTTCGCGATGCAGCATGGATCACGAAGGGGCTGCCGGGCGGCCGGACGGGATGTTTCGCCGGTCCGGGCTCGGGGTTCTGCCTGAAGGGCAGCCGGCGGCGTCAGAGTTCTGCCGGAACGCAGGGGATGAGCACCTTGAGCAAAAGGCGCGTAGTGGTTACCGGACTCGGCGCGGTGTCGCCGGTGGGCAACACCGTCGAGACTTCGTGGGAATCCATCCTGGCGGGTCGTTCCGGGGCCGCACCGATATCATCGTTCGATGTATCGTCCTACAGTGTCCGGTTCTCGGCGTCGGTGAAGGACTTCGACGTCTCCGAATACCTGTCCCCGAAGGACGCGCGGAAGATGGGGCTGTTCATCCACTACGGGATGGCGGCCGGTATTCAGGCGATCCAGGACGCGGGTATCGAGGTGACCGACGAGAACCGGGATCGGATCGGTGTTTCGATCGGTTCCGGCATCGGCGGGCTGCCCGAGATCGAACATTCGGTCGACGTCCTGCAGGAGGGCGGTCCGCGCAAGCTGTCACCGTTCTTCGTGCCTGCCACGATCATCAACATGATCTCCGGCAATCTGTCCATCCGCTACGGGTTCCAGGGGCCGAACATCTCCATCGTGACGGCGTGCACGACCGGCACGCATAATATCGGCGATGCCGCACGTTTCATCGAATACGGTGATGCCGATGTCATGATCGCCGGCGGTGCGGAAAATGCCACCTCACCGCTGGGGCTCGCGGGCTTCGCCGCCGCGCGCGCCCTGTCGACCCGCAACGATGACCCGGAGCATGCGAGTCGCCCGTGGGATCGCGGCCGCGACGGGTTCGTGCTGGGCGACGGCGCGGGTGTCCTCGTGCTTGAGGAGTACGAGCACGCGAAGGCGCGCGGTGCACGGATTTACGCGGAGGTCTCCGGCTACGGCATGAGCGCCGACGCGCATCACATGACCCAGCCGGCCGCCAATGGTGATGGGGCGTATCGTTGCATGCGCAACGCACTGGTCAACGCCGGCATGAATCCGGATCAGGTCGATTACGTGAACGCGCACGGGACCTCGACCCAGGTCGGTGATGTCGCCGAGGTTCAGGCGCTGAAGAGCGTATTCGGTGATCATGCGGCGGCACTTGCGGTCAGTTCCACCAAGTCCATGACCGGACACCTCCTCGGTGCCGCCGGTGGTCTGGAGGCGGTCTTCTCAATCCTGGCGATCCGCGATCAGGTCGCACCGCCGACGATCAACCTCGACGACCCGGACGAGGGCTGCGATCTCGATTTCGTGCCCCATGAGGCGCGATCGATGAAGATCGGCAGCGTGCTCTCGAACTCGTTCGGATTCGGCGGGACCAACGGCACGCTGGTGTTCCGTCAGGTCTGACGGCGCGCGGTGCCGCACCGCCCTTGAGCTCTCCAGACACCCCCCGGATCCTTGTCAACGGCAGGGAAGGCGTATCGGTCGACGTGACCGATCGCGGCTTTGCGCTGGGGGATGGGCTGTTCGAAACCATTGCCGTCAGGGATGGGGCGCCGCGGTTCTGGCAGGCGCACGCGGATCGCCTGCTGGATGGATGCCGGCGACTGTCCATTCCGGCTCCATCGATAGACGGACTCGCGCATGAACTGGAACGCGTCAGGGGGGATGCGCCATCGGGTACGGCCCGCATCACGATTACCCGCGGACCCGGTCCGCGCGGTTATGCGCCGCCGCCTGAACCGACCCCGACACGCGTCGTAGGGTTCTATCCAGCGGCGACTGCAGCCGCACGCAAGCCACGGTTTACGCTGCGCTGGTGCCATACACGCCTGGCATTACAGCCGGCGCTTGCGGGCCTCAAGCACCTCAACCGCCTTGAACAGGTGCTCGCACGGGCCGAGTGGACCGATCCGGCGATCGATGAGGGCATCATGCTGGCCACGGATGGACGCGTGGTGGAGTGCGTGATGTCGAACCTGTTCCTCGTAAAAGATCATACGCTCGTTACGCCGGCCCTTGATGAATGTGGTGTCAGCGGGGTCATGCGTCGACAGGTCCTGGAGACGGCCGGGCGCGAAGGGATCGAAATCCAGGTGCGACGGGTGGAGCCGGATGAGGTGAAGCGGTCTACCGCGGTTTTTGTCACCAACGCGGTGCGCGGGATTGTGACAGTCGAGCGGATCGATGATCTGCAGTACAGTGCGGACGAACCGGTCGTGCGCCATCTGAGGGATTGTCTGGAGGCGGTTGATGGCTAGACGTCGCAGGAAGACCTGGCTGGCGGGATTGTTCGTGTTGGTGGTTTCCGTTGGCGGCGGCGTAACGGCGGCCGACTTTTTCCGGTTCCTGCACAGCCCGGTCAATCTCGATCCCGATGCGGAACTCGTGTTCATGATTGATCCTGGTACGCCCGTCCGGCGGATCGCGGAACGTCTTGCGGCGCGTGATGTGATCGATCGCCCGTTGTATTTCCGGGCGACCGCGCGTTTCACCGGCGATGCCCGGCGGATCCAGGCCGGTGAGTATGTGCTTGAACCTGGCACCACCCCGTACCGGATGCTGGAAAAATTCGTACGGGGAGACGTGAAGCAGTATCGATTGGCCGTGATCCCGGGCTGGACCTTCGATGAGGTGCTGGCGGCGCTGGAGAAGCATGACGCCATCGCGCATACGCTGGAGGGCCTGTCGCCGGAGGAGATCATGGCGGAACTGGGCTATCCCGAGCAGCACCCCGAGGGCCGGTTTTTTCCGGACACCTATCAGTTTCCGCGCGGACGCAAGGACCGCGAGCTGCTCGCGCGGGCCTATGAGCGGATGGAGAAAGTACTTGCCGAGGAGTGGAAGGATCGCACCGAGGGGCTGCCACTGGAGAGCCCCTACGAGGCACTGATCCTGGCCTCGATCGTGGAACGCGAGACGGGTGTGCCGGAAGAACGCGCCCGGATCGCGGGCGTGTTCGTGGAACGCCTGGAGCGCGGCATGCGCCTGCAGACGGACCCGACGGTGATCTACGGCATGGGGGATGAATACGAGGGCGACATCCGTTATCGCGATCTGCGTGAAGACACGCCGTACAATACCTATACGCGCAGCGGGCTGACGCCCACGCCGATCGCGATGCCCTCCCGTGCGGCCATCCACGCCGCTCTTCATCCCGACCGCCGTGGGGATCTTTACTTCGTTTCCACCGGTGATGGCCGCCACGTCTTCTCCGAGACCCTGGAAGAGCACAACAAAGCAGTCGTGAAGTACCAGCTCGACGGCGATGCCTCGCGTCTGCGCGGGAACAATCAGGGCGATGGGGCCGGGGACGAATGAGGCGCTGCTCGCGGGAACCGATCACCGCGTACTGGAATGTATCGTGAACGCCGACAAGCGATTTATCACGCTGGAAGGGATCGAGGGCGTCGGGAAGTCGACCCATGTCGACGCGGTGGTCGAAGCACTTCGCGGGCAAGGGGAGGCCGCAGTGCGTACCCGGGAGCCGGGTGGCTCCCCGGTCGCCGACCGGATCCGTTCGCTGCTGCTCGATCCGGATGGTGACGCACCACTGGCCGAGACGGAACTGCTGCTGTTGTTCGCGGCCCGCTCGGAACACCTCGCGCGCGTGATCCAGCCGGCGCTGGATGCCGGCCAATACGTGGTCTGTGACCGCTTTACCGATGCCACCTATGCCTACCAGGGAGGTGGACGGGGTTTGTCGTCCGCGCGCATCGGCGTGCTCGAGGCCTGGGTGCAGGGCGACCTGCGCCCCGGCCGCACGATACTGCTCGATGCGCCGGTGCCGGTGGCGCTGGAACGCGCCCGCGGCCGCGGCGCGGCCGACCGCTTCGAGCGCGAAACGGGGGCGTTCTTCGAGCGCGCGCGGGAAGTCTACCTGCAGCGGGCACAGGACGACCCCGATCGTTTCCGCGTCATCGATGCCACTGGCCCGGTGGAACAGGTTCGCGAGCAGGTGGTGGCCGCGCTGCTGGAGGACCTGTGAGCGCTCTGGCCGTCGCGCCATGGCAGGCCGCGCGCTGGGAGCGCGTGCAGGGCCTGCGCAGCGCGGGCCGGTTACCGCACGCGCTGCTGATCAGCGGGCCCGGCGGCACCGGTGAAGGCCTGTTCGCGGATGCCCTGATGCAGGCCCTTTTGTGTACATCGACATCCGCCGAAACGCCTTGCGGTACCTGCAGCGCATGTCGTGAGTACACGGCGGGTACCCATCCGGACGCGGTCCGGATCGAACCGGAAGAGGCGGGCAAGGCCATCGGGGTCGACCGGATCCGCGAACTCACGGGGCGTCTGAATCTCACCAGTGGCGGCCGTTCCAAGGTGGCCCGTATCGAGCCCGCCGAGTCGATGACCCTGGCCGCCGCGAACAGCCTCCTGAAAACCCTGGAAGAGCCGCCGGGCGACAGCGTGCTGCTGCTGGTCAGCGAGCGACCGGCACGGCTGCCGGCGACCGTGCGCAGCCGCTGTCAGCGGATCACCTTCGGTCTGCCCGACCGCGAGAGCGCGCTCAACTGGCTGCGGAGCCAGCCGGAAATGGAGCAGCCGGAATACTGGCTCGACCGCGCGGGCGGCGCGCCGCTGCGGGCGCTGGAAATGGCCGCGGAAGGATTTGACGAGACGCCCCTGGTGTCGGCGCTGGTGCAGGCGCTGGGCGAAGGCCGGATCGAACGCGGCGCCATCGAGGCCGGGAGCGCGCATCCCCTGGCGCGGAGTGTTCCCGTGCTGGCCACCGCCGTCGAGGACATGATCCGCCTGCGGTTCGCATCGGACCCGCCATTGCGCATGCCGCTGGAGCGTGAGCGCTTGGGCAGGGCCGCGTCGAAAGTGGACGTGCGCGCGCTGTTTGATTACCTTGATGAACTGAGACGCTCGATTCCGGGGCCGAGCAGTGCGCTGCGGGCCGACATCCAGTGGCACGGACTGCTTGCCGATGCCGCGGAAACCGGTCGCGGCCGATACAACCGATAGACGGGGGAGCCGATGGCAGCACAGCAGGGCGGCGGTGGTCGTCAGGGCATCATGTCCCTGACCATCAAGGACAAGGGCGCGCTTTATGCGGCCTATATGCCGTTCGTGAAGAACGGCGGCCTGTTCATCCCGACCAACAAGTCCTACAGCTTCGGCGACGAGGTCTTCATGCTGCTTACGCTCATGGATGACAAAGAGCGCCTGCCGGTCGCCGGCAAGATCATCTGGATCACGCCGCAGGGGGCACAGGGGAACAAGACCGTCGGCATCGGCGTCCAGTTCTCCGACCAGGACAACGGCGCCACCCGCAAAAAGATCGAAACCTACCTCGCCGGCGCCCTCAACGCCGACCGCCCGACGCATACCATGTAGTGGTTCGTGTCGTTGGGTGGAATGCGTTGTAGAACCACGAATGAACACGAATAAACACGAATGGTTCTTGGGGTAACCAACGCCCTGTGGAGCTTCGCTGTCCGGGTGTGTGGGCGTTGAAACGGTATTAAAGAACCACAGATGGACACAGATAAAACCGTTTCTATTCAGACCGCCGGGGCCGAATAAACGACTCGATCTCCCGATTCACTCGGGTTCGCCGTATTCGCCTTTATCTGTGTCCATCTGTGTTCATCTGTGGTTCAAAATCAGCGCTGGATGCTGCAACGAAACATCAGCGAGCTCCAAATGCGGTTGGTTACCCCAAGAACCATTCGTGTTCATTCGTGTTCATTCGTGGTTCCGGTTTTAAAGCCCAGCGACCAGCTACCCACCTTGACCGGAATGCTGTTCCCGATAGTGCAGCGGCCCGCCGGTGAAGGGTGCGAAGCCGGTGCCGAAGATGGTGCCGGCGTCGACCAGGTCGCCGTCGGCGACGATCCCCTCGTCGCGGGCGCGCTCGGCCTCGTCGAGGAGGGGTTCGATCAGGTCCTTGCCGAGGCGATCCAGTTCGGCTGAATCCAGCGAGATGCGGCCACGATCCGGTTTGCCTTTCTTGTCGTAGACGTAGAAGCCACGGCCGCTCTTGCGACCGAGGGTGCCGCCGTCGACCATGGAACGCATCGAGGCCGGCACTTCCAGTCCCAGTGGTTCGGCCATCACGTCGACGGCGGCCACGCAGACGTCGAGGCCGACCGAATCCGCCAATTCGAGTGGGCCCATGGGCATGCCGAAGCGTTTGGCCGCCTCATCCAGCGATTCACGCTGCGTACCGCGCGCATACAGCGTCGCCGCCTTGATCATGTAGGGCATCAGGACCCGGTTCACGAGGAACCCGGGGGCGCTCTTCACGCGCAGCGGGAGCTTGTCGGCGCTCGCGATCAGCGCCTGCCCGCGGTCCAGATTCGTGCTGTCGCTCTGGGTGCCCGCGACGATCTCGACCAGCGGCATCTTGGCCACCGGGTTGAAGAAATGCAGACCGATCAGCCGGCCGGGCTGCTGCAGGCCCTCGGCCAGTTGCTCGAGCGGCAGACTGGACGTATTGGTGGCCAGGATCGCGTCCTCGCGCATACGTGGCTCGAGTTCCCGATAGAGCCCCTGCTTGGCATCGAGATCCTCGATGATCGCCTCGATGATGATATCGGCACCTTCGACACCTCGGTTGCGCGGATCCGGAGTGAGGCAGTCGAGTGCGGCGGTCACCCGCTCAGGACGTTTCAGGCGCTTCTGGAACAGGGAGCGGGCGCGTTTGAGGGTCGAAGCAATCGCCTTGTCGCGTTCGTCGAAGAGCGTTACCCGGCAACCGTTCAGCGCGAGCCAGGCAGCGATGTCACCACCCATGGTCCCGGCACCGATGACATGGACCCGCCGGGGGACCGCGACATCGCTCGAACGGGCCTCACGCTTGAGTCGATCCTGCAGCAGGAAGACGCGGATCAGGTTACCGGCCGTGGGCCCTTCGATCAGGCGCGTCAGCGAGGTCCGTTCCGCCTTGATGCGGCGTGGGGCGGAGTCACCGCCGTGGCGGGCCCAGAGATCCAGCATCGCGTACGGTGCCGGGTAGTGTTCGGGACGGGCGCGCTGTTTGACCTGGCGCTGCATGATCGGTTTCAGCGCATAGCGGCCGGGCAGGCTGCCCGCGAGGCGCTGCCACCATTTGGGGCGATGCCGGCCCGGGTCCCGTCGGATCAGATCGCGCGTCGCATCAACGAGCTGCCACGGCGAGAGCGCGAAATCCACGAGCCCCATGCGCTGCGCTGCCCGGCCTTCCAGTGTCCGCCCGGACAGCATGAGATCGAGCGCGCCCGGGGCGCCGATCAGATCGGGCAGGCGCACGGTGCCGCCGAAGCCGGGGTGGATGCCCAGCCGGACCTCTGGCAGGCCCAGGCGCGTGGCCGGATCGCGGTCTGCGACCCGGTAACGGCAGGCGAGCGCCAGTTCGAGACCGCCGCCCAGGCAGAAGCCGCGGATCAGTGCGACGGTCGGAGCCGTCATCGCCTCGATCCGGTCCATTACGCGCTGGCCCCGTTCGATCAGGGCGTCCGCTTCGGCGGCGTTGCTGATCGCCCCGAGTTCCTGCACGTTGGCGCCGGCGATGAAGCCCGACTTGGCGGACTGGAACACGATGCCTTTCGGCCGTTCACCGCTGTCGAGATCGTCGAGCGCGGCCTCCAGTTCCGTAAGAACCTCGGTCGAGAGCGAATTGGCGGCCTCACCCTTAACGTCGAGTGTCACCCATGCGATGCCGTCGGCATCGCGCTCGATCGTGCAATGCTGCAGTTTCGTGCCGCTCATGCCGACGCCTCCGGATTCTCGATCAACATCGCACCGCCCTGGCCGCCGCCGATGCATTGCGTGGCCACGCCACGGCGCCCGCCGAAGCGACGCAGGACGTGCGCGAGGTGCAGGGTGATTCGGGCACCGCTGGTGCCCACCGGGTGCCCGAGGCTGATCCCGCCGCCGTCGACGTTGAGCCGTTCGGGATCCACATCGCCCCAGGGTTTCGATAGCCCGAGGTGTTCGCGGCAGTAACTGCGGTCACGCCACGCCGCTGTGCAGGCGAGCACCTGGGCGGCGAAGGCCTCGTTCAGTTCCCAGTAGTCGACACTGCCGAGCGCGAAGCGATGCCGTCGCAGCATCGGGGTGACGGCATGGACCGGGCCCAGCCCCATCTGGGCGGGATCGAGTCCGGCCCATTCGCTGTCGACGATCCGGGCGAGAACCGGCAGGCCGTGTTTCTCGACGGCCTCTTCCGAGGCGAGCATGACGGCGCAGGCCCCATCGGTCACCTGCGCGCTGTTACCCGCCGTGACCTTGCCGTACGGTTTTTCGAATACGGGCTTGAGCCGGGCAAGATCTTCAACGGTACTTTCGCGCCGAACGCCGTCGTCCATGTCGTACGCCCGACCGTCGAGACCATGCAACGGTTCCAGTTCGGTCAGCAGATCATCGTCCTGGGCCTGCGCGAGGCGTTGATGGCTGCGGCAGGCGTATTCATCCATCTCCGCGCGGGTGATGCCGAAGCGCCAGGCGATGTTCTCCGCTGTCTGGCCCATCGACATGCCGCTGACGGGGTCGGTCAGGCCTTTGAGCAGCGCGACCACGGGCTTGAGCATCCCCGGACGAAGCCGCCCGAGCTGTTTCGCTTTGGCAACGGGCGTCTTCGCCCGGTTGAAGTCGGCCAGCCATTCAACGAAACGGGGATCGAACAGCAGCGGCGCGTGGCTCATGGCCTCGGTACCGCCGGCGAGTACGAGTTCAGAACGCCCCGCCTGAATGTCATGCAGCCCACAATCGAGCGCCTGCATACCGGAGCCGCAGTTGCGCTGGACGCTCCAGGCGGGTACCCGGTGACCGCAACCGAGGCGCAACGCAATAATCCGGGCGATATTGGCCTCGTCCGCAGCCGGGCCGGCGCATCCGAAAATGACCTGATCAAGGGCATCCGGCTCGAATGGCATCCGCAGCAGTAGCTGGCGGCCAGCCGCTACGCCCAGGTCTGCCGCGCTGAAGGCATTGGGTTTGCCGCGGAATTTGAGGAATGGTGTGCGACTCCCATCGACGATATAGACGGGCCGCGTGGGGCTTTTGGGTGAGGCGTTTCCGGATCGAACCAAGTACCGACTCCCTCGCGGCCTGACCACCGCTCATCGCAGGATGCTCGATTCTAGCAGCCCATCCCGTGTTCGCCATGGGCTTGTGCGGGCGACCGCATTGGCTACTGCGATCGGACGCGCTCACGCTGGGCTTTGCGACGGCGCAACCAATGCCGCAGTACGAGCAGGGTGGCGACGAGGCCGAGGCCGAGCGCGAGCGCGACCGCGATGCGTAGTGGGTCCGGCTGTCTCGCCGCGGCCGCCAGACTATCCAGAAACGCGATCAGCACGATCATGCCCGGAGCCATCCCCGCGAGAGTGCCCGCGAGGAATGAGGCAATGCGGATATGCGAAGTACCGGCAGCCATGCTGACGACAGTGAAATGGGCCACTGGGACCATCCGGAGCAAGGCGATGGTCAGGAAACCGTGGTGGCCGATCCGCCGCGACAGGTTGTGAACCCGGGTTCCGGCAAGCTGCTCGACGTGGCGGTGCCCGAGGCGGCGGCCGATAAGGAAACTGACACCAGCACTTGCGGTTGACGCCAGCAGGGCATACACGAAGCCGAGCACGGGCCCGAAAGCGACGGCGGTGAGGACCACCATCAGGGTGACCGGCAGCATGAGCAGCCCACCAGCGATAAAAACCGCGAGCACCGCCAGCGGAGCCCACGGCTCGTGCCGGAAGCGCGCAAGCCACGCCCCGATCTCCCGCGGCTCGAGGAGTTCACGCAGGGGCGACCACATCCAGATCCCCGCGCACAGGAGCAGGACCAACAGTACCAGGGCCCAGCGCAATAATCGCCTCCTTGCCGAGTCGGCACCATCGCGCGGCAGTATCGAGGGCGGGAGCGACCGCGGAGGCTTCATCGCGCGATGGATCCAGGGGCGCGCGATCCGGCCGCCCGGAGGATTCGGGCGCGGGGGCGGAGATCGCCGCGCGCCAGACGCGGTATCAGGGACGCCGGCATGCGGGCAGACTTCAGAGGCGCTGTAGTCCAGTGTGTATCGGAGTGAGTGGTCGTGAAGACGTTCATGGGAAGATGGTAACGGTTTCCGGAGGCACTCCGCGTATCCTTGTCTTCATGCCGACCGTACTGCGTTAGCGGTTCAGCTCGGGGGATGATCCCGTGCATTCAGCCGCGCTCAGTGACCGCAAAATATAACGCGCAAATGAGTCGGGCGGGTGTCAGCAGGCGGGCTACGCTTTGCCTTCGGCTTGCAGCCATGTCCGATTCGAGCGGATGCTTCCATCGGGACCGGGACACGGGTCCGACAGCCGGTGGCAGCAGGGTGGTCCGCCGGCATGACATTGCAACCCGTCGGGGAAGATAATAGAGTCAAACCCGGCATTGCGCATGAACAAGAACATACAACCCACCGCGTGGACGCGGATTTCGCCCGCGGACCCCGTGTGCTGACAGGTCTGTCGCGGCATGTGCTCGGGGGAGCACGACCCGGCCGGGTACGGAGCCTGCGGTACACTACATGCCGGAGAGAGTGGCAATCGATGAGTGAACTTGTCCCGCTGAGCAACCTCGTTGCCGCATTGCAGGCGGCTACTGACGCCGGGAAATCCGGGGCGTTTTTCATCACCACGGATCAGCAGCACTCCGCCATGGTGACGCTCTCTGGCGGGACGATAACCGGTGTCAAATTCCGCAACACGCGCGGTTACGATGCAGCCACATCCCTTTCAAAGGTCGGTCAGCTCAAATACCAGTCCGCTGCCGAGCCCACCGAATTGCCCGGTGAAACACCGCTCAATACCAGCGCCGTGCTCGAGATACTCACGACCGGCGACAGCAGTGCGGCCTACAGCGAGAGCGCCGCACCCGCGATCGATGTCGATGCCGTTCGCCAGCGCTACATATCGGCAATCGGCCCGATCGGCGGCGCACTGTTCGATGAGGCGGTGGAGGATCTCGGTGACGAGTTGAGTAAGCCGGCCGGCGTCCGTCAGTTGATCGAACGTCTCGTCGAGCAGATCGATGACGAAGCCGAGGCGGCCAGTTTTCGTAACGACGTCGGCGGCTGATTCGCGCCGACTCCTATTCAACAACCACAATCAATAACGACACGAACGGGCGCGGATCTGAACGCCCCGTGAGGGTACGACGGGAGGAAGGGCCTGACATGGCGAAAAAAGAGCAGAAGGGGAAACAGAAGAAAGTCTCCTGGTACCGAAGCGTCCAGACCAAAATCCTGGTCACGCTGCTGGTCGTCACGACTCTGATCCTCGGTGGTTTCGCGATCTATAACCTGACCGAGGCGCGATCCCGTCTCGAGAGCGAGCTCCAGCGGGTCGCCGAGACCACGGTGCAGCGGCTTTCCCAGCAGGTAATTGGTCCCATGTGGTCGCTGAATGACGACCAGCTGATCGAGTCGATCGAGGCCGCCATGCTCGAGCGGCGCGTCTATTCCGTGATCATCCGTGAGGAAGACCGCGAGTCGATTTATATCGGCCGCCGTCGCGATGACGACTGGAATATCGTCCCTGCCGACAGCGACCCCGAAGGCGATTTCATCCTCAGCAAGACGACGCTGTTGCATGAGGGCGAAGAGATGATCGGCGTGCTCGAGGTGTATGTGAGCCGGCGGTTCCTGCAGGCACAGTTCAATGAACTGGTCATGACGGAAATCCGGCGTGCGGCGATCCTCGATCTCGCGCTGATTATCGTCACCCTGCTGCTGCTGCGGCGCCTCCTGGTGCGCCCGATCCGCGAACTGACGGACGCCTCGGAACGGATCAGCGCAGGGCAGCTGAATACGAAGATCGATATCCGCTCCAAAGACGAAATCGGTATGCTCGCGGGTGCCATCAACAAACTGCAGACAAGTCTGCGGATCGCGATGGAACGGATGAAGAAAAGCGGCTGATCGGTGAACGCGTACCGGCAAACCCGGTTATGCGGATACGACGGGGCATATGATGTTGAAGCAAAACAGGGCCGCCATGCTCGGCCTCATCGTGGGTGGCCTCCTCCTCGTGGCGGCCACCGGGGTCCATGCACGTCAAGTGACGATGTGCACGCTGAACTGGGAACCGTATTACGGTGAGGAACTGCCCCGCGAGGGTTTCTTCACGGACATCGTTCGTACGGCGTTCGAGCGCGGGGGGCATTCGGCGCAGACCGAATTCATGCCGTGGGCGCGCGCCATGCTGGAGGTGAAACAGGGCGACCGTGATGTGCTGCTCGGGGCGTACTACAACGAGGAACGCGCCGAGACCTACATCGCGAGCGATCCTATTTTCACCGACGAAGTCGGTATCGTGGCGCACGAGGACCTCGGGCTCACGGAATTCGACTCACTGCGTGAACTGTCGGATTATACGATCGGGTACGGTCGTGGCTATTCGGTCAGCGAAGAATTCGACAGCGCGGAGTATCTCGACAAGGAGCCGGAGGAGAGCCAGGTCCTGAACCTGCGCAAACTCTTCGCCGGGCGAATCGACCTCATTGCCGGCAGTTTCGCGAGCATCCGGTATGTCGCGAATCGGGAAGGGCATGATGTGGATGAGCTGGTGTTTCTGGAGCCGACCCTGAAAGAAAACACGCTGCACATCATGATCTCGCGCGCGATTGATGACGGCGACGAATTGATGGCGGATTTCCATGATGGGTTGTCCGAAATCCGCTCGGACGGGACGTACGATCGCATCCTCGAAGAGATGGGATACAAGTGATCCGGCGCGCCCGGATTCGATAACCCCGGGTACCGCCGTCAACCGGATTGCAGCCGGGGAGTGAACTCCGGCGACAGCGTTGGAAACCCTCTCGCGGACGCGCGCCCTGGTTTATCGTATTGCCGCGATTCAGTGGTGGCGTTGCGCGGGGTCGTTGAGCGTGGTGAGCTGTTCCCTCAGAGCGCAGAGGTCCCCGTGCACGGTCACCTCGACGATGCGTCCATGCGCCGTGCGGAAAAGCGCAACGCATTCGTGACGGACCTGCTGCCCCGTCGGGGGACAGCCCAGCACTTCACCTACGTGGGTGCCGGTCCATGCAATCCGGGCAGCCGCGCGGTCGCGGTCCACGATCACCTCCTGTATTTCCATGCGCAGATCGCGGAACGCGCCGGTGAACATTTCGGCGTAGCGTTCGAGACCGCGTGGTCCGTCCGCGGTGGTCCCGAGTGTCCCGCGGATAATCGCATGCGGACCGACGATCCGCTCTGCGGCACCATAGTTGCGACTGTTCCAGAATTGGTCATAGAAGCGGCGCACGAGTTTACGGGTCGTGTCCGCAGTGGTTTTGCGTCCGGGGTACATGCGCAACCTCCATTCCAGCCCTTCGTTGACGGGCTGATATTGATCCGCGTGCTGGCCAGTATGCCGTATGGTTCCGGGCGTCCGCGACGTCGATGATCACCGGGTACGGGGGCTGCGCCAGCCGTGTCGATGCAGAGAGTATAGCCGCTCGGGGTCAGTCCGAGGGGAACTCGCGATCCAATGATCCTTCCAGGTGACGCAGCACGGAGCGCAGTCCCTGATCCCGGACGCCCAGGCGCTCCAGGCCGGCCACCGTTTCGCGGACATATTCCGGATTGGCGCCGCTTGCGCCCTGGGCCCCGAGGATGTGGTCTGCCGCATGCTCGGGCCTCAGTAAACCGGCGTACTGTTCGTGGTTCCGGTCGAGGACGAAGGTCAGTGCGGTAAATCGGCCCCCGTCGCAGGCGACCTTCACCAGACGCGGGATGTACACGTTGGTCACCATTTCCCGCTCCCACAGGTACTCGGCCGCGGCGCGCTTATTGCCCTCGGCGACCTCGAACATGCATCCGAGACAGGAACCGCCGCGATCGAGCCCGAGCACGAGACCGGGACGGTCGGGTGTGCCCCGGTGATGGAATGACCATACCCGAAGGGCCCTGTGGAATCCGTGAATTCGCGCACGGTGTGAGGAGCGGTAGTCGAATCCGGGACGCCACAGGAGTGAGCCGTAGCCGAACACGTAGAGCGGACCGGACGGCAACTGGTCGATCCGTTCAATCTCACCGGCCGTGGTCATCGGCGTACCTGGAATCTCCGGGCTGAGGTAATTGCTCATGCGCCATGATAACGCATGTGTCGGTTTGCGGCGGCGTGTGCGGCGGGCCCATGATGGCCCGTGCGATGCCGTGCCGGGTCAAGTTACGCCGTGCGCTCGGCCAGGCGGGACATGTCAAAGAATCGGCGAAAAATGACAAAACCCGCCCGCAGCTGTCGCGGAGTATGCATTGCCTGACCGGCGCGGGCGCACAATGCTCAAGGACCGGTCATCGCGCGTGGCCCGAGTGCCTGAGCGTGGTATTCGCCGTCCCGGATGGACGTATTTCGGGACGACCGCCGTAGCGGTCCGGTGATACGACCGCAAACCTCAGAGGAGGAACACCGAGTATGAATCGAATCAGAGTCTCCATCGCGGCTGCAGCCGCCATAGCAATCTCCCTGATCACGGCGACAGCGACCGCCGCTGACGACGCACCCACGATCCGTTTCGGTACGCCCACGTGGCCGGGTGTGACGGTCAAGACTGAAGTCGCCGCACAGCTCATCGAGACGATGGGTTACGGCATCAAGCAGACGAATTCCAGCCCGGCGTTCGCCTACAACGCCCTCAAGTCAGACGATCTGGATGTCTTCTTCGGTGGCTGGATGCCGACCCAGAAGAACATGGCGGATCCGTTGATCGAGGAAGGCTCCGTGAAGGTGATGGCGACCAATATTTCGGACGCGATCATGGGGATCGCCGTCCCGGAATACGTCCATGAGGCCGGGGTCGAGACCGAGGCCGATCTCGATGAGTTCCGGGACCGTTTCAACGGCAAGATCTACGGCATCGAGGCCGGCAGTGGTTTCAATGAGTCGATCAGTAATGCCATCAGCAATGACCGCCACGGTCTCGGCGACTGGGAAATGGTGCCCTCCAGCACGAGCGGGATGCTCAGCCAGGTCGGCCGCTCGATCGACCGGGAGGAGTGGATCGTTTTCCTCGGCTGGGAGCCGCACTGGATGAATGTCGCGTATGACATCCACTATCTCGGTGCGGTCGGCGGTCGCGAAATCGCCGATACGCGCAGCGACGTGCTCACGGTCGCCAACCCGCGGCTGGTCGAGAAGGAACCGGAAATCGCGCGGTTTCTCGAGCAGTATGTCGTGAGCAAGGATGACCAGTCCGAGTGGGTCCTGGAGTACAGCTATAACGACCGGAAGTCCGAGGACGTGGCCGCCGAGTGGATCGGCGCGAACATGGACACGGTCGCGAAGTGGCTGGACGGCGTGAAAACCCGTAATGGCGAAGCCGCGATCGACGCGGTGCGCGCCGCCTACGCTGACTGACCCGTGCCTTGATGGTCCGGGTTACCTGCCTGGGGCAGGTGATCGAGCCGGCACCGCGCCGCTGATCGCGGCGCGGCGCCGGGTTTTTGCCCGCCGGTTTTCCCGAAGGTATTGTCCCGTGCCGGGCGATGCCTTCGCGAAGACCGGCCCGGCGGGGCGTTGACGGCGTCATACGGCACCGCAATGTCGCCGCTTACCCGGTGTCGCAGGCAGTCGAGGCATCGGGATGGCCTGGAATCGGCAGACGGAGAATGCGATGAGTGAAGCCAGCGAGATCCTCCGCACACCATCCGCTTCGGATCTGCGCGACAGCCACATGGCGCGCTACATGCGCTGGCTCGGCGAATGTGGCTACGGTGATTTTGACGATTACGCCTCGCTGTATGAATGGTCCATTTCCGAGCCGGAGCGATTCTGGGCGACCGTGTGGAACTGGACCGGCGTGATCGCGCACCGGGATGCGGAATGCGTGCTGGCGGACCGCTCGATGCCCGGTGCGCGCTGGTTCCCCGGCGCGCGCCTCAACTATGCGGAAAACCTGCTGCGCGAAGCGCTTCACGGGGATCCGCAGCGGATGGCGGTGTACGCCGTATCGGAGACCCGCGAGACGCGGCGGGTCACGTATGGCGAACTGTTGTCGGACGTCGCGGCATTCCGGGCGTGGCTCGAGGCGCAGGGAGTGGGGCCGGGTGATCGGGTCGCCGGCGTCGTCGCCCACGGTCCGGAGGCGATCGTGGCCATGCTTGCGACGACCGCACTCGGCGCGATCTGGTCCTCGGCATCACCGGATTTCGGGGTAAGCGCGATCGTCGACCGGTTCGGTCAGATCGAGCCGAAGGTGCTGGTCACCGTCAATGGTTACGGCTACAACGGCAAGGTCTACGACCGCGCCGAGGCCATCGATGAACTCATCGAGCGACTCCCGACGGCGGAGCGCACCGTGGTCGTGCCGCAACTGCCCGGCGGTGCGATGCCGACGACCGATCATGTCACCTGGGACGCCGCGCTGGCCGCCCACTCCGGCGCGGAGCCGGCGTTCGAGCCGATGGCATTCGACGACCCCGCATTCATTCTCTATTCATCCGGCACGACGGGGGTGCCCAAGTGCATCGTTCATGGCGGCGGCGGCACGCTGCTGCAGCACGCCAAGGAACTCATCATCCACGGAGACATCCGGCGCGACGATGTCTTCTTCTATTTCACCACCACCGGCTGGATGATGTGGAACTGGCAGGTCTCCGCGCTCATGACGGGGGCGGAGCTGGTCGTGTTCGATGGTGCACCGGCGTATCCATCGCTGGACGTCTGCTGGCAGCTGGCGGCGGAACGGGGTGTCACGCATTTCGGTACCAGCGCGAAATTCATCGGTGCCTGCCGCAACAAAGAACTGTCCCCCGGGTCAACCAGCGACCTGTCGGCCCTGCGCGTCATCTTCTCGACCGGGTCGCCGCTGCTGCCCGAGGATTTCGACTGGGGCCGCGAGCATGTCGGACGCGACGTCCTGCTGGCTTCGATCTCCGGCGGGACGGATATCGTGTCGTGTTTCGTGGGGGGCTGTCCGCTGTTGCCCGTGCGCCGTGGTGAGATCCAGTGCCGCATGCTCGGCATGGACGTACAGGCGTGGAATGATGCCGGTGAACCCGTGGTCGGCGAAAAGGGTGAACTCGTCTGTCGTCAGCCCGCACCATCGATGCCGGTCATGTTCTGGAACGATCCGGATGGCGAGCGCTACCGACGGGCGTATTTTGATACGTTCCCCGGCGTCTGGGCGCATGGTGATTTCATCACGATCACCGAAAGCGGCGGCGTGATCATCCATGGCCGCTCGGACGCGACGCTCAACCCGGGCGGCATCCGCATCGGCACCGCGGAAATCTATCGCCAGGTCGAAACGATGGATGAAGTCGCGGACAGTATCGTAGCCGGGCAGGCATGGGAGGACGACGAGCGCATCGTGCTGCTGGTGGTGCTGAACCCCGGTTACGAACTGGATCAGGATCTGCTCCAGCGCATGCGTTCGCGCATCCGGGAGGGGGCCAGCCCGCGCCACGTGCCGGCCCGGATCGCGTCCGTGGATGAGGTGCCTTACACGCGCAGCGGCAAAAAGGTGGAACTCGCCGTATCGAGCGTCCTGCGCGGCGATCCGGTCGGTAATCGCGACGCCCTCGCGAACCCCGACAGCCTCGACCGCATCGCCGAAATCGAGGAACTGTTCGTATAAACTGTTCGCCATGACAGAGCATCCGACGAGTACCGGGACCCGCGAGATCGGTTTTCTCCTGATCCCGGAGTTCTCGATGATGGCTTTCTTCGCCGCGATCGAGCCGTTGCGGATTGCCAACCGCTGCAGTGGCCAGGCGCTCTACAGCTGGTCGATCTGGTCCGAGGACGGTGAACCGGTCGCCGCCAGTAATGGCATGACCCTTTTGACCGACGACGCCATCGGCGATCAGGTGGCGGCGCCCACCGTTTTCGTGTGCAGCTCTTTCAACCACGAAAGCCATACGTCGGCACCGATTATTCAGTGGCTCCGGCGCCTGGCGGGGCAGGGCGTCGTGCTCGGCGGAATCGATACCGGTGCATTTCTGCTCGCGCGCGCCGGTCTGCTGGAAGGCCATACGGTTACGCTGCACTGGGAGAGCATCCCGGGCTTCCGCGAGCTCTATCCCGGCATCGAGACGACCACCGAACTGTATGAGGTCGACCGGCGCCGCCTGACTTCGTCGGGCGGCACGGCCACGATGGATCTCATGCTGCGTTTCATTGCCGAGGAGCATGGTACGGACCTCGCGACGGCGGTGTCCGAGCAGCTGATCCACCAGCGCGTGCGCAGCAAAAGCGACCATCAGCGCATGAACCTGGCGGCACGACTGGACGTCCACAACCCCACGCTTGTACGAGCGGTTGAATTCATGGGACGCAATATCGAGTCACCGGTACCGGTCGGTGGGGTGGCGGCGCACTGTGGTATCTCCCAGCGTCAGCTGGAGCGGCTGTTCGCCGAACAGCTCGGTGCCGGGCCGAACGCCTATTATGTCCGCCTCCGTCTCGAGAACGCTCGTGAACTCCTGCACGACACCGATCGCAGCGTACTCGAGGTTGCGCTCGCCTGTGGATTCGGTTCCTGCGCGAGTCTGTCCCGGGCCTATCGGCGGCAGTACGGCATCCCGCCGAGCCGCGACCGGAAATGGACGGCGTGACGCGGCGCCGCCCGTGAACTCGAGCCGTCAGGTCGACTCGGGCGCGGGGGGTTCCGGATCGACGAGTCGGACGAGGGCATCGGCCGCGACCGCACCCAGCCCCGCCGGCCGCACCAGCAACGGGTTCACGTCGAGTTCGGCGATACCGTCCGCATGGGCTTCGGTGAACCGGCCAATAGCGGCACAGGCTTCCACGGCGGCATCGATGTCGCCACCTTCTCGGCCCCGGTAACC
Source organism: Halofilum ochraceum (assembly GCF_001614315.2). Taxonomy (NCBI): domain Bacteria; kingdom Pseudomonadati; phylum Pseudomonadota; class Gammaproteobacteria; order Chromatiales; family Ectothiorhodospiraceae; genus Halofilum; species Halofilum ochraceum. The sequence continues at coordinate 100,889 of NZ_LVEG02000005.1, forward strand.
CGCGAGGACGCGTCCCACCGCGAGCGACTCGATGGCCCGGCGGATATCCGACTGCTCCGCGGGCAGGAGGAGGGTACGGGTATCGCGCACGAGTTCGGCCAGGATGCCCCCGCTGCCGACGACCAGCACGGGTCCGGCGACCGGATCGCGTACCACTCCGACAATCAGTTCGGCGACCGCATCGGGCACCGCTTCTTCGACCAGCCATCGCTTGCCCGCGTGACCCGCGGCGCGCAGGCGCGTGGCCATGGCCTCGGCGCTCGCCAGGAGCTGGTCCTGATCCGCGATACCCAGTGCGACGGCCCCGAGCTCGGTCTTGTGCCCGATGTCACGCCCGACCGCCTTGAGGACCAGCGGATACTCGAGTGACTCCGCGGCGTCCGCGAGGCCGGCCCGATCGGTCGTGCGCCCGCGGGGAATACGCAGCCCGTACTGGGCGAGCCGACGCTTGCTCTCGGCTTCATCCAGTGACTGTGCCGCTGTTATCGACGGCGCCGCGGCGAGTGGGCCGTCCCATGCCGGTTGTTCGAGCAGGGCGGTCCGTCGCTTTGTCCAGTTCGCCCCGTGCGCGAGCGCCCGGATGCCCTCGTCCAGGCCCTGCAGTGGCGTCACGCCGGCCGCGAGGCAGGCTTCCCGCGCGGATGCGGGCAACGCCTCGGGCAGGGTCGACAACACCGTCGCCGGCGCCCCGGTACGCCCCTGCGCGAGAAGAAAACCGTCCAGCGCGCTGCGCCAGTTGTCCGGCCGTGCCCGCCCGGTCGGTGGAAAGTCGAGCACCAGGATCGCGGCGTCGTACCGGTCGCCGAGGACCGTCTCGAAGCCGGCGGCGGCCGCCTCGGTATCACCCCAGATGCGCGTGTTGTAATCGAGCGGATTGCCGACGCTGGTCGGCTGGATCCGGAACGCGTCGGCGATCCGCTGCACCGGCTGCGGCGGGGGGCACGTAAGCCCGGCAGCGCTCAGGCGATCGCCCATGAGCGCGGCTTCGCCACCGGAGCAGGACAGCGAGATCACCTCGTTGCCGTGCAGCGGTCCGGTAACGCTGAACAGCTTGAGCGTCTCGATAAGCTCCGCGAGCGATCCCGCGCGGCGGATACCGAGGCGGTCGAACAGGGCGTCGTAGACGCTGTCGGAGCCTGTCAGCGCGGCCGTGTGGCTCTGCGACGCGCGCGCCCCCTCGGCCGATGCGCCGACCTTGATCGCGACGATCGGTTTTCCGGCCCCAAGCGCACGCCGCGCGGCGCGCGCGAAACGCCCGACATCGCGCAGGCCCTCGACGAACAGACCGATCGCGTGAATGCGTGGATCGTCGAGCAGGGCCTCGATGAAGTCCTCGACACCGAGCTGGGCCTGATTGCCCGTGCCGATGACATAGCCGAATGGCGCGGAGCGTTGCTGGAAGGTCGCGCTGAGTGCGACGTTGCCGCTCTGGCTGATCAGCGCAAACCCGGATTCGGCCGGATCCGCGCCGTGATCGTCCGGCCACAGCGCGACGCGGTCGAGGCAGTTGATGATGCCGTGGCAGTTCGGCCCGACGAGGGCCACATCGCCGGCGGCCTCCACCAGGCGCTTTTCCAGATCGGCGATGCCGTCTTCGGCGAACCCGGCGGCGAAACAGATGCCGCCCCCGGCGCCACGGGCGTTCAGTGCGGCAAACACCTCGGGGCAATGGGCGGCCGGTACCGCGACCACGGCGGCATCGGGGCCCGTGGGCAGATCGGCGACCGAGGCGTAACAGGGCCGGCCCTCCATCGACTCGCGCTTCGGGTTCACGGGCCAGATGTCGCCCTGGAAGCCGATATGGTCGAGCTGGCGGACCGTTTCGACGGCGGCGGCACCACCGATCACCGCGATCTGGCGTGGCCGCAGCAGACGGCCGAGATTGCGGCGTCGGAGGTCCGCGCGCTCGCCGGCGCCGGTTGCATCAACCGCTTCCATCGTCATTCAGCCGCCGTGCGCACGCAGCAGATCGCGCGAGATGATGTGGCGCTGGATCTCGCTCGTGCCGTCCCAGATGCGCTCGATGCGGGCATCGCGCCAGAAGCGTTCGAGCGGCAGTTCGTCCATCAGCCCCATACCGCCGAAGATCTGGATGCACTCGTCGGTGACCCGCGCCAGCATCTCCGAGGCATAGAGCTTCGCCTTGGCGGCGTCCGAATCGGTCATCCGGTCCTGGTCATGCAGCCAGGCCGCGCGCAGACAGAGCATTTCGGCGGCATCGATCTCCGTCGCCATGTCGGCCAGCTTGAAGCCGATTCCCTGGAAACGGCCGATCGACTGGCCGAACTGCTTGCGCGAGGCGGCCCATTCGACGGCCATTTCGTGAGCCCGCCGCGCGCGCCCGATACAGGTCGCGCCCACGGTCAGCCGGCTGGCGGAGAGCCAGGTTCCCGCCAGATCGAAACCGCGGTGCACCTCGCCGAGCACCTGCGAGCCCGGTATCCGGCAGTTGTCGAATTCGAGAATCGAATTGTGGTAGCCGTGATGGGATACGGAGTTGTAGCCCGGGCGGACAGTCATGCCGGGCGTGTCGTGATCGACCAGGAACACGGTGATCTTCTTGCGTTTGCCGCGGCCCTGGACTTCCTCTTCACCGGTCGCGGCGAACAGGATCGTGAAGTCGGCCACATCCGCGTGGCTGATGAAGTGCTTGGTGCCGTTGATGACCCAGTCATCACCATCCGGCTCGGCCCGCGTCGCCATGCCCCGCAGATCCGATCCGGCCCCCGGCTCGGTCATCGCCAGGCACTCGATGCGTTCACCGCGGATTGTCGGATAGAGATAACGTTCGGCCTGCTCGTCGTTGCATGCACGCAGGATGTTGCTGGGGCGGTGCACCAGCATCTGCAGGGCGAACGAAGTGCGGCCCAGTTCCCGTTCGACCATGGTCATGGTCAGTGCATCGAGGCCACCGCCGCCGATTTCCTCCGGCATGTTCGCCGCATAGAAGCCATGCTCGATGGATTTCGCGCGGATCGCTTCGGCGACCTCCGCCGGCACCTCGCCACGGCGCTCGACCTCGTTCTCGTGGGGATAGCATTCCTCTTCCACGAAGCGGCGAACGCTGTCGACGATCATGTTCTGTTCGGTGGTCGGTTCGAAATCCATGGCTTATTTCCCCCGGAAATGCGCCTGGCGCTTCTCGGCGAACGCGGCGACGCCTTCCTTCGCATCCTCGCTCTGCAGGACCTTCGGGAAATTCTCGAACTCCGCTTCGCGCATGTAGGAGAACGTGTCCTTTACCGACATCGATTCGGTCTCGCGCAGGATCTCCTTGATCGCCTGGACGGCCAGCGGTGCGCCGGCGGCGATGGTGTCCGCCCATTCGCGCGCGGTCGGCATGAGCTGATCGGACGACACAACACGGTTGATCATGCCGTAGTGCATCGCCTCGTCGACTTCCATGCGGCGCCCCAGCAGGAGCATTTCCATGGCGATGTTGTAGGGCAGGCGCTTGGGTACGCGCTGCAGACCGCCGGAGTCGGGCACGATCCCCAGCGGGACCTCCGGCAGCGCGAAATACGCATGATCCGCACACACGATGAGATCGCAGGCGATCGCGAGTTCCAGACCGCCACCGATGGCCAGGCCGTTGACCGCGGCGATAACGGGCTTATTGAGGTCCCAGAGTTCGGTGATGCCGGCGAAGCTTCCCGGGCCGTAATCCGTATGCCACCAGAGTCCGACCTCTTCGTCTTCGCCCGAGGCCGCGGCCTTGAGATCCCAGCCCGCGGAGAAGGCCTTGTCGCCGGCGGCGGTGACGATGCCGACCCGCAGTTCCGGGTCGTCGCGGAGTTCGCAGAAGGCATTGCCCAGGGCGACCGACGTGGCACGATCGATCGCGTTGACCTTCGGGCGGTTCAGCGTGATTTCCATTACGGCGCCGCGGCGCTCGACTTGTACGGCGTCACTCATGAGTCATCTCCCGATTCAATGGGCCGGGTATACCGGTGTGCGCAAGGCATTTCGTATGCTTGATAACGGGTTCGATCCTCGCGGAATCGGATGGCGACGCTTTGCCGAAATCCGCCATGATATTGGCTGTGCCCGCCAACTCCGCGGTCGAACCACTCAATCGCCCGGGTTGCCCCAGGCGGCGTCCCGGATCGGTCGCCAGACGATGGCGCCGAGGACCAGCAGGGCCGAGGCCGCCGCCATGACGATGATGAAACCATTGGGGCCGATCCAGTCCATCGCGCCACCTACCGCCGGCGGCCCGACGATACTCCCGAGGCAATAGGCGATCACGAGGGTCGAATTGGCCTTGGCGAGCGTCGTCCCGCGGAACGATTCGCCGAGCAGGGCGAGCGCCAGGGTGTAGAAGGCGACGGTCGTCCCTCCCCAGAGAAACAGCACCGTCCACAGCAGCAGCGTCAGGTCCAGAACATATGGCAGCAGCAGGACCGTCAGGGATCCGCCGATTCCGCACAGGACGATGCTTGCGCTGCGTCCGATGCGATCCGAGAGCCATCCGATCGGCAACTGCAGAATCACCGCGCCGAGCGTCGCGATGGCGAGGAGTTCCACGGAGGCCCCCTCGGCCAGCCCGAACCGGATGCCGTACAGCGGGAGCAGGGCGAGCGCGGCATTGTCGACAAAACCGGAGATGAACGAGGCCAGCATGACTACCGGGGCGAGCCGCAGGACGCTCATGGTGGTCTGCCCCTGCTCGTGCTCCATGGCCGGTGCGGCGCCGCGGATATACAGCAATGGGATCGCCGCGATCAGGACCAGCGCGGCCGACACGGCGAACGGCAGCAGGCCATCCACACCCAGCCAGCGCACGATCATGGGGCCGATCGCGAAACCGAGTCCGAACAGGGCCGAGTAGACGCCGGCCACGAACCCCCGGTTGTGGTCGGAGGAGAACCGGTTGATGCAGGTCTCACTGATCACCCAGTGGAGGGACATACCGATGCCGATCACGAAGCGGAGCAAAAACCAGAGCCCGGCGTGCTGGTAGAACGCGGCGGCGAGAATGCCGCCGGCACTGAGCAGGATGCCGATCATCATCACCGGCACGACACCGAAGCGCACCAGCAGAAACGGGACCAACGGGGCCGCGATCAATGTCGCGCCCACGCCGAGCGAAGTGTTCAACCCGACAAGCGCGGTATTGAGGCCCATGCGGTCCAGCAACACGGAGAACAGCGGCCCCGTGATCCCCAGCGTGATCCCCACGGCGGTAATACTCGCCAGCATCGCGAATACAAGCCGGCGCCCGGAGGGCCCCGACGTGGCGGGTATCTCGGCCTCCACATCGGAAAGCCGGGATATCGTTTCACTCGTGTTTTCGCTGGACATGCGGAACCGGTGGCTGCAGGGGAAAGGATCAGTCAGAGGAGAACGGCGTGCCGGCGGGTGCCGGTCACGCCTGGCGTCGTGGCAGATCGATGAATCGATGCGGGACCACGCGCGCGACCTCGTCCGATCGCAGCAGCCTCAGTTCACGCCGAAAGTGGACTTCGGCCTGGAGTTTCGTGCCGTTGATCGCCCAGGGCGCCTCGACCAGCGCCAGCGCGATGCTCTTCTTGAGCAGCGGTGACCAGATCGCCGCGGTGGTCTCGCCCACGGCCCGCTTGCCGGAATAGAGCACAGAATCGACGGCCGGGCGCCGCCCCGGGAGTTCCAGCCCGACGAGCCGCAGTCGCGGGCCCGCGCCTTCCTTCTGCGCAAGCAGTGCGCGCCGGCCGTTGAAGTGGTCCTTGCGGAAGTCGATGGCCCAGGACAGTCCGAGCTCGAACGGCGAGCGTTTCTCCGAAAGATCGACCGTCGTGCGGGCATCCGGGTATTCGCTGTGCACCTGGATATGACCCGCCTCGACCCGGGCTATGTTCAGCGCGATCGAGCCGATCGGCGTGATGCCGCGGCTGCCGGCGGCGGCTTCGAGCCGCTTCCACAGTGCGACGGCGTCTTCGGACCGGACCCAGAGTTCGTAGCCGAGATCCCCGGTGAAACCGGTCCGCGTCACGGTCACGGGGAGGTCCTGCAGTTGCGTACGCACGAGCCCGAAATAGCGCAGGTCCTCGACCTCCGTAATCCCGGCGCGAAGCAGAAGGTCGCGCGCCAGGGGGCCCTGCAGCGAGAGCGCGGCGATCTCTTCGGTCGCATCTTCAATGCGCACGTCCAGGCCCTCGGCGGTCGCAAGGAACCACGTGAGATTGTGCTCGGCGCAGTTGATCTGGAACTCGGTTTCCGTGAAACGGAATACGGTGCCGTCCTCGATGATATGGCCGGCACCATTGCACCACGGCGTGTAGAAACATCGCCCCGGGCGGCAGCGATCGATATCGCGGGTGATGAGGCGGTTGATGAAACGCGCGGCATCCGGGCCTTCGATGCGGTATTTCAGCATCGGCGTAATGTCGTAGGCGGTGACGCTGTTGCGGATCGCCGCGTATTCCTGACCCTCGTTGTAGAAACGCGTGGCGGTCGCATAGCCCTGCCAGCGTTCCCACTCCTCGGTGTGATTCAGCGGCGCCAGGATCTCGTGAAACGGCGTTTTCTCCAGTACCGGTCCGATCATGCCGCGCGCCTCCCGTTGCGGCGGTCGCGCAGAACGGCGCGCGCCGCGTTGATCCCGTTCGTTCCCGTAACACCGCCGCCCGGGTGAGTACCGGCGCCACACAGGTAGAGGCCCTCGATCGGCGCGCGGTACTGGGCGAATCCGGGCACCGGGCGGACCATGAAGAACTGGTCCAGCGCGATATCACCGTGGTGCCAGTGGCCGCCCCGCATCCCGAAGCGCGCTTCGATCTCGCGTGGCCCCCAGGCCTCGCGCGCGAGCACCGTCTGCGCGAACCCGGGCGCGTGCCGTTCGATCATCGCGGTGATCGTCTGGCCCATCTCGTCCGGATCAAGCGACTCGCTGTAAGGTGCGTAGGCCACGTTGACGGACATGACGTGTTGCCCCGCGGGCGCGCACTCCGGGTCGTCCAGCGACGGGATGGTGATCTCCAGCGCCGGCTCCGGTACGGCTTCGCCGTATTTCACGTGGTCGAAAGCGCGCTCGACATAGCCGATCGAGGGGGCGATCACCCAGCGCAGCGGTCCACCCGACGCCGGCTGTGGCAGATGGGGCAGACGATCCAGCGCGAAGCCGACCTTGCCGGTGGTGCCTTTCGTCCGGATGGCGCGGATCTCACGGCGGAAGTCCGCGTCGAGGTGGTCGGCATCGACGAGTTCGCTGCAGGTCGTGACCGGGTCGGCATTGGATACGACCACCGGGCTGTCGATCGCGCTGCCATCCGCGAGTTCGACCCCGCGGGTCACACCGGCTTCGACCCGGATCGACTGGACGGCCACACCCGTTCGGATCTCCACGCCGGCGGCCCGGGCCGCTTCGAGCAGGGCTTCCACGGGCCGGCGCGGACGGCCGCCGTTGGCCGCGGCGGATCGCGCCCGGGGGGACATATGCCCCGCGAGGCGATGCAGCAGGGTGAAAACCGTATTCGGCGAGCGCGGACCATGGTCGGTGCCCAGTACGGCGTCCAGGGCCAGCGCGCCCATGAGTGCGTCGGTTTCGAAATGATCCTCGAGCAGGTCGGCCACGTTCATGGTGATGACCTGCAGCAGATCGCGCATCTGCTGACGGCCGCGGCGCCGGATCGACCAGCCGAGACGGCCGAGCGTGAGCAGATTGCGGCGATCGGCAAAATCGAGACGGGGCGCTTCACTCGCCAGCAGAGGACGCAGTGCATCCGTATGCGCGCGCAGCCGCCGCTGGAAATCCGGCCAGGCCTCGGCGTCACTGGCGGAGTGCTCGCGGAGCCCGGCGGCGGTCGTATCGGCATCCGGATGGAGCACGACGCTGCCCCCGTCGGGCAGCAGCGAGACCGTCGTCGCTTCGTTGATGGGCGTGCCGAGACCATAACGACCGAGTTTGAGTTCGCGTATGGCCCGCCGATCGAACGCCGGCAGCATGTGCGCGAGTGCGGGCAGGCGAAAGCCCGGATGGATTTCGTATCCCCGCGCCGCGCCACCAGGCTGTTCATTCGCTTCCAGGACGACCACGCGCATGCCCGAATGCGCCAACCGCGTGGCCGCTACGAGGCCGTTGTGTCCGCCGCCGATCAGGACGGCATCCGCTTTGGTGTCATTCATGCCGCCACCTTCTTGCGCAGATCCGCGAGAATCTCCTGGGCCGCGTTATAACCGGGCGCGCCCATTACGCCGCCGCCTGGATGTGTGGAGGAGCCGCACATGTAGAAGCCGCCGAGCGGGCCGCGATACTGGGCGTACCCCGGTACCGGCCGGTTGAACAGGAGCTGATCCAGGGTGAGTTCGCCGTGGAAAATGTTGCCCTCGGTCAGTCCGACTTCCTGTTCCAGTTCGTGCGGGGTGCGGACCTCCAGATCAACGATCGAGTCGCGGAATCCGGGGGCGTGATCCTCGATCGTCGACAGAACCGTATCGCCGAACGCATCGCGTTTTTCCGGAGTCCACTCCCCGTCGGCCAGTCTGGGCGGCACGTACTGCACGAACACGGTCATCATGTGTCCGTCCTCCGGGGCGACCGTCGGGTCGATCAGCGATGGGATGGAGATGTCGAGAAAAGGTTTGCGCGACCAGGTTCCGCTCTTCCAGTCGTCATACCCGCGTTCGAGGTACTCCATGTTCGGGGAGACGGTGATCGTCCCCTGGTTCAGTTCCGGGAGGTCGTTCGGGATCGCCTCGAAATTCGGCGCGCGGTCGAGCGCGATGTTCACTTTTCCGGAGGAGCCGCGGATCCGGTAACGCTCGATGTCCTCGCGGAAGCGCTGTGGCAGCTTGTCCTTTGGCATGAGCTTGAGCCAGGTCCGTTTGGGATCGAGGCTCGATATCACCGAACGCGCGTGGATCTCTTCTCCATTCGCCAGCGCCACACCGGTGACGTCGTCACCCGAAGTCAGGAACTCGACGATCTCCGCGTCGGTCCGGATCTCGCCGCCATGCTCACGGACGGCACCGGCCAGGGCCGCACTGATGGAGCCCATGCCGCCGCGCGCGTAACCCCATGCGCCGATGTTGCCGTCCACATCGCCCATGAAGTGGTGCAGCAGCACATAGGCGGTGCCGGGGCTATAAGGGCCCAGCGCGGTGCCGATGATCGCACTGCCGGCCATCGCACCCTTGAGCAGGTCCGATTCGAAGTAGCGGTCGAGGAACGCCGCGCTGCTGGCCGTCCACAGGCGCAGCGTGTCATACATCGCGTCTTCGCCCATGGCGGCGAAGCGCTTGCCCAGGCGGGCGAGATCGGCGATATCCCGCATCCGGCCGATGGTCGGGTCCGGGGGGCTCTCGAGCAGCATCGGCCGGATGAAACGGCACTGACGCAGGATGTCGGCGGCGAAGATGTCGTAGGCCTCGGCGTCGCGCGGGGAATGGCGGGCCACCTCGCGGCGCGTGCGATCGTGATCGGAGAACATGCCCAGATAGTCGCCGTTGTTGCCGAGATTGACGGCGCCCTCGAAGGGCAGGATCTGCAGACCATGTTTCGCCAGCTGGAGGTCGCGGATGATCTCGGGCCGGAACAGGCTGCAGACATACGAGCATGAGGTGAAGGTATACCCGTTTCCGCGCTCATCACTGTATGCGGCGCCACCGATCTGCGAGCGGCGCTCGAGGACCAGCACTTTCAATCCTGCCCGGGCGAGATAGGCGGCGGTTACGAGGCCGTTGTGGCCGGCCCCTGCGATGATTGCGTCATAACGGCTCATAAGGTCGATTCCGGACTGCGATTGGCCGGATTCTGGCGAAGGGGAATCCCGCTGTCCAGTCCAAATTGATTGACTTATCGATCAATTCCCGGCATTTTGAATGACGTAGGCTATTGTGTGGACAGGAAAATCGATCTATTCTTGGCCGACCAAAAATCCCGGGAGAACAGGGTGGCAAACGCCGAAAAAGCGGTCTCCGCTGACCGCAGGGACGTGCGCAGGCAACAGCTGATCGAGGCGACCATCAGCGTCATCGGCCGCAAGGGGTATGCCGGCACACGTCTCGCCGATGTCGCGAGCCAGGCGAAGGTGAGCTATGGGGTCGTCGGTTTCTATTTCCGCACCAAGGAGGATCTGCTGCTGGCGACACTCCAGTGGCTGGCGGACGAGTACACCAACGTGTGGCGCGAGGCGGTCGAAAAGGCGGGACCCTCGCCAGTGGCACGTCTGCGCGCGATCATCGATGCCGACTTTTCCCCGCGGATCGCCAGCGAAAAGAAGATCGCGGTCTGGTATGCGTTCTGGGCCGAAGGCCGAACGCGCCCCAAGTACCGCAATCTGTGTGCGCAGCTGTACAACGATTACCACTGGCAGGTGCGCACGATCATCGAGGAGATCATCGAACAGGGCGGTCACGAGGACGTCGACGCGCACCAGGTGACCGTCGCTCTCAACGCGATGACGGATGGGATGTGGCTCGACCTGCAGATTCAGCCGCGCGATTTTGATCGCGAGGAGGCCAAGAAGGCGATCGAGATGTTTCTGGGCAAGGTGTTCCCGGCCGAGTTTGGTGATCGGGAAGGATCATAGCCGGTATGCAGCGATCGCGACTAAGCTCGCTCCCCAATAGCTGCCACACCGGGATCGATAGTCGAATGCTGCAGGAACGAGCTTGCTCGCGATCGCTCTACGGCGGTACGCGCCGGAGACCGGTCGCCGGCGCCTTTTAAACGCTCGGCAACGAATTTTCTTCCGGAATGTTACGGAGACCCGAATGAACCTGACTGACGCGCGCTCACTGAGCGCAAAAGACTGGCATGCCCGCGCCGAAGCACTGGTACCGGAAGGCCGCCATTTCATCGACGGCGTGTTCGTGGATTCCAGTGATGGACGAACCTTCGACGACGTGAATCCGGCGACCGGCGCACTCGTCGCCAGGGTCGCGCGCGGCGGCCAGGCGGATGTCGATCGCGCCGTCGCCTCAGGGCTCGAGCACTTCCGCTCGGGCGTGTGGTCGCGTATGGCGCCGCGCGAGCGCATGAACATCCTGTACCGCTACGCCGAACTGCTCGAGGCGCATGCCGCGGAGTTCGCGCTGCTCGATGTGCTCGACATGGGCAAGCCGGTCCAGGACATGCTGTCAGCGGATATTCCCGCGAGCGTCGAGTGCTTCCAGTACTTCGGCGAGGCGATCGACAAGATCGAAGGCACGGTCACCAATACCGCCGACGATGCCCTGCATTACATCCTGCGTCAGCCGCTCGGTGTGGTCGGCTGTATCGTTCCGTGGAATTACCCGCTGATGATGGCCGCGTGGAAGGTCGCGCCCGCGCTCGCCGCCGGCAACAGCGTGGTCCTGAAACCGGCCGAGCAGTCGCCGCTGAGCTGCGGCCTGCTGGCTCGTCTGTTCATTGAAGCCGGCGGCCCGCCGGGCGTGTTCAACGTCGTTCAGGGATACGGCGAAGAGGCTGGTGCGCCGCTGGCGCTGCACAACGATGTCGCCAAGATCGGCTTCACCGGATCGGTCGAGATCGGCAAACAGATGCTGATCTACGCCGGCCAGTCGAACATGAAGCGGGTCACGACCGAGTGCGGCGGGAAAACGCCCCAGATCATCATGGGCGATGTCGAGGACATCGACCGGGCGGTCCAGTATGCGGTCAACGGTATTTTCGGCAATCAGGGCGAGGTCTGTAACGCGGGCTCGCGCCTGCTGGTGGACCGGCGCATCGCCGAGGACTTTTCGCAGCGCTTCACGGCGCTCGCGCAGACCGCGTTCGTGGCGGGGGATCCGCTCGACCCGGCAACCACGCTGGGTGCGATGGTCAACACCGAACAGCAGAAGCGGGTGCTCGAATATATCGACATTGGCCGCGGCGAGGGTGCGGAGGTCGCCATGGGCGGCGGCGTCCCCTCGGGCTGGGATCATGGGGCCTATGTCGAGCCCACCCTGTTCACCGGGGTGAACAATGACATGCGCATCGCCCGTGAGGAGATCTTCGGCCCGGTCGGCGCGGTCATCCCGTTCGATACGCCGGAGGAGGCGGTACAGATCGCCAATGACTCGATCTACGGGCTCGCGGCGGGTATCTGGACGGGCAACGTCGGCACCGCGCATCGCCTCGCCCGAGATATCGAGGCCGGCGTGATCTGGGTCAACTGCTTCGATCATGGCGATATGACGCAGCCCTGGGGTGGGTACAAGCAGTCCGGCAACGGCCGTGACAAATGCTTCGAGAGCATTGTCGCCCACACCCAGAGCAAGTCCGTCTGGGTCGATATCGCTCAGTACTGAGCGGGTTCCGCCCCGGTGCCGCAACGGCGCCGGGGTGATCGGCTGCAGGCAATGAAATCGGACAATGGTCCCCTGTTCGTGCATTCCGCACGGCCGAATCTGCCGGTCGAGCGGGTTGCCGCGATCCTGCAGGCCGAGTGGGGGATCAGCGGCGAGCTGGCCGATGTCGGCGGCGATCGGGACCAGAACCTGGTGGTCACGACGCCAGCGGGCACGAGCTGGCTCGTCAAGATCGGTCAGCCCGGTGAAGTACATGGCGTGCTGGACATGCAGCTCGCCGCGTTGCGCCATGCCGCGCATCAGGACCCCGGCCTCGGCATCCCGCCCGTAATCCCCAAATGTGACGGCGAATACCTCCATGCGCTGCCAGCGGACGGTGGCGGGGCCGGGTGGTTGCGGGTATTCGGCTATGTCGCCGGGAAACCGATCGGTACCCGACCGCGCCCGGCGGCACTCCTGCGCGGCGTCGGTGGAACCATGGCGCGTCTGGACCGGGCGCTGGCCGGTTTCTTCCATCCATACGCCGGGCACGACCTGCTTTGGGATGTCCGTCAGATCCCGGCTCTGCGCCCCTGCGCGCTCGATATCGACGACGCGCGACAGCGCGATCGGATTCTGCAGATATTCGACGAATTCACGGAGCACGTTCTCCCGCGGCTCGGCGGATTGCGCTCTCAGGTCATTCACGGCGACGCGACCGCCGAAAACGTCCTGGTGGCCGACGATCGGTCCGCCATAGCCGGCATCATCGATTTCGGTGATGTCATGCACGGACCGCTCGTGCAGGAGCTGGCCGTAGCCATGGCGGACACGACATCCGGCCTCGACACGCCGTGGCAAGGGGCGTCTCACGTCGCCGCGGGTTTCGATGAACGGTTGCCGCTTGAAGACGAAGAGCTCGCGCTGTTGTGGGACCTCGCGCGGGCACGTCTCGCCCTGACGGTTTCGGTTCTCGCCTCGCGCACCGTGCACCGCGCCGAAGGAGCGGGGTCGATGGAATCCGACATGACCGCCTACCAGGACCAGCTCAAAGCGTTCGATGCAGTCGGGCATAACCGGGCATTCCGGGATCTGCGGCGCACGCTGCGGTTGCCCGAGCCAATGGCCGTCACTGGGTCGGGTACGGACACCGAGACCGACCGGCTCGTCGCGCGGCGCGAGGAGCGGCTGATGCCGGGCCTTGCGCTGTTCTATCCCGAGGCGCCGCTCCACGCCGTGCGCGGGGAGGGCATGTGGTTGTTCGACGCAGATGGCACGCCGCACCTCGACTGCTACAACAACGTGCCCCATGTCGGCCACTGCCATCCGCATGTCGGCAATGCGGTCGCGCGGCAGACCCGGACCCTGAACACCAATACGCGCTACCTGTACGACAGCGTCCTCGAATACGCCGACCGCCTGGCCGAACGCTTCCCCGGAGAACTCGGCAGCGTCATGTTCGTCAACTCGGGCAGCGAGGCGAACGATCTCGCCTGGCGGATGGCGCGGGCATGGAGCGGGCAGGGCGGCGCGCTGGTCACAGCCGGTGCCTACCATGGCGTCACGGAGGCCATCGCGGCGCTCTCTCCTTATGAAGCGGGAAACGGCGCCCCCCACCCCCACGTCGCTTGGATTTCGCCGCCGGGCGGCGCTGCGCAGGCGTCGTCGAGGGGGGATGGCGGTTATGCCGTCGACATCGATCGCGCGATCGATCGACTCGCGGCGTCCGGTTACGGGGTCGCGGCGACCATGATCGATCCCACGCTCGCCTCGGATGGCATCCTCGACGCACCGGCCGGTTGGTTGAATACGGTCTTTGCACGCGTGCGCGGGGCGGGTGGTCTGTGCATCGCCGATGAAGTGCAGGCCGGATTCGGTCGTCTTGGGACGGCATGGGGATTCGAGGCCCATGGCGCCGTACCGGACATCGTCACGCTGGGGAAACCGGCGGCCAACGGTTATCCGTTGGGTGCGGTCGTCACGACGCCGGCGATCATGAGGGTCTTCGCCGAGCGGACGGATTTCTTTTCCACCTTCGGCGGCAATCCCGTCGCCTGCAACGCCGGCCTGGCGGTGCTTGACGTGCTGGATCGAGAGGGGCTGTGGGCCGCGGCGGCAGAGGTCGGCGGCTACCTTCGGGATCGGCTGGCCGCGCTCGGGACCCGGCACGAGACCATCGGCGAGGTGCGCGGGCGAGGCCTCTTCCTCGGGGTGGAACTCGTGACCGATCGCGACAGCCGGCAGCCGGCGCCGAAGGCGACCGCCCGGGTCGCCCTGGCGATGCGGCGGGCGGGGGTTCTCGTCGGCGTCGAGGGCCCGCACGCGAACGTCCTCAAGATCCGTCCGCCGATCGTGTGCAAACACACGCATGCCGATCTGCTTGTGGATGCGCTTGATCGGGCGCTGGAATCGGGCTGAACTCCGGGCCCGCGCCAGGCGGTTATTCCCTGCGATCAGGCGCCCTGCGCTTCGCGCCGGACCGCTGGTACAGAAGCCAGGCCAAGTTCGCGCCCGATGCGATGCCCGGCATGGATGGCCGTGGCTATGATCCCGGGCGCCTCGCAGTCCCCGGCCCGGATGAGCGTCTCGGTGCCCGCCCGTTCCAGTTCTTCCGCACGTGCGCGCAGGTTGTGGTACAGGATGTCGCTCGGTTCGCGCGAAGTCACCGGCACGACCGAACGCGCCGTGATCCGCTGCTCGTCGCCCGTTACCTCACAGACAGCGATCACGGCCTCGCCGTCAAATCCCGCCACTCGGTGGCCGGTTACGATCGTGACGCCGAGCTGCAGCAGGGTGCGGTGGGTCTGTTCCTGCTCGAGCGTATGCTCAAGCCAGGGAGCGGGCCGGCTCGCGGGCGTGACATATGTGACCGCCAGCCCTTCGGTCGCCAGCTTCTGCGCGAGCACGGATGCCATGTAGTAGTGGTCGTCGTCGAAGATGAGGACCGGCCCCGTGGGCAAGTCGCCATCCATCACCGCATCCGGGGTGCTCACGCCTGGATGCTCGAATCCCGGTACCGGGAGCGGGTGCACACGGCCCGTACCGTCAGCGCGCCAGGCCGATCCGGTCGCGACGAGCACGTGCCGGGCGCCGAACTCGAGGACGTCGTCCGGCCTCATCCGGCTGTCGAGATAGAGGTCGATGTTGGTCATGGCGCGGATCTGGTTCACTCGGTAGTCGCGGACCCGTGCCCACTCCGCGAGCCCGGGGAGCCGACTCTCGCGCGTGACGCGCCCACCGGCCTCGCGGGTGGCCTCGGCAATGGTGACGGCGAAGCCCCGCAGGCCGAGGATGCGCGCGGCCTCCAGCCCGGCGGGTCCGGCGCCCACGATCAGGACCGTGTCGCCGTCATTGTCCCGCTCGACGCGTTCCGGGTGCCAACCGCGGCGCCATTCCTCGCCCATGGTCGGGTTCTGGGTGCACCGGATCGGAACGGAGCGTTCGTCGCTCGCATAGCAGATATTGCAGCCAATGCACTCGCGGATGTCGTCGGAGCGCCCGGTGCGGATCTTTGCCGGCAGGAAGGGGTCTGCGATGGAGGGGCGGGCGGCACCAATCAGGTCCTGGGCGCCGCGGCGGATGGGACCGACCATCGCGTCCGGGGAGGTGAAGCGGCCGACGGTGACGACGGGTTTGCCGGTGATTTCCCGCACCTGTGCCGCGTGTCCCTCGAGCGTGCCGGGAGGGGTGAACATGGAAGAGCCCATTTCGTGCGCGTAATCGCCGATCGTCACGTCCCAGAGGTCAGGCAGGTGCGCAAGCATCCGTATCGCATCCATCGCCTCATCGGCGCCCATGTGGACCTCGCCGTGGCCGTCGGCCGAGAACCGGATGGCCACCGCCATCTGGTTGCCGGCCTCCTCACGCGCGTCCTCGAGCAACTCCCGCACCAAACGCACCCGGTTCTCGAGTGAACCGCCGTACTCGTCACTCCGCTGGTTGTGGGCACGCGACATCATCTGGGTCAGCAGGTAGCCGTGGCACGGGTACACGTAGACGATGTCGAACCCGGATTCTCTCGCGCGGCGCACGGCGAGACGGTGCTGTCGGCGGAATGCCCGGATGTCGTCGAGGTCCATCGCGCGCGACTGGACCGGGTCGAGAACGGCGGGCATGGACCGGACTGCGGGTGAAGGCACTCGGGTCAGCAGATTGGGTGTTCCTATGCCACCCGCCCAGAGCTCGACGCCGGCGAGGCTGCCGTGAGCGTGCACGGCGTCGGTGATCAGCCGCATGCGGCCTATGTCATCGCTATCCCAGAGAGCCGCCGTGTTGTGCGGTGATTCATCCGAGGACGGATCGATGGAGCAGTATTCCGTGCACACGATTCCCCAACCGCCGGCAGCCTTCATCCCCCGCATGGCGGCAAGGGATCGGGGATACCGGTAGCCCATGCCCGTGCAGTGAGGGACCTGGTAAAAGCGGTTGGGCGCGGTTACGGGTCCGATCTGGACCGGTTCGAAGAGGATGTCGTGGCGTGGATCAGGGCCATCCGCCATGGCGGGGCACTCCCTCGTGACAGACGAGCAGGGCGTTGATCCCGCACGCCCATCCACCGCGCGTCATGGCACACGGCGAAGTGGTCCGCGCGGGCGGAATGGAACGGCTTTTCAGCGCCACCCGGGTGCAGGGCGGGGGCGCGCCCTGGTGGTGTTTCAGGCGCGGGCCTGTTTCACGCTCGCTGTCGGGCTGCGGTCGTCCTGCGCAACGGATTCGTGCTCCACGTCCGTCTTGCGTGCCGTGGGCGGCGCGCCGCGTCCTTCGGGGCGGTCGCGCAGCACCCGCAGGGCCTCGGGCGGCAGTTCGGCGCAGACCTCGCTGCCAACGGCGAACATTTCCTGCTCGCCCGTGTTCTGGATCTCCACCTCGATGGTGCAGCCGATATCGAGTTTCACTACGACCTGGAAGGCGCTGCCGATATAAATCGAGCGCTCGATCCGACCCGAGGTCCGGTTGCACCCGTCGCTGGCGGTGCCGGGCTTGCCGAGGCGCACGCGCTCGGGGCGGATCATCACTTTGCTCGCGCCGCTGATCTCGCTGCTGCCCAGCGCGGCGAGGAACTCCGTGCCGCCTACGTCGACTCGGCAGTTGCCGCTTCCATCGCTCCCGCGGGCGACGCCGTCCATGAGATTGGATGCGCCCAGGAAATCCGCGACGAATGCCGTTTCAGGCGTTTCGTAAATCTCGCGGGGAGGACCCATCTGCTCGACATGGCCGTCGTTCATGACCGCGATCCGGTCGCTCATGGTGAGCGCCTCGTCCTGGTCGTGCGTGACGTAAATGAACGTGATGCCGACCTGCTCCTGCAGCGATTTGAGTTCGATCTGCAGCTGGCGGCGTAGTTTGGCGTCGAGCGCACCCAGCGGTTCGTCGAGCAGGAGTCCGGCCGGTTTCAGCACCAGCGCCCGCGCGAGCGCGACCCGCTGCTGCTGCCCACCCGAGAGCTCGGAGGGCCGGCGGTCGCCCAGGTCGCCAAGCATGACGAGTTCCAGCGCTTCATTGGCCCGGCGTTTCACTTCGTCCTTGCTGATGCGTCCACGCCGTAGTCCGAACGCGACGTTGTCGAATACGTTCAGATGCGGGAACAGCGCATAGTTCTGGAACACCGTGTTGACGGGGCGTTTATGGGGCAGAGAGTGCACCATATCCACCCCATCCAGCACGATTTTGCCCGTGTCCGGTTGTTCGAATCCGGCGATCATCCGCAGGGTTGTCGTTTTGCCGCACCCGGATGGACCGAGCATCGAGAAGAACTCACCGCTCGGGATATCCATATTGATACCGTCGACCGCCGTATGGGCGCCGAACCGTTTGGTGAGGTCGAGCAACTCGATCGTGCCGTTCGTGCCCTGAGTCATTCGATTGGGTCCCCCTTGTGACGGGAATGTCCGTCGTTCAATTGAAATCCACCGATCCCATCTTCGTGAATTCGCCCCCGGCCTGACCCTTGACCCGCTCGCCGCGAGTCAACAGGCGGTAAATCCCGAAGGCGAGGATAATCGCGCCCAGGGTCAGATAGACCATGATCGCGGCCACCGCGTTGATGGAGGGCAGGGGCGCCGAACGGGTCGCGCTGTACACCTTGATCGGTACCGTATCGCAGCCGGCACCACAGGACAGCCACTGCGCGATCACGAAGTTGTCGATCGATATGGCGAATACGATCATCATACTGGCGAGAATCGCCGGCAGCATCAGCGGGAAGAGCACCAGCCGCAGGGAGTCCCAGGGCGAAGCCCCGAGATCCGCGGCGGCCTCTTCGTACTGCGCGCCAATGGACATCAGGCGTCCGCGCACGACGATCACGACATAGGAGATCGAGAAGGTGACCTGGCCGATGACCTGCGCGGTCGTGCTCGGGTTCACGAACACGTAGACGTACTGGAAAACCAGATAGAGCGATACGCCCATGACGATCTCGGGCGTGATCAGCGGGAACAGCATCAGGAAGTTGGCTGGCCGTTTGCCGTACCCCCGCCAGCGCGCCAGCCCGAGTGCCAGCAGAACACCGATCGGCGTCGCGATCAGCATATCGAGGCCAGCGAGCTTGAGACTCTGCCAAAGGGCCGCCTGGAGGCCGGGGTCGTGCAGGACCGAGTTCACCGGGTCGCCCCAGTACCAGCGGGTCGCGTCGAATCCCTGCCATACGGAAATCGATCGTCCCTCATTGAAGGAAAACATGATGGCGACGACCACAGGCACGATGGTCCAGATCATGTACAGCCAGGTGATCGTCATCAGCGCACGCGGTTTGCCATGCGGATTGCGCACGAGGCCATTCAGGCGATGAAGGATCCCGGCGAACACCCCGCGGCGTGGTGCGGTATCGACCATCGTGTTCATTGAAGATCCTTCTGCGCCTTGGCGACGCTGTAGAGATAGTAGGCCATCAGGATCGAGAGGAAGATCGCCAGTACCACCGTGAGCGTCGCGCCCACATCCGGTTGCGGCCCGCCATGGAAATACAGGTAAATCTGGTTGCCGAGCATCGATGTGCTTGGTGAGGAAGAAACCAGGTTCGGCGTGTAGTAGTCGCCGAACATCGGCAGCGTAATGATCACGCAGCCCCCGAGTATGCCCATCTTGGACATCGGCAGGGTCACCCGGAAGAACGTCTGTCGGGCCGTCATGCCGAGATCCCGGGCGGCCTCGAGCAGGCTTTTGTCGATACGATCCAGAGCCGCGACGAGCGGCAGGATCATGTAGGGGATATAGCCATAGATCAGGGCGAAGATGACCGTTCCATCGTGCCCTCCGAGCCAGTTGGGCGGACTCTCGTCGATCCCGCTCCAGATCAGGAACGAATTGATGAATCCATCCGGGGCGAGCAGGCCCACCCAGGCGAGCATCCGCATCAGGTAGCTGACCCAGAACGGCAGCACCAGGAGCACCAGGAGCAGCACCTTGGTGCGCCTGGCGTGCCGCGAGATGTAGTAGGCCACGGGGTAGGCGATCAGCAGGCTGATACTGACCGCGAAGGCGATGTACGTAGTCGTGCGGACAAACACGGTCCAGTACCGCTCGCCCGGAAGGAATTGGGCGAGAATTTCCCGGGTGTTGTCGAAATTCCAGTCCAGCGGATTCCATATGGGAATCGGATTCTGGAAGATCGGATCGACCGTCCCGAACGCCACGGCAATGACGGCGTAAAAGGGCAGGACGAACAACAGCACCAGCCAGAGCACGCCGGGAAAAGCGCACGCCTTCCACAACCACCGTGGATACATCTACATCTCCCCTGGATCAGACCCGATGCGCGCTCGTTCAGGCCCCGGAAACGAAACGGGCGTACGCGTCCTGCCACATCCGCTGGCCTTCCGAGGTCAGCGTCATGTACTGCAGGGAATCCGGGCCCAGATCCTCCGGTTGCGAGATGCAGGTGCTGAGGTGCTTCGGAATCGTGCCGTCGTCGATCAGCTTCTGCGGCGTGACCGAATTGATCGGCGGCTGATAGCCGGTGAAGTTGACGAAGTTCGACAGCGCGTTCTTCGAGTCCAGGATGTGGTTCATCCACAGATGCGCCAAGACGGGCTTCTGACTCATTTTCGGGATCGCCCAGCAATCGTTCTGGATCGGTCCCATACCCCGCGGCGCCTTCCAGTACTGGATCGAATCGGCCGTCTGGCCTTCCGGCAGGTACCACCAGACGTTCATCAGCGGATCGCCCGACCAGGACTGATGCAGCCAGCTCTTGCCCTGCGCGAGGGTCTGGTACTGGGTCAGATTGACCTGCGGGTTACAGATATCAACCAGGGCCTTGAGGTCCTCGAGCGCCTGATCGATGTCGTCCGGATTCTCCGTGTTCAGGTTGTATTTGCCCCGATACATCATGGCCAGACCGATCGACTCACGCGGCGAATTGATAACGCCGGTATAGCCGGTGTACTCCTGCGCTTTCCAGAAGATCGACCACGGGTTATCCATGTTCGGGATGTCTTCGCTGATCTTGTCGCCGCGGTAGCCGATGCCGGTGGTGTACACCGCGTACGGGACGGTATACCGCGAGCCCCGGTCATAGAACGGGCTGTGCAGCTCCGGCCAGACGTTCTCCTCGAGGTTGGGAATGTAGCTGTGGTTGATCGGCTGCAAGAGCTTGCCCGCCGTAACCTGGGTCAGGCGGTCGGGCGTAAGCTCGGTCACGTCGACTTCGACATCGTTGTTGGCCAGCTTTGTGACGCACTGGTCCATGTTCGCGAACGTCGTCAACTGCACATCGACGTCATACTTCGCGCCGAAATCATCGAGAATCGATTTGTACAGATAATCCGCGTAGTTGAAAACGGTGAAGGTGCCGCTCTCGGGTTTCAGGCCGTCGGCGATCGGACTGCCGTTCATCGGCAGTGTGACGGGATCCCCGGGACGTGCCAGCGGCAGACCCCCGGGCCCTTCAGCGCCCCAGGCGACGCGCGAGACGAGCGGGGACACCGCGACGCCCAGACCACTGGCGATGATCGCCTTGAGGGCCTGGCGGCGCGACATCCCGTGTTTTTGCAACTCGTCGACTGCGCGGTCGAGTCTCTTGTTCTGACCGTGGTCGTTGTTCTCTTCGCTCATGAGCGTTACCTCCGCTTGATTATCGTGCCGCATGGCACGCAGTTGGGCCCGTTCGGTCAAGCCGGACAGGCCGCCCGGCTACCATGCCGGATCGAGGGTGATCGAGACCCTGAAGCCGTGCCGGAACAGCCGGTTGCCCAATTCACAGGGCGTCGCGCCGTGTGATTGATTAATCAACCAATACCGCAATGGGGGGCCAGCGTCAAATCCGGCCAGTGTGAAAAGGGCCTCGAAAACATTCGCCGGGCGCGCTCGTTGCCTTGTCCGTCGCGGCCTCTGGCAGGATTCCCGGGGAGTTGCATTCGGGTAAATCGGGCGCGCCAAGTCGCGATCTGCACGGGACCGACGGATGGGCGTAGCAGGGGTGTACGCGGGACGGGAGAGATGCGCGGGACAGGGAAAAACGTTCATGGGGGAGGGTCGGCGCCACCGGGAGTTGATTGATCAATCAATTTTTCCATGGCATGCTTGAAATCAACTGCCGCAATCCGCTCTGCTTTCCAGCGGCGGGTCAGGGCCGATCCCCGCGGGAAACATCAGGGCTCGGCGAGCAGTACGACCGTAAATCGGGAGCAACGATCATGAAGGGCACGATGAGCAGGATCCATACCGATGCGAGCCGCGGCTACTATCCGGTACGCGACGAACCGGCGCGCTCGTTGCCGGCCTGGGTGTACTCGGACCCCGAGTTCCTGCAGCTGGAAGTAGAACGCGTGCTCATGCCGTCATGGCAGATCGTATGTCACCAGAACGATATCCCGGAACCGGGCGATTACCGGGTGCTGGACATCCTGCGCGAAAGCGTGGTGGTGATCCGCGACACCGATCACTCGATCAAGGCGTTTCACAACTTCTGCCGGCATCGCGGATCGCGGCTGCTTTACGGCAGCGGGCGGCTCAAACGCCCGGCCATCACCTGTCCGTATCACGGCTGGACGTACGGGACCGACGGTACTCTGCGGGGCGTCCCGCAGGAAGAGGCCTTCCCGGGGCTCGACAAGAGCTGCCTGAGCCTCAAGCCGGTGGAGCTCGATATCTTCCTCGGCCTGGTGTTCATCCGCCTCAAGGACAACGGTGGGCCGGGGCTGGAGACGCTCTGGGCACCCTACAGGGAAGCCATGGACCAGTATCGCATCCCCGAGATGGAGGCGATCACCGAGATCGATGAGACCGAGTGGCCCTGCGACTGGAAGGTCGCGGTCGACAACAATCTCGAGTGCTACCACATCATGATGGGGCACCCGGGCCTGAATCGCATGTTTGGCCTGCAGCCCATGAACATGGATCTGCAGGACACCGGGGTCTCGAGCACCGTCAGTCAATTCAAGGACACCTATTCGTCCGTATGGACGGAGCGCACCTATCAGGAGCGGATCGGTGATGTAGCAACCCATCTGTCCGAGGACCGCCGTCGTGCGTGGGCCTTCTATACGATGCAGCCGAATCTGGGTCTGGACCTATATCCGGACTCGATCGACTTTTTCCAGATCCTTCCGGTGGGACCGGAGCGGTGCGTGGCCCGCTACTGCGTGTATGCACTCCCCGACTCGCGCCCGGAAATGCGGAAACTGCGCAAGCTCAACATGCGGATCAGCGGCAAAGTCATGGAAGAAGACGATGCCCTGTGCCGGCGGGTTTCCGACGGGATCCATTCGTCGGCCTACGAGCCGGGCCCGTTGTCGGTCTATGAGGATACGCTCAAACAGTTCCATGACCTGATCCGTGCCGAGCTTCCGGTCGTGGATCTGCCGCAGAAACCGCATGGCCGGCCGCTGGCCGATATCAACGATGAATTGGTCGAGGAGCGGGCGCAGGAGATGAATCAGTCCGGGTGACCGATAACTTCGGAGGCCGGCACCCTCAGCGGTGTCGGTTTTCCTCCCCCGAAATCTGCCCGTGAGCCGGGCAGCCCGGCCGCGGACATTTCGGTGACGGCGGCCGTCAGAATGAGGAATCAGGGCATGCAAGACGAGACGATCCGCAGCACCGGACAGGTTGCCGTACACGATGGCGGCACCGGCGATACGGATACGGGCGCGCTCCGTGCCGGTGACAATCAGGTAGTGCATCCGTGGGAAGCGCTGGCCGATTACGGGCATAACGAACGTACCGTCATCTCGCACTCGGAAGGAATCTACCTGTACGACACGGAAGGCAACCGGCTGCTGGATGGCCCCGGCGGGATGTGGTGCGTGAATGTGGGCCACGGACGCCGGGAAATCGCCGATGCGGCGGCAACCCAGATGATGGACATGGGCTATGTCAGCCCGTGGTCGCTGACCAGCGGGCCGGCGGCACGTCTCGGTGAACGTCTGGCGAAACTGGCGCCGGGTGACCTGAACAACGTGTTCTTCACCACCGGCGGCTCGACGGCCGTCGACTCGGCGCTGCGATTCGTGCAGTTCCGCAACAACATTCTCGGTCGTCCGGAGAAGAAGCACATCATCACGCGCATGGACGCGTATCACGGCAGTACGTACCTGTCCGCTTCCGTATCGGGCAAGGGCCGTGACAAGAGCTGGTTCGATTACGAGACCGATACGATCGATTTCCTGTCGTCGCCGAATCCCTATCGACGTCCGGCGGGCATGAGCGTGGAAGAGTTCCGCGATGAGAAGGTAGCGGAGCTGGAGCAGCGGATCCTGGATATCGGCCCCGAGAAGGTCGCCGCGTTCATCGCGGAACCGATTCTCGCCTCCGGCGGCGTGATCGTCCCGCCGGAGGGGTATCACCGCATGTGCGCCGAGGTCTGCCGCCGGCACGATGTCCTGTACATTTCCGATGAAGTGGTGACCGCGTTCGGACGTCTGGGGCATATGTTTTCCAGCGAAGCCGTGTTCGATGTCGTTCCCGACATCATCACGATCGCCAAGGGCCTGACCTCCGGCTACGTCCCCATGGGCGGGGTACTCATCGCCGATCATCTGCTTGAGGGGATCAGTGGTCAGCGCTCGAAAGAGGCGATCTTCTCCAACGGTTTCACCTACTCGGGGCACCCGGTGTCGTGCGCCGCCGCGATGGCCAATATCGACATCCTGGAGCGCGAAGACCTGCCTGGGCACGTGCGTTCGATCGCCCCGTATTTCCAGGAACGGCTGGCCGAGCTCCGGGATTTGCCGATCGTCGGCGATGTTCGTGGCATGGGACTGGTCGGGTGTGTCGAGTGTGAGATCAGCGACGACACCCAGGACGCGCTGGAACTCGATTACGCGATCGGTAATCGCATCGATGCGCATTGCCAGGAACTCGGGCTGCTGGTGCGCCCGTTCGTCAATATGTGCGTGATGTCGCCGCCGTTGACCATCACCCGGGAGCAGGTCGATGAACTGGTCGATAATCTTCGGCTGGGGATCGAGCGGGCGATGGTGGACCTGCGCAACGAGGGCATCTGGAAAGGCTGATGGGGCCATCAGAACGCGAGGGAGACGACCATGGCATCCGTTGAAGACGGCGAAGCCGAATATACCGACGAGTCGATCAGCTTTCTGGAGACACTCTGGGGCGAGGGCTACCTCTCGCCTGGCGGCCCGGATGAGGTCCGTGCGGTGCTCGAGGGCATCGACCTCACCGGCAAGCGGGTACTCGATATCGGCTGCGGTTCGGGCGGTATCACGCGTTCACTGGCGGCCGATTACGGTGCCGCCCAGGTGGTAGGAATCGATGTGGAAGCGCCGGTGCTGGAGCAGGCCCGGCGTCGGGCGAAGGACGACGATATCTCCGACCGGGTCGATTTCATCCAGGTGGAACCGGGCCCGCTCCCGTTCGCGGACGGGGAGTTCGATATCGTGTTCAGCAAGGACTCGATGATCCATATCCCGGACAAAGAGTCGCTGTTCGCGGACATCATGCGGATACTGGTCCCGGGTGGCTGGCTGGTCGCGAGCGACTGGCTCATGGCGCATGACGATGAGCCGTCCGCCGACATGAAACGCTATCTCGATCTGGAGGGGCTGAGTTTCGCGATGGCCTCTCCAAGACGTTACCGGAAGGCCCTTGAGGGCGCCGGGTTCCACGATGTCGAGTTGCGCAACCGCAACCCGTGGTATCGCGAGGTGGCCCGCCGGGAACTGGCCGCGCTTGAAGGCGACCTGTACGAGCAGGCCGCCGCAGCGGCCGGACGGGAGGTGGTGGACGCCAATATACAGACATGGCGCGCGATGAGCGTCGTGCTGGATAGTGGCGAGCATTGCCCGCATCATCTGCGCGGGCGCAAGCCTGCGTGACGCCGATCATTTCCTGAATCACGCGATGCACCGGGTGTTCCCCGGTGGAGTTGCCGTGGTGACGCTGTGCCCCGAGGGCTGGCCGTACAAGCGGCCGAATCGGGTTCCTCCCCGCAGGGTCTTGTAACCCCACCGCGATTCGGTCGCGGTGGGGGATTTTTTCCGGTTAATGGCCGTTGAGCGGCGCGGGCCCATCGAACAATCGCGAGCAAGCTCGCTCCTACAGCGTTGAACATGCCGCGATGGCTTGTTTGGCCTTGTAGGAGCGAGCTTGCTCGCGATCAATGCGGGTCACTATGGACACGGACGCGCTCACCGATTCAGCTGTACTGACTGCAAGTCGCCGGTTTTTTTCCGGGAGCCCTGCCTGGGACTCACCCGCGGCGGATACCGATGGTCCGCCCCGCGTCCGCCGGCCATTCTTCATAGCCGTGCGCCCGGTTCAGTTCATCGACCCTTTCGGCGACGGCGTCAGGGAATGGAGCAGGGCGCTCTGTCGTCGTGTCGATTCCCATCAGCATAATCTCGCCGGTGGCCAGGGCCGTGCCCTCACCCGCCTCGCGCAGCGTCATCAACACGTGCAGCCGCTTGGCGTCGTGATCAACCAGACGGACTTCAACGGCCAGCGGCTGCGCCTCGTACGCCTGGGCAAGGTAACGGATATGGGTCTCGAGCGTGAACGCCGTGTAGCCGTGTTCCGCACGCGATGTCGCACCGAGCCCCAGCCACTCCAGCAGCGCATCGGTCGCCTCGCTGAAGACGCCGGCAAAGGCCGCATCGTTCATGTGACTGTTGTAGTCGACCCATTCGTGCCGGACGGTCGTCCGGTAGCAGGTGAGGGCGGTCCGTGATGCGCTCATCTCAGATCCGCCCCTCGATGCCCTCGGCCTCCGGCCAGTACTCGCTCACCAGATCGATGAGGCGTGACAGGAACTCGTCCCGCCGGGCCTCCAGCTCCTGCACCGAGCGACCCGCCGCCTGGTGTTCGCAGCCGTCGGCCACGCGGTCGATCAGTTCGTCGGTGAGTTCCGGCGCTTCCAGTTTCGTCCACGGCAGCTTCAGCGCCGGCCCGAACTGATGGAGCATGTGCCGCATGCCGCCTTCGCCGCCGGCAAGGTGGAAGGTCAGGAACGTACCCATCAGCGACCAGCGCAGGCCGGCGCCGTAGACGACGGCCGCGTCGATCTCTTCCGTGGTCGCTACCCCGTCGTTGACGAGGTGCAGCGCTTCGCGCCACAGGGCTTCCATAAGACGATCGGCCACGTGTCCCTCGATCTCGCGGCGGACGATCAGGGGACGCATGTCGATCGAGCGGTAGAATGCCGCCGCCCGTTCGACCGCCTCGGGATCCGTCCGCTCGCCACCGACCAGTTCGACCAGTGGCAGCAGATAGACCGGGTTGAACGGGTGCGCCACCATCACGCGGCCCGGGTTCTCGCAGTCCGCCTGCAGCGTCGTGGGCAGCAGACCGGAGGTGCTCGAGGCGATGATCGCATCCGGATCCGCGGCGGCGTCGATCTGCGCGAGCACCGCGCGCTTCACGTCCTCGCGCTCGGGGGCGTTCTCCTGAATCAGGCCGGCGCCGGCGACGGCGTCCTCGAGGTCGGTCGTGAAGCGAATGCGATTGCGGTCCGCACCTTCCGCCAGACCGCGTTTTTCGAGCGTCGGCCAGGCCGTGTCCACCGCTGCCTGCAGGCGTTTCTCCGCCGCGGGGTCCGGATCGGTAACCACGACGTCGAGTCCGCGGGCCAGACAGCGTGCCGCCCAGCCGTTACCGATGACGCCGGCGCCGACGATCGCGACGCGCGTGACCGGCGTGGTTTCCGTAGCGCTCATCAGTTGCTCCCCGGCTTGCGCAGGCCCAGCATGTCGCGGGCTTCCGCGGGGGTGACCACGCGGCTGCCGAGCTGTTCGGTGATGTTGGCCGCACGCTCGACCAGCTGGCCGTTGCTTGCGAATACGCCCTTGTCGAGATAGATGTTGTCCTCGAGGCCGACCCGGACGTTGCCACCCAGCAGCACCGATTGCGCCGCCATCGGCATCTGCATGCGGCCGACACCGAATGCGGCCCAGTTGGCGTTCGCCGGCAGTTTGTTGCGCATGGCGACCATACTTTCCGTGTCCGCCTCCGCGGCCCAGGGGATGCCGAGGCAGAGCTGGAAGAGGGGGTCGTCGTCGATCAGACCGTCGGCGATCAGTTGCCGCGCCAGGCGGATATGACCGAGTTCGAAACACTCGATCTCCGGTTTGACACCGCTCTTCTGGATCAGCTCGGCCTGTTCGCGCAGCATGGGGGCCGTGCTGACGTAGACGTTGTCGGCGAAGTTGTAGCTGCCGCAGTCGAGCGTACAGATCTCCGGCAGCAGCTCGCCGATCGGGGCATGGCGCTCGGCGGGTGTCTGCAGGCTCGTACCGGGACCGGCAACGGCCGGATCCTCTTCACCGGGGAACCAGTCGCCGCCACCCCCTGCAGTGATGTTGAGCACCACATCGGTGTCGGCGGCGCGTACGCGCTCCACGACTTCTCGATACAGCGCGCGATCGTGACTCGGCGCGCCGGTTTCCGGGTCCCGCACGTGGATGTGGGCGATGGCGGCGCCGGCGCTAGCCGCTTCGATGCACGCGTCCGCGATCTGCTCGGGCGTGACCGGAATGGACGGGTGTTTGCCGACGGTATCGCCCGCGCCGGTTACGGCACAGCTGATAATGACGTTGCGGTTCATGTTCGAGTCTCCTGGATCGATCGCGAGGGGGCGTAGCGTCCCGTACGACATGAATGATCGGAGAGCGGGACGCCTGGGCTTTGATGTAAAACGCCGCGTTTTTGACCGGAACCGCCTGTGCGCATCCGGTTAACGCCCCGGCGTTTCTCGGCAAACACCGGAGCGTCGTTCAAACGATGCTCGGGTGCACTGTATAGTGCGTCGGCCCGGCCCGGCGGCGCGATCCCGACGGCCATCGATTCAGAACCGGAGGAACCGACCTTGGCTCAACGCGAAATCGTACTCTGTGCACCGGTCCGAACCGCTATCGGCACGTATGGCGGTTCCCTGGGCGGCGTGGCCGCAACCGAGCTCGGGGCGACCGTGATCCGCGCGACGCTCGCACGCAGTGGCCTTGCCCCGGAACGCGTGGATGGCGTCATCGCGGGCCAGGTCCTGCAGGCCGGCGCGAAGATGAATCCGGCCCGCCAGGCGGCGATCAACGGCGGACTCGGGATCGATGTGCCGGCGCAGACGGTCAACCGCGTCTGCGGTTCCGGCGCTCAGGCGGTCGTCTCGGCGGCGCAGGCGATCCGGGCCGGCGATGCGGACTGCATGATCGCCGGCGGCATGGAGAATATGGACCGCGCGCCGTATCTGGACATGAGCGGCCGCTGGGGGCATCGGATGGGGCCCGTGCAGATGCTCGACTGCATGCTGACGGATGGCCTCAACGACGCGTTTTCCGATCAGCACTCCGGCTGGCATACCGAGGACCTGGCGACGGAATACGGTATCGACCGGGCTGCGCAGGACGCCTGGGCCGCGCGCTCGCAGCAACGTTTCACGGCGGCCCAGACGCGCGGCGATTTCGCGGGCGAGATCGAGCCGGTCGAGATCAAAAAACGGCGCGAGACGGTCGAGTTCGCCATCGACGAACACAACCGTGGCGATACGACGGCCGAGGGGCTCGGCAAGCTGCGACCGGCATTCCGCAAGGACGGCACGATCACCGCCGGCAACGCGCCGGGCCTGAACAGTGGCGCCGCGGCGATGGTCGTTGCTGAGCGCGAGCACGCGCGCGAGGTCGGCCTGCAGCCGATGGCGCGGCTCGCGGGGTACGGTATCGCCGCGGTGGAGCCGGGTATGTTCGGCATCGGGCCGGTGCCGGCAGTACGCCGGGCGCTGGCCCACGCCGGCTGGGAAACCGGCGACGTGGATCGGGTCGAAATCAATGAGGCGTTCGCGGCGATCGCGGTCGCCTGCCAGCGGGAACTCGGGTTGCCCGAGGAGATCGTCAACGTCGATGGCGGTGCGATCGCTCACGGGCATCCGATCGGCGCGACCGGTGCGGTGCTGACCACGCGCCTGCTGCACTCCATGGCACGCGATGGGCTGCGCCGGGGTATCGTCACGCTGTGCATCGGCGGCGGGCAGGGGATCGCGCTCGCGCTGGAGATGGATCCGGCATTCGGATCCTGAGCGTGCCTTTTGTGCCGAGGCGCGCGGCGGCCCGTTCGTACTGGCCCGGTACTTGACTCTGTATTGAGCTACCGAGTGTAGTGTGTCGGCTCACTCATGAAATTCGACGTGTGGGGCGGTGTATCATGTCTTCTTTCCGGAAAACGCTTTTGGGCCGGATCTTTTGCACGGGATTCGGGTTCGCGGTCAGCCTGCCGGCGGTCGCGGACGCGACGGCTGACGGCTCCTGGGGGCATCACGGTATGATGTGGAATGGCGGCGGCATGGGCTGGTTCATGGGACCGATCATGATGCTGCTGTTCCTGGCGGCCGCGGTGGCCATCGTCGTGCTCATCGTGCGCGCGCTCGGTGGACATGGTCCCGCGCAGGGGGCCCAGTCAACCGATGGATCGTCCGCGCTGCGGATCCTCGAGGAGCGATTCGCGCGCGGCGAGATCGACGAAGAAGAGTTCCGCAACCGCAAAAACGCCCTCGAACGGCACTGAAGCGATGCTGACGCCAGCGCGTTGAACCTGACGCCTCGGGGGAAGCGCACGGTCGGTTCGTTATTGGAGAATACGCATGAGCGAGTACGATTTTGACCAGTCATTCGACTACGTCATCGTCGGTGCGGGATCAGCGGGCTGCGTACTCGCCGATCGCCTCAGTGCTGACGGCGAGAATCAGGTCCTCGTGCTCGAATTCGGTGGCAAGGACAACTCCATCTACATCCAGATGCCGACGGCGTTCTCGATCCCGCTGAATAAGCCGCGCTTCGACTGGGAGATGCACACGGAAGTCGAACCGGGCCTCAACAACCGCTCTATCCATCAAGCGCGCGGCAAAGTGATCGGCGGTTCCTCATCGATCAACGGCATGGCCTACGTGCGCGGCTCGGCGGGCGATTTCGAAGAGTGGGCCGAGCTCGGTGCGGAGGGCTGGAACTACCGGGACGTGCTGCCGTACTTCCGGCGTGCCGAGGACTGCATCTACGGCGAGGACGACTACCGGAGCACCGGCGGCCCGGTCGGCGTCTGCAATGGCAACAATATGCAGAACCCGCTCTACCGCGCCTTCATCAAGGCCGGGGAGCAGGCGGGCTATGGTCGCACGGATGACTACAACGGCGCCCGCCAGGAAGGCTTCTGCCGCATGGACATGAGCGTGCGCAACGGCGTCCGCGCATCCACCGCGAACGCGTACCTCAAACCGGCGCTCAATCGGAACAATCTCCATCTCGAGATGCACGCGCTCACACAGCGCGTGATCATGGACGGCAAGAAGGCGATCGGCGTCGAGTATCGCCAGAACGGGCGCACGATCCGCGTGCGGGCACGGCGCGAGGTGCTTGTCTGTGCCAGCGCTTTCAATTCTCCGAAACTGCTGATGCTCTCCGGAATCGGCCCGGCCGAGCACCTGCGCGAGCACGGCATCGACGTCGTCCATGACCTGCCCGGTGTCGGCGAGAACCTGCAGGACCATCTCGAGGTCTGGGTCCAGCAGCGCTGCACGCAGAAGATCACGCTCAACGGCTGGCTCAACCCGCTCGCCCAGGCCTGGATCGGCGCGCGCTGGCTGCTGTTCAAGTCCGGACTGGGTGGGACCAATCACTTCGAGTCGAACGGGTACATCCGCAGCCGTGCCGGCCTCAAGTATCCGGACGTGCAATATCACTTCCTCGCCGGCGCGATCGCCTACGACGGCTCGAGCGCGGTGAAGGGCCACGGCTTCCAGGTCCATCTGGGCCACAACAAGCCGAAGAGCCGTGGCTGGGTCCGCCTGCGATCGGCCGATCCGGCGGCGCCGCCGCGCATGTTCTTCAATTACCTCGCCGAGGAGGAAGACCGGCGCGCGTACCGGGACGCCGTGCGGTTCACGCGCGAGATCTTTGCCCAGCAGGCGTTCGACGAGTTCCGGGGCGCTGAAGTCGCGCCGGGCGACGACGTCCAGAGCGACGACGAACTGGACAACTGGGTGGCCGATTCGGCTGAGACCGCCTACCACCCCTGCGGGACCTGCCGCATGGGCAAGGATGACATGTCCGTCGTGGACCCCGAATGCCGTGTGCACGGCATCGAGAATCTGCGCGTCGTCGACTCGTCGATCATGCCGACCGTCACCAATGGCAACATCAACGCCCCGACGATCATGATCGGCGAGAAGGCCGCCGACCACATTCTGGGGCATGGATTGCTGGAGCCATCGACCGCGCCGGTCTATGCGGCCGACGGTTGGCAGGAGCGTCAACGGGAAGGGGAGCCCGAGCGCACGCTGTGATTATGGCCGGGGCCGGGCGCGGTGCATCGACCTCCGATCGCGCCGCAGGGCGTTACTTGTCCTGCAGCCGCTTCGCCAGTTCCACCGCGGCGTCAACCGCCGGATGGATGCGACCCGTGGGCAGACGCTCGATCATGGGCTGAATACTGAAGCCGATATTGACGCCATGGTGTCGGCCCGCTTCCATGACCCGCTCGGCGAATTCCAGGTTCATCCGCACCGACTCGTCCACGCGCTGCTTTCGGGTGCGCAGGTCCGTGAACCGCGACTCGCAGGCGAGGATTTCCTTGCGCAGTAGCTGTGCGTAAAAACGCCGATTCTTCAGACTGAATATCGCGAGTCCCACGTTGTATTCGAGTCCGTTCAGGTCCAGGCCTCTGGATTCGAACGTCTCGGCCAGAGCACCCAGGAACTCGACGAACGAGTCGGCCTCGTCCAGGAATTGCCCCATCACCTGCAGCCGCCGCCCGCCGGCCGCCTCGAACTTGTCTGCGATGCGTCCGGGTTCACCGTTGCGCTGATGGATGCCAATCGCGCCGAGCTCGCAGCCGTGCGATGCGCGGGTAGCGGCCAGCCGTTCGAGGACCTCCTCTACGGTGGCCTGGTAGCTGGTGTCGGGTGGCGCGGTTCCGTGCGGCTTGCCGACGATAACGACATTCTTGACGTGATGTCGGCTCAGCGCTTCGACCTCCGCGACCTGATCCGCCGCAGGTGAATAGACCCCAATGTGGTGAGGCACCAGGTCGCTACCGAAACCGTCGCCAAGACTTTCCTGCAGAAAACGCGCGTAGGCGAACGTATCGAAGCGATCCGCGGACACGTCACCGCGGATCTCCGATACCTCAAAGGGATCGAGGTCCGAGTGATGGAACGCCGTTGGACGGAGTCCGGCCGTCAGGTAGTGGCGGATGGTGTCGAGGCCTTCCGACATCCCGCCGTCGATCAGCCTGAGTTCGGCGCGCCGGTGCGGGCGACGCCAGACCTGTTTGAACGGGGGCGCATTCTCGATCAGCAGGCGTACGTCCATTGAACTCCCCGGGTACTCGCGCTTCAGCGGATCCGTCAAGCGTTGCTCCAGATTGATCGCGGCGATTGACCAGCAAATCGATCAGGTGGGCGTGTTGGAACATTGGTGGAAAGGGTTTTTGCGAGCGTGCGAAAACTCCATCCATACGAACAAAAGTGCGCACGCCAGGGCGGTTTCGGACACGCGGGCATCGATCGAATCCGTGACCTTGGAACCCGGTCGTGCGACCGTGCCGAAAGCCGCCTGGCATGAAAGCAGGTGTTGGCGCTCTGCCGTCTGATCATGTCATCCGCGCCATTGCATGTCGCGCCTATCCCGTGCAGCATACTAATGCAACTCATTCGCATTTGGAGCGAGTCATGCGTAAAGCGTCCCTGCAATCAATCATGATCACAGCGGCCGGCTTCCTGCTGAGCGCGCCATTGCCGGCTTCGGACGTGGATCATTATGAGGGTAAGAAAGCCGAGACGCTCGAAGAGGCGGTCACCAATCTGCGCGAGTACAACGGGCGCCTCGAGACCGTGCTCGAAAAGGAGGAACTGAGCGCCGAGGACCATGCGCAAGTGCATCGACTCTCCTACACGCTGGAAAACGCACTCCAGCGTATCGAGAAAGAACTGCCTGGTATCGCCGCGGACCTCGAGAGTGTGCACCTCGCTTCCGAGCGCCAGGAGTCCGAAACCGTGCGCATGGACGGGGAGAACTACCTCAAGCAGGTCGATACCCTGATCGATTGATCGACAGGCGGCGCGTTGGGGCGGGTGATGCAGGACGAGCTCACAGCCCGCCAGATCGGGGGCTTACGAGTATCAGGCTGTAAGACCGATCTGCGGTAGTCCCAATAATCAGAGGTCCCGGTCCGCTTCCCTGTCCGGGATGCTTTTGTCATCCCGACTCCGCGCATTGATCGGATAGCTGTGGGTGGGACCATGGAAGGGCTGCCACAGCATCCGGTCCAGGCGCAGGTCGCGCGGGTCGCGGAACAGGTTGATGCCGATCGTCATCCCGGTGTGACCGTCGCGGGGCTGTGCGCGGTAGGTGCCGAAAATCCGGTCCCACCACGGCAGGTTGAACCCGAAATTCGAGTTGGTCTCATTCGGGTACCAGGAGTGGTGGACACGGTGCATCTCCGGCGTGACCACGATCCAGCGCAGCACGCGGTCGATCCGTCCGGGCAACCGCACGTTGCCGTGATTGAACATCGAAGTGGCGTTGAGGAGCACCTCGAACAGCAGAACGGCCAGTGCCGGGGCGCCCAGCATTACGATCACGCCCGCCTTGATGAACATCGACAGCAGGATCTCGACGGGGTGGAAGCGCAGGCCCGTGGTGACATCGAAGTCCAGATCCGCATGGTGCATCCGGTGCAGACGCCAGAGTGCCGGCACGGCGTGGAAGAACACGTGCTGTGCCCAGATCGCGAAATCCAGGACCACTACGGCGATTACGATCATCAGCCAGTACGGCACGTCGAGCAGGCGCAGAAGCCCCCACCCCTGGGTCTCGACGAACAGTGCCGTGCCGACGGCCGCCGCCGGAAAGAGCAGGCGTACGATCACGGCATCCAGTACCACGACGCCCAGGTTGTTGAGCCAGCGGTAGCCTTTGCCGATTTGCCACTCGCGGCGCGGCGCCAGGATCTCCCAGAGCGCCATGGCCAGAAAGACACCCGCGAATGCCCCCATGCGCACCATGGGCTCCTGCGACAGCAACATCTCCACTACGTGATCACTCCAGACAGTACTGCCAGAACATCCGCACGACGAGCGTGAGGATAGCGCGGCCGCCCGGCCGCGAGGAATTACGGGTCGTTCACGGTGTCGATCGCACGGAACCGAGCCGCCTTGTCCGGGATTGGCTACCGAATATAGAGACCGCGGATGTCATCCCCGGGTTCCCTGGCATCCGGGAGAATCCCCAGCAGCGACCGTCCCCAGCGTGTTTTGTACGGTACCGCACAGTCTGTACCATGATGGGCGCAGGACAATTGCTCGGATATGCAAAGGGCCGAGCAGGTTCTGACGGATGCCACAGAACGCGATCTCTCCAGAGCAGAACCAGTTACTGGCTGCAATGCCCGCGGCCGCGCGGGACCGCCTGGACCCGTATCTTGAGCCGGTCTCGCTCGACCTCGGTGACGTATTATACGAATCCGGCGACCGCCTGCAGTACGTGCATTTCCCCACGGACTCGATCGTGTCTCTCATGTACGTCATGGAGAACGGCTCCTCGGCCGAGATCTCCGTGGTCGGCAATGAGGGGGTCGTCGGGATCGCCGTGTTCATGGGTGGGGCCAGCACGACCAGTCGTGCCGTCGTCCAGAGCGCCGGGTCCGCCTACCGGCTCGCCGGCGCGCGCCTGAACACCGAATTCAACGCCGTTGGGGAAGTGCAGCACCTGCTGCTCCTGTACACGCAGGCGCTGCTGACCCAGATGGCGCAGACAGCGGTCTGCAACCGGCATCACACGATCGATCAGCAGCTCGCGCGCTGGCTGCTGCTGTCACTGGACCGCCTGCGCAACGACGAGGTGGCCATGACGCAGGAGTTGATCGCCAATATGCTCGGCGTTCGCCGGGAGGGCGTCACCAACGCCGCCATGAAGCTGCAGCGTATGGGCGTTATCCAGTATAACCGCGGGCACATCCGGGTGCTGGATCGCCCGCGGCTCGAGGAGCTCACCTGCGAGTGCTACGCGGTGGTCAAACGGGAAACAGATCGACTGCTGCCCACTCCGATTCAGCGAGACTCCTCCGTAACGGAGTAGACTGGCCATAGAGCGGGCTCCTCGTGCAGGCGGGGTGGTGGCACCCGTAACCGCCAGTGGACACGGGAGCCCGCATGCAGACCTACACGCACGTACCGCTCGGCAACTACCTGGTCGAGTCCCTCCCCATCGCCGCGAAGAATCATGTGCTCGCCCGCTGCGAGACCGTGGAGCTGGCTGCGGGTGACAAACTCTGTGAACCGGGGGAGGATTACGGGTATGCCTGGTTCCCGCTGACCGGCCTGATCTCACAGGGCTCGAAACTGCGCCACCACAACCCCCTCGATATGGGGCTGATCGGGAGTGAGGGCATGCTCGGGGCCACGCTCGCGCTGGGCGTTGACGCGGCCCCCCTGCAGGCCGTGGTGACCGGAGCCGGCACCGCGTTGCGTATGCGTGTGGCCGACCTGCGCCGATCGCTGCGCGAAAACGACGTACTGCGGCAGCGGATCGATCATTACCTCTACATCGTGTTCGCCGAGCTTGCGCGCACCGCCTCCTGTAATCGCTTTCACGCCATTGGCCCCCGACTGGCGCGGTGTCTGCTGCTCGCGACGGACCGGACCTCGACGAACCGTCTGCACCTCACTCATGAATCAATGGCCGCGATGCTCGGCGTACGCCGCAGCGGAATCACGGTCGCCGCCCGCGCCCTGCGCGATCAGGGTCTGATTCGCTATGCCCGTGGCGAAATCGAGATCCTCGACCGTGAGGGGCTGAAGGCGACTGCCTGCGCCTGCTACGCGGACTGGCCGTCCCAGCGCAACGGCATGTCCCTCACCTGAGCCCGGCGGCGGCGTCCTGTCCAGGCCCGATCCGATGACGCGGTCCCGCGCGCTATAAACCGAGTCTGTTCGCCAACACACAGACGGCGCACCGGAACCGGCGGATTCTGTCGTTAAGTGTTCCAGGCGACTTCGCCAGTGAAACACGGCACTGGGGGGGATCCTCCCGATGACCGATCAGTACCTGAACGGAACGGATCCACCGAGCACCT
Organism: Halofilum ochraceum; assembly: GCF_001614315.2. Taxonomy (NCBI): domain Bacteria; kingdom Pseudomonadati; phylum Pseudomonadota; class Gammaproteobacteria; order Chromatiales; family Ectothiorhodospiraceae; genus Halofilum; species Halofilum ochraceum. Next base: position 137,588 of record NZ_LVEG02000005.1, read on the forward strand.
CAAAGCCGAGGGCATCCACGCGTCAGCCTGTCGCAGATGACGCCTGGGACGAGCGTGCGAACACGCTTTGTCCTTTGCTCGGACACTTCGGCGTAATGGCGATCTACCTGCGCGCTCTGCAATGCGCCGAGCCCGATCACCCTTGGCTCAGTGAAGTCCGTGAACAGACCCTTCGGTCGAACTCCTTCGCTCCCCTGCGAGCGCGTCTTTCCCTGTGCATCCCCGAAACGGCCGTTGCCGTTCAGAGTTTCCTGCTGGAGGAGTTCGACCGGCAGCTTGCTCTGCTGATCGGCGAGCCACTGGCCCAGCGGCTGCTGGCAGTGGTCCGGGCGATAGGGGAGGGCACGGACGCGCCGCCGGCACCACCCGCCGATGAAATCGCGGAACAGCTTACCCTGACCGTCCTGCGGGCCGAAGCCGACGCCAGGGTCGCCCGGCGCGAACGCGACGATGCACTACGCGCCAGTGAACAGGACGAGCTAACCGGAACCGCGAACCGCTCGCGCATGCTCGATCGCCTCAAGAGTGCGATCGCACTGGCGGATCGCACCTCGACGCCGACCGCGGTCCTGTTTATCGATCTCAACAATTTCAAACAGATCAACGATGACATGGGGCATGGCGTCGGCGACGAAATGCTGCGCGAAGTTGGAGCCCGGCTGCAGGCAGCCGTCCGCAAAACCGACACCGTCTGCCGCTATGGCGGAGACGAGTTCGTGGTGATTCTCACCCCGATGGAACGGCGTTCCGAAGCCGCTCCGGCGGCCGCACGCATGCTCATGGCCATTACAAAAGTGCGAGGGACCGGTCCCGCCATTCCCGCGCTGTCGGCCAGTATCGGGATCGGCCTTTACCCCGAACACGGAACGACCCCGGATGCCCTGCTCAGTCGGGCGGACCGGGCGATGTACGACAACAAGCGAGGTCAACACGATCCGCTGCCCGCTGCACAAGCAGACGGAGGTGGCTCGCAGCCCGATACCCACTGTCGACCAGGGAACGACATTCCCCTGGTCTTCGAGCTGCTCGCCAGAGTCAACTACAGGGAGTGATCTTCAATGGTTCACGTGGATGATCAATACAATACCTTCGCCCGCGCGGCCGACCAGAACGATGCTGGCGGCACCATCGTCACCCCGCGGTCCGCGAGCGCCCCACAAGAGCGCCGCGAAACGGCTGCGTCACGTGAGGAGCCAGACGCGGGCCGCCTCTATCTGCGCGAGATCAACAACCGGGCGCTGTTGACGGCCGAAGAAGAGCGTACGCTCGGGAAGGCCATTCAGAACGGTGACGCCGAGGCGCGTCAACACATGATCGAGAGCAACCTGCGGCTCGTGGTCAAGATTGCCCGGCGCTACATGAATCGCGGACTGCCGCTGCTTGACCTGGTCGAGGAGGGCAATCTCGGCCTGATTCACAGCGTCGGGAAGTTCGACCCGGAGCGCGGTTTCCGCTTCTCCACCTACGCCACCTGGTGGATCCGCCAGACCATCGAGCGGGCACTGATGAACCAGTGCCGCACGATCCGGTTGCCGGTACACGTCGGAAAGGGCATCAACAGGTATCTGCGTGCCAGCCGCGAATTGAGCCAGTCGCTGGGGCGTGCCCCGACGCTCGACGAGATCGCTGCACGGATGGATTGCTCACCGGCGGAGATCGAGCGCATGCAGCGCTACAACGAGCGGGCTACGTCGGTGGACGTTCCACTCTCCCGCGACGGGGAGGCGTCCGTACTGGATCTGATTCAGGATGCCGATATGCCGGATCCGCTCACGACCGTCGCCGACACGGAACTCCTTCCGCACATCGAAAGTTCGCTCAACGAACTCACCACCAGGCAGCAGGCCGTCATCGTCCGCCGCTTCGGTCTGCGCGGGCATACGGCCTCGACGCTGGAGCAGGTGGGTGCGGAACTCGGGGTCACGCGGGAGCGCGTGCGCCAGATCCAGATCCATGCACTGCAACGCCTGCGGCGTGTCCTGGAAGCGCACGGTCTCTCGGTCGAAACGCTGTTCGCGGCCTGACGTCGCCGCGGAGGAGGGCGGCTCCACTACGGACCCGACTGACCGGAGGCCGTGCCGGCGAGCGAGCGCCTGAGCCTTGGCCTCTTGTAAGCAGCGACCGTGCTTCGTGTGCCGCGTGTCAGCCTGGACGCGATGCGCAGGCTGTGGGGGCCCAAAGATGCGAGCAGCTGTGCCTGCGACGACACGCATTGTCCGAGTTCATGCGTGCGGCTCCTCGGGGTCATTGCCCGACTCGACGGGCAGACCGGCGGCCTCCCAGTCCTGTCGACCCTCGACGTACTCGCGCACGTCGCCGTAGCCGAGCGCATCCAGGCGAGCGGCGGCCTTGGCCGAGCGTTGGCAGGCGGTACTGCCGCAGTACACCACCACGGTGCGCTCGCGCTCCGGCAGGCGCCACGGCGCCTCGGCCTCGATGTCATCGGAGACGATGTGGATCGCTCCGGGCAGGTGATGCTGCTCGTAGGCCGCGCGGGGCAGGGTGTCGACCAGCTCGAAGTCCTGCCCCTGGTGCATCCACTCCCGCAGCGTCCCGCGGTCGATCGTTCGTGCCATGGTCAGGCCCTCCGGTCACGGAAGAGCAGGCGGCCCAGGCCCCACAGGAACAGGATGAACAACGCGTGGGGCACGAGGGCGGCGGGGATCAGTTTCGGGTTCACGCCCAGCCCGAGTAGGCCCCAGCCGTTGATCGGGAAGAACACCACCAGGGCCACGATCCAGAGGATCAGTCCCAGTCCCAGTGCCGTCGTGAACCGCAGGCGCGGGTAATCGAGTGCGACCCAGATAATCGACCAGAACGTCACGTACGCGAGGTGGAAGAGCAGGCCGACGGGCATTGGCAGGCCCTCGCCGAGCAGTACCTCGGCAAAAGCGAGACTCGGCGGCTGGGGCATCGGCGGGAGGCCCGCCAGGAACGCCGGCACCATGATCAGGGACAGGAGAATGCCGTTGACTACGCCGAGCACAGCGCCGCGGATCAGGAGCGCGGGTTCGGTACTCATCGGGATGGCTCCTCGTCGGTCATGGACTTCGCAGAATCGGAACTTGAACTGCCGGCGCCACAAACCGGCGCGCAGCGCCGACCCCCAACGGCCTCGGTGCAACAGGTTTCGCCCAGGAAATCCAGCAGTGCCTGCACGGCCGCGAAATCGGCGTTGTAGCGGACTTCGCGACCGACTCGCTGGCGCTGGGCCAGCCCGGCCAGCCGCAGTCGGTTCAGGTGGAACGTGGTGGCGTTCGGCGCAAGTCCCGCCGCGTCCGCGAGCGTGCGGGCCGGCGCGCCGTCCGTGCCGGCGGCCATCAGTGTCCGCAGTACCGACAGGCGGGCCGGGTGACCGAGTGCCGCCAACTGTTCTGCAGCTTCTATTTCAATCATCGTTGATATATTGAAAATACACCGGAATGCTGTCAACGACCCGTCTGTGCCGATTTTGAGTTGTCCCGTCTGTCCTGACTCGCACGGCGGTTGGGCAGGGGGAATGCAGGCGAACGTCTCGAAGACGTCCAGCACTCGCCACGAAGAATCCGCAACGCATGGTCCCCGGGGCTGGTGCCGGCCAACAGTGGCAGGGTGCACTGCCCGAAAGGATTTGCTGCGATCTTCTTCGGGGGTTTCCCACGGCGTAATCCGGAACAGGGGAGGGCTTGCGAAGTATAGACGACCGGTCTATTATAAGGTCATGGCTTACGATGATACACGCTCCGCCCTGATCGCCGCAGGCATGCGGGACATGCTGCTCGGCGGCTATGACAGCGTCGGGATAGCCGGCGTGCTCGCGCGAACGGGTGTACCCAAGGGCTCCTTCTACCACTACTTCGACAGCAAGGAGTCGTTCGGCCGCGCGATCGTGGAAGCGTACGCCGAAGAGTGGCGAGCCACCCGTCAGGCCACCTTCGCACGGGCCGCCCTCGGGCCTGTCGAGCGCCTGGAAGCGCATTTCCTTGAACTCGAGGAGGATGTCATCGCCCAGGAGGGCATGGGCGGATGTCTGCTGGGCAACCTCTCGCAGCTCATGGCCTCGCGCAGCGCCGTGCTTCGGCGCGCCGTCGAGACCGGTTTCCAGGAGTGGCAGGACGATATCGTAGGCGTGCTACTGACGGCGCAGTCGACCGGTGAGTTGCCGTCCACCGCCGATCCCGAGCAAATTGCCGCACTGGTCATCGAGGCCTACGAAGGCGCCCTTATGCGCGCCAAATCGCAGTCCTCCCTGATGCCCCTCAAGCGGTTTCGCGAAATAACCCTGAAGCGGTTGCTCGGCAGCTGAACTGAATCGAAGTGACGGCCTCTACCATCGCCAGCGAGATCGTTGAATCGAAATAATAGACGACCGGTCTACTTAGGGGAGAGCACGATGTCCATATCCGTTTCCGACAATGGCCGAGCTACCGGCACTATGCTGATTCTGGTCGCGGCGAATGGCGGAGCCGATTACGGCCGCCGCTTTCGGCCTTGTCGTCCTTGAACAGACGTTGGCGCCCCGACAGGTGTTAGGCGCCACCATCGTGATCGCGACGGTCACGGTATTAAACCGACCGCGCTCGGAGACATAAGGCGCTGCGTCGGAGTGGTTATAGCGTTCCAGGTATCGACAGCGAAGGGGAGAAGAATGGCTGAACTGACAGGGCATTGTTTTTGCGGCGCGGTGGTATGGCGAGCGGCGGGGCCCATGCTCTGGACGGCGCTTTGTCATTGCGAGGATTGCCGGCGTGCCGCCTCTTCCGATTATGTAAGCTGGTTCGGCGTCAGGCGTCAGTCGGTGGTCTGGCAAGGGCCGCGATCCTTTTATCGTTCGTCTGAAAAAGTGACGCGCAGTTTTTGCAAAACCTGCGGAACGCCGACCTCGTTCGAGACGGAAGTGTTTCCGCACGAGACGCTTCTTTATGCAAATACCCTGAACGATCCGGAGATATACGAGCCTACGGCCCATATCTTTTGGTCTGAGCGCTTGCCTTGGGTCCGGGTGAATGACGACTTGCCGAAACATCCCAAGGGTTTGCAGCACGCGGCCCAGTCAGGGAAAAGGCTGCTGGACTGATTCGCAAGAGCGGATTCCATGCGGGAATTCGGGTTGATGGAGTGCCCTCGGGGCGGCATTTCCGTTCGCGCCGCCGAGCTTGAAGTCCCCCCCGGGGTCCGAGAACAAGACAATCCACGCTGACGGGACCGCCTCGTCCGGCGGCCCAGTCGTATTTCTGGAGCGAGTCACATGAACGGAGAAACCGGTTACATCCCACCCCGCGTCTGGACCTGGAACGAGGTAAACGGAGGCAGCTTTTCCGCTACTAACCGGCCCATTGCCGGCCCGACCCATGAACAGGCGCTGCCGGTCGGGGAGCATGCATTCCAGCTCTATTCTCTCGCCACGCCCAATGGCGTGAAGGTAACCGTGCTGCTCGAGGAACTGCTGGAGCTGGGACACACCGAGGCCGAATACGATGCGTGGCCGATCCGCATCGGCGAGGGTGACCAGTTCTCCAGCGGTTTCGTGGAAATCAACCCCAACTCCAGGATCCCGGCGCTGGTCGACTACAGCGGCTGTCAGCCGCTCCGCGTATTCGAGTCCGGATCCATCCTGCTGCACCTGGCGGAGAAGTTCGGCGAATTCCTGCCCGCGTCCAGTCCCGAACGCATCGAAACGCTCAACTGGCTCTTCTGGCAGATGGGGAGCGCGCCCTACCTGGGTGGCGGATTCGGCCATTTCTACGCCTATGCGCCCGAATGGATGAAATACCCGATCGATCGTTACACCATGGAGGTCAAGCGTCAGCTCGACGTGCTCAACAGGCGGTTGGCCGACAACCGCTTCCTGGCCGGCGACCAATACACGATCGCGGACATCGCCAGTTGGCCGTGGTACGGGGAATTGGTCGCCGGCCGGCGGTACGACGCAGGAGAATTCCTGAATGTCGACGAGTATGGACATGTCCAGCGCTGGGCCAGTGAAATCAACGAACGACCGGCCGTCAAACGTGGTTGCATGGTCAACCGCACCTGGGGCCCCCCGGATAAACAGTTGCACGAGCGCCATGCCCCGAGCGACTTTACCGAACAGGTTGAGAGTAAGAGGGGCCACGACCGCTGAAACGGGGCACCGGCGAGTGCTTGTGGGCATTCTGCACGGGGGCGGCAGGCTGCTCGAGCTGGATCACGGCGCCGCCATGATCGTGTGCTCCCGCCCGGACGCCCGAATGAGCCGGATGGAGCTCGCCGGACGCGGCTGCTACGTCTGTTCCACGGTGTAAGGGGTGAGACCGTACCCCTTGATTCGAGTCACCGGTTACCGCCGTGGACCTCCCAGCCTTGCCAGCCCGCCCAGGGCACGTAACCGGTCTCGATCGCCAGCAGGCGCATGGCGGTCGGATTCGGCGGCGATCGGAGCGCCAGCGGCGAAACGTGTGCGGCGAGACGCAGCAGCGCCGCGCGGCGGTCAGATTGTCTATTCCGGTCAGCAGCTGCAGGGTGCGGATGCTGGTCAATCTGCCCATGTAGCCGTCCCGCAGGATTTCGGTGACGGCCGCGCTCATTGGTCGGAGACAGAAAACGCTAAACCTCAATCCCGTAATTTCAATGAGTTGCGTGATTGTTTTACACAAAGTACTTGAAAACAGGCAATTGCCGCGAAGCGTCGCCACGGCCTTGGGGCTTTGACAGAAAACGCTTTACCTCTGGACCACTACACTTAACGCCGACCCGGGGGCGTTGGTTTTACCGTCTTGTTACTGTCCAGACCGAGTAAGCCGGCCGGCGACTCGGATCGCAGCCTGCGTGTCCAGTCTCCGGGATGACCAGTCGACGTTAAGCAGATCCTCACCGAGGTATTCGTCGTACTTCTCCGTCTGTTTGTTCTGAACGCCGGATGCCAAATCCTCGGGGGAGGGCGCGGGGGCATCGCATATATCCCTCAGCTTCGCACGAACCTCAGATGGCTGGGCGTCCTTCACCCTCACGCAGATACCTTCCCGTTCGGAGTGCGTAGCCTTGCTCGTCAGAATCGCCGCCAACGTGTCCATAGCGATATCACCCGCCCATGGAAAGACGAGCGTGTTCTTCCCGTCTTCCACGAGGCACTCATCACGCAACCCAAGGCGCTGGAAGTGCTCTCGCCCCTCCGTGAAGAGTTCTTTCGCCTGAGTGTCGAGATAGACGGGGTCGGCCGCCCCACGATAGAGCTCGAACATCTTGTCCCGCACCTTGTCGTGTACCGTTCCGGGTGTACCGCCGAAACTGGGGGCGCGACCACCGGTAGCCCGGGCCAAGTCGATGCGTTTGTGGTCCGTATCGACATGCAATACCCGCCACCGACGACCGGAAAAGATGAGATATGACTCCTCCATGACCGGTCGGTCGATCGGCAACGTCCCGATGATCTTCCCGTCGACGGCCAGGGAGAACTCTTCCGGGGCGTTGAACGCGGAGTAGAAGCTGTAGTGGTTGACTATGCGTTCGCCGTGCTCGCCGTGAAGAAGCGTCCCGTCGCGGCTTTGCATCAGCAGCCGAGCCGCGCCCATCTGTCGAAGCAACGCCAGGAAGTGATCCTGGCTGACGGCGCTGAATGGGGCACTTTCGCACAGCACGTTCCACAGTCCCTGGGCGGTGGCTCCGCCGTACTGGGCCACCACTGACAGGATCTGCTGGATGAGCGTGGACAGGTGCAGTGCGGAGACCCGCGGCGGCTCGGTCCAGCGTTCGAGCAGCAACTCCGTCATCGCAGCGGCCTGAAAGAGGGCGGGGCGCAGTCGGTCGGGCGGCGGCGTCTGATCGTCGATTCGGTCTTCCCGGATGTAGAGACGCAGGACCGCCGCATCGCCACGCCGACCGGACCGGCCCAGGCGCTGTCGCAGGCTGGCCACCTGATGCGGCGGACCGATCTGCGCAATGCTGGCGACCGCCCCGATATCGATCCCCATCTCCAGGGTCGATGTACATACCGCGGTGACCGGCTGGGTGCCCGTTTTCAGGGAGGTCTCGACGTGTTCACGCAGGTCCTTCGAGAGACTCCCGTGGTGGGGAAAGAACTCCACGGGCACGCCGAGGGAATCACACTCGCGGCGAAGCAGGTCGCCATAAACCTCCACATCCCGCCGCGAATTCGCGAAGATCAGATTGTTCGTGCCACGCAAGGTCCGGAACAGGTGTCGGGCGATATCGACGACGTCGCCGTTCAGCGTATCGGCTTGGTCAACCTGTTCACCCCGTTCGTCACGCTCTTCCGCCTCGTTCGTCGACAGGGCGGGTGGCTTGTGCTCGTAGCCACGGACCTGCAGCTTCAATGCGGCTCCGGAATCCTCCGTGGAGACGATCGTGTCGACCTGCTCGCCGCCGCCTGGGCGAAGGAACTCGGCGGCGAGGCCCATGTCGCCGAGGGTGGCGGAAAGTCCCACCCGCGGCACGCGCCGCCGCAGGGTCAGCTCGAGTCGATGCATCAGGGATTGCAGCTGCATCCCGCGTTCGACGCCGATGAACGCGTGCAGCTCGTCCACAATGAGGTAGCGGAGGCGCTCGAAAAGTTGGGGAACGCGATGGCCGTGCGTGACGAACAGTGCCTCGAGCGACTCCGGGGTGATCAGGAGCACACCCTGCCGCTTACGGAAGAAGCGGTCCTTCTGTTTTCGGCCGACGTCGCCATGCCACGGCACCACCGGGATGTCCGTGCCCTCGACCATCAGTTCCAGGCGCTGGAACTGGTCATTGATCAGGGCCTTTAGCGGGGAGATGTATAGCGCAAGGCCTTCGCATTCGTAATGTCCCGGTTCGTCGCCGAGGAGACGGGAGAGGACCGGGAGGAACGCGGCCTCGGTCTTGCCGCCGGCGGTCGCCGCTGCAACGATGACATCCTGATCGCCCGCGACGAGAGTCGGAATCGCACGTTCCTGGGTCGGTGTGAGTGCACCCCACCCCTGGCGCCAGATCCACCGCTGGACGTGCGGATGCAGGGCCTCGAAGGCACGGGAAGACTCCGCGCTGGTCATCGACTTGGCAGCCTAAAGGCGGAAGGTCTGGAGTTCGTCGTCCGAACCGTCCTCCTGGCGCGGCTCAGTGGTCGCTTCGTCCTCGGCGTCACCAGCCGGCATCGCCTCGATCTCCTCCGCTTCGTCCGGCTGCACCTCGACTGTCCCGATGAGCTCGCGCCAGTCCTGATCGGGATTCTGCTCAAGCACGGACAACAGGTTCACGAACTCCTTGATGGAGTTTCGCGGTGTCGTGAAATACGCGGCCCCGATCCGCTGGTGGCAGTGGTCCATGAAGGCATGCAGGGCGTCATCCGGCACGAGATATTGGGATTCATCGCCGCCGGCCATGACATGGCGGATTTTGGTCAGGAGGATATAGAGGTCTTCCTGCGTGAGATTGCCGAGGCGGATGACCGGACCGCTGTAGTCCACAAGGCCGTCCCGGGCGAAACGGTTTTCGGCCAGTCGGGTCTGCAGGGCCTCGTAGCTGTAAAGTCCGCGTCGCGGATCCATCAGGAACTCCGGCGTGCCTCCCATGAGGAAGCCGAGGCCCTCGGCGTGCCCCTGCAGCGTGTCGTTGAGTATGCGCAGGATCTGCTCGTAGTTGCTCTTTCGGGCTTGGCTGCTGGACAGCTTGAACAGATTGACCATTTCGTCCATGCCGACGAGCAGGCCCTGATAGCCCGCCAGACGAACGAACCGGGCCATCAGCTTGAGATGGTCGTAGCAGTTGGCGTCGTCGATGATCGTGCGGACGCCGAGGGCCTTGCGGGCATCGGTCTTGGTCGAGAACTCCCCGCGCAGCCACCGGACCGCGTCCATCTTGAGCTGCTCGTTGCCGCTGTCGTGCCCTCGCCAGTAGGCCTCGATCACCAGGGCGAAGTCGTAACCGCCGGTCATTTCGGTCAGGTGACCGAGGCGGTCGTGTATGGCCGATACGGGCGACTCTCCACTCGAACGCGCCTGTTTCAGGCTCTCCGAGACGAAGCGCTCCGCGATACTGGCCAGCGCACCTCCCTCGGGCTTGGAGCGCGTGGAGATGTTCCGCATCAATTCGGCATAGAGGGCTCGGGCCTGGCCTCCGGTCGCATGCAGGCGGCGGTCCGGCGTCAGGTCGGCGGAGGTCGCAACCAGCTTCTTCTCGAGCGCGATCGAATGGATCAGATTCAGGAAGAACGTCTTGCCGGACCCGTACTCGCCGATGATGAAGCGGATGCTCGACCCGCCATCGGCGATATTGTGGATGTCGCGAAGGAGCGCCTCGACCTCGTCGGCCCGGCCGACCTGGATGTGCTGCTGGCCGACCCTCGGTACGACACCGGCACGCAGGGAATCAAGAATGGCTCGACGTTCCTTCTCGCGTATACGGCTCATTGGACCATCTCCTGGTAGATTTCACGATCGAGTGCGTAGAGGTCGCCGTCCTCCTCGATGCAGGGCGCATCGCAATGGTCGAATGCCGCCTCGTTGATGGTGTCCAGCGCCCCGTCCAGCATCAACCCATGGTGATGGGCGAGCTTCTCCAGCGCATCGCGTTCCCAACTGTCGTGTTCGCCCAGTCGCCGCAGCAGCGCCGAGTGTTCCGTATCGAGGCCGTCGATGGTTGGCACCGAAGCGTCGTCTGCCTCCGCGGGTTCCCCGGATTCGTCCGAACCGTCTTCCTCTCCGAAAACCCCGTGGAGGAGGGTGGACACCTGCGTTGTCTCGGCCAGCTTGCGCTGGAGTGCATCCGGATCCAGAGCGGATCGTCCACCCTCCGGTGTCGGCTCCGCTGCGGCGGCGCGCCGCCCGGGCTGCTCGGGGATGCTGTAGCCCTGTTGTGGGGTGGCGGGTTTCACGGTCACTGGGCCCGCGCTCACGCCGTGCAGATCAGATACCACCCGCTCCGGATCGAGGCCCAACTGCTTGTAGAGCTTCTGCAGGATTTTGACCTCACCGGGATCGACGTGTCCGTCCGCCGCGGCGATCGCGACAAGATACTCGCCGACGGTTCCGCGCTGCGACTCCGACAATTCCCCGATCTGCGCCTTGAGCCCGGCCATGCCGCGATCGTGCCGGAGTTGCCACTCCTTGTGTGCGTGCAGGCGGCTCCGTTCGCCCGCCTCCAGCGACAGGCTCGTCTCGATATGATGCTCCAGGTGCTGTTCCTCGGCCGAAGAGACCTCTCCGTCAGCGACGGACACCATCGCCGCCAGTCGCATGACCAGTGCAGCGGCCTCGAAGGCCGGTGAGGGGGCGCTCGGTGCGTCGTGGTCCTGTCGAAACACTACCAACTGCTCGTCGGGGTCTGGCTTTAGGCCGCTGAACCGGACATCCGGTTCCATACCGTAGCCAGTCTTCTCGAGGAGCTGCGCGAGTAACACCGATTCCTTCTTGGAGAACCTGTCCGGCTTATCGACCGGGAAGTCCTCGATCAGCTCACCAACCGGAACGAAAGTCCATTCGCGACCTTCTGCGTGGCGGTCGAGCGTCGCCCGAAGCGCTTTGAGGCCGGGATGATCCACCGACCCGGCAAGTTCCGTGGGCAGGAGCGCGACTGCGTGCAGGCTCTCGCGGCCGTTGCCGTCTTTACCCAGGAAGCGGCTGTAGGAATCGAGCTTGTCGGTGGCCTGCTCCGCGATATCGGTGAGCAGCGTGCGCGGACGCTTGAGAATCGTGATGTCGGGTAGGGCAGGCCCCTTGTAAAGATCCACTGCCCCGCGCATGCCTCCGGATGCCGGATGATATTGCGCCCGCACGGGTGTCTTGTTTGGTTTGACGACAATTCCCTCGCCGTGGCGCTCCCGGTAAAGGGACTCGAACAGCGCCCGGAATTCGGATGGACAGCGCCTCGCCGGCGTGCGCAGACGGATCTCCGGGTGATGAATTACCCACGCCAACGCCCATTCTGCCGGGATCGGCTTGCCCGCCTTGCTGAATTGTCCCAGTCCGACTTTCAGCGATGCCGGGATCTCATGTCCCGAAGTTGCGGAAACGGGCGGGGCGTTGGTGAGGTCGCGGTCGCCCCCGCCCAATTCGATCGCAGCCAGGAACTCCTCGGCGTAACGGGCAAAGGACCGATTGTCGCCATAAAGCTGCAACAGGCGCTCGACTTCAGCACGGATCGCGAGACGTTCTTCGGGATCATCGGCCCCGCTTCGGTGATCGTGCAGCAGCCGCCTTTCCAACCCGTAGAAGTACAGAAAGACGTAGCCAATGTACGCCCGCGGGTCCTTGCGGCCCTTAGCCAGCCATTCCAGATAGGCGGCGCGGCAGCGCGGTCCGATGTCCGCGTAGGCGGGCCAGTAGTCCATGCCGGCTCCGTCCCGAGCGGGGCGGGCGCGATCCACCTTCAGATTGGGGTCGATCAGGGCGGGCTCGGTTCGGTAGCCATCGACGGAGGCCAGATCACGACCGACGTACAACAGGCCACCGTCGAGCGAATAGTCTTGCACGGTCGTCGCGCGGCCAGCGGGAAGCCAGAACTGGCGGAAGTTTCGGCTGAGCTTCCTTCTCGTATTCCTGCGCCCAATGCTGTCGCCGCTCGAGGAAACCTGAACACGAACGCCGTTGTCGCGCGTCGGCCGTCGCGACTCGCGCGGCGAGTTGATGGATTTCTTGTCCGAACCGCTCAACCAGATCAGACCTCCGGCGACCAGGGCGATGATGACCAGGTATTCCAATAAAGCGTCCTCGCGGTTTTCGTTATTTACATGCCCTGAGGCGGGTCCGGATGCGTCGGCGTGCCGTGGCCGGGAGGCGCCCACCTTGCCGGATCGACTGCGCGCTAAGCCTAGCATCACCGGGTCGACCGCTGACACGGGTCCCGGAGCCACCGGTGGTTTCTTTGCAGCGGCGGGCCGGTTGTCCTACGTTCGATTCGGCGGGGGACTTCTGGGCGCTGGCGACACGGCTGCCCCGCCGGCCGATCGGCGCCGAAGAGCAGTGAACTTGCCAGTGGAGGGAACAGCTGGCGGCTCCGGGAGTGACGCATGGAGGATGGCACGTGTGATGATCTGCGCAAGTGGCACACGCGCCTCGTGGCCGGCATGAGCGGTGCCGAGGCGCAGCGCCTTTTGCGCCAAACGGGCCTCAAGGACGCCGAACTGGCGTATGTGCTCGGCATTTCCGTCTCGACGCTTCGCCGCCGCTTCCGCCAACGGCGCCTGCGTTCGCACGAGGGCGACTGCCTGTATCGCCTCACCGTGATTCTGGGCGCTGCCCCCGTAGCGTGGCTTCGGCAGGCGCAACCGGACCTGGACGGTCTAAGGCCCCTCGAGGTGATCCGAACCGAGGTCGGCTATGAGCTGATCCGCGACATGCTCGCGGCGGACGCCCGAAGCGGGCCCGGTATGGAACCCGATCGGCCTTCGCCTGCGTAACGCGCAGACGCGAGAAAGGCAGTGCACGCGGCGTTGAACCGCGGAGTTTGGCGCGGTAACGTCTGATCAACAAAGCCCGCCGGGGCTATGCCTTCATGCCAAGGTATCCTCAAACAGGCGGGTTACTTTTCCCTTCGCTTCTTCTGGGCTGGCGCGCATAGCCTAGCCCCGCCCCGGGTCGTCCACCTGCCCAACGGTCCGCGACCAAGCCACCAACGGGCTGGCCCGCGCGGCGCGGTCGCTAGGCCGGGCGCCCGATCCCCGGGAAGGGGACGGTCGTCGTCAGAAATTGCCGGAATCGCTTGTGCAGTTCGAGGAACGCCTCGTACGGGAGGCCGTCGCGCTCGATCTCGAAATCGAAGGCCGTGATCACGCCCGCATTCGGCCCGCAATGGTGCCGGTGGAAGGTGCGACACCGGGAGCCGGTGCGTGGTCCCGTGGGCACCGTACACATGTCGAGCGGGTGCTCACCCTCGTAGTAGAACGTGAGGCGCTCTCCCGAAACGGCGCTCGCGTACCAGTGGTCGGGCGGAACCGCCTGCGCCCGCGCGCGACGAAATGCGCCGGCGTCATGGTTCTCCCGGTAGTGCCGCAGCTGTTCACACCACTCGTTCAGGAACCGGTAGAGCACGACGAACTGGCTCTCGAGCTGTCTGCGGATCAGCCACGCGCGGAAACCACTGCCCGGATAGCTCACGCGACCGTCTTCGTGGCGGACTGCGGGCCACCAGATCGGTGCGGGCTCCGGTCCCTGTGCCTGTTCGTAGAAGGGGTAGGCCTCGAGCTGGCGCGCGAAAAAAGGAGCGTAATGCCGCGCCGCGGCACGGAAAAACCACAGACTCAGCGCCATGCATTGGGGGCAGGGATCCGGTCCGTCGAGCAAGTGCTCCGGGCGCAGGTGGCGGTAGCTGGTGACGTGCGGACGGTGGCGGGGCGCGCGCCGCGAGAGCCAGGCGACGATCGCCCGCGTCACGGCATAGTCGGCCGTGAGCACCGAACGCGGTGGGGCGGAGGGGCCGGCGTTGCGGCTGGCCCTCGGCATCACCGAGGCCAACGTCGGATCCGTTTCCGAGAGTCGGGTGGTGCGGTGGGCAAGGGGCAGGCGGCGGATATGCAGGGCATCGAGCTCGTCTGCGCGGAACGCCCGGCAACGATGCGCCTGAAAGGCCCCATAGAGCGGTGAGTCGAGGCTGATCTCCCGCCAGGCGGGATCGATCAGCGGTGGTGGGAGACGCCCTGGCAGGCCGAGCAGATCGTGCGTCTCGCCGGTCTCGCGCATGAACCGGTGGATCTCACCAATGGGACTGCAGTCCAGGTCCGCGATCACATCTGGAAGGCGCTCGAACGGTACGCACCCGCAATGGGGGCAGTCGCGTGCTGCGAGCTTTTCCCAGGGCGGCCACGGTCGGGCACAGACCGGACAGCATTCGGTGAACGCGCAGTGATGGATCGGGCAACGCTCGAGCCAGGGCAGGGCATAGACATCCGAGTGGTAGAGCGCGGCGGCGCATGCGGGACACTGCCGCGGGCTGCGCCCGCGCGCCGGCGATGCGCCGTCGCCGTCATTCGCCGCCTGCAGTGCCGCGACCCGCTCGAACAGCGAGCCGCGGTCGGGCACAACGCGGCGCAACGTCACTTCGATGGCTGATAGCGGGATACCCGGGTTGGCACTGAGGCAGCGGCGCAGCATCGAATAGCGGCTCTCGTAGGGGCGCTCAAAGAGCCGGCCGAGATTGACGAGGAAGGGCTCCATCAGGCGGGGCGAACCAGTGCGGGCACGAGCCCCGAGATGCGCACGCACTCGTGCACCATCTCGTCGTCGAAGGCCTCCACGCCGAGATCGGCGAGGAAGTCGGTCAGCAGGGTGTTCACCGTCGCGACGAAGTACTGCATCCCCCAGGAGTCGATCGCGTAGGCGGTCTGGTACTCGCGAAAAACCCGCCACAGATCGCCGGCGAGCGAAGCCAGGCGCCATCCCTGCTGTTCGGCCTCGGGCAGGAAATAGCCGGTGTAGGTGGGACCGTCGGCGGGGTAGCGCAGGCGATCGTACTGAGAGAGACAGAAGTGCACCTGCTCCCGGGAAGTCAGGCCGGGGAAGGTCGTGCGCTGGGCGAAGAAGCGCCCATGGATATGCGCGTAGCGCGGTTGCTCACACGCCTCGAGCAACTCGCTCGACTCCTGATCGTTACCGACAAAAAAGTGGGTCAGTGCCATGTCGAGCAGCCGCAGCCGGTCGTGGAGCTCGGCGAACGGGCCGAACTGCAGGGGCGTCAGGCGCTGCATCTCGTCGACGATCAGCACCGCATAGCGGCTGTCGCTCTCCACGGCCCGGTCGGCGATGTAGTGCAGGAACCGGTCGGCGAGGTGGTCTGCCCGGTCGTGGTTGGCCGAGCGCAGCCCGACGCTCCAGCACAGCTGGCGAAAGACCGTCATGACCGTGTGCTGGTCGCGAAGGGGCATCGAGACGTAGTAGACCGGGATCGGCGTGTTATCCCGCGCGCGCAGTTGCGAGGCGAGGGTGCGCACCGCGGTCGTCTTGCCCACGCGCGCGGCGCCCAGGATCAGCCCGCCGGTGGCCCCGGTCCACAGCCAGCGATGCAGCTCGTCGCGCAGGCCCTGGATGGCCGGCGTCTCCAGGTGCAGGCGGTCGTGCTGGAAGACCGGATGGTCGTAGAAATCGCGGGCGCTGCGGTCCATGGTCAGCCCCGGTGCGCGGCGCGCGTCGGATGCCAGACATGGCGCCGCGCGGGCTCGGTGGCCGTGGGTTCGCCGCCCTCGAGCACCAGCCCGGAACTGCGCCCGCCGGTGAACTCGGTGTAGACGCGCAGCAGGGACAACGCGTTGGTCGGCTCCGCGCGGTGCTCGAGCAGGTATCGAAAGTAGGCGGCCAGCGGGTCGCGCGCGCCGAGGCGATGGCGCGCGGCGTTCTTGTGGATCCACTGGCGGGTCGCCAGCGTATGCGCGAAACGCTGCCACGGCGTGGAGACCTGCAGCTCGCCGAGATCGGCGCCGGCGAGCGTGTAGGCGTGCAGCGTGCGGATGTCGCGCCGATCGAACTCCACCCGCACACGCGTTTCCTGCCCGGCGACGTGGACCAGTCCCGCACCATGGTAGCGCGCGTAGGCGAAGTTGATATGCGGGCGGCGATGCTCTTCGCGGTACCAGTGCAGGCGCACGACGGTACTCGACAGCAGGGGATGCCACTGGCGGGCGAGGAGGGCGGGCACGAAGCGCACGAAGTGCGCCCGGCAGTGGTGGCGGAAGACTTCCAGTGGCGCGGCGTCGCCGAGCGCGGCCTGCGGTGTCACGTTGTGCTCGGTCAGCAACACCGCGAGCGCCTCGTCGAGCGCCTGGAAGGTCATCACCGGCGGCTGCTTGCGGTTCGCGCGCGACTCCCGCTCGCGGTCGGTGGGATGCGAACCGGTGGTGGCGGCGGGGCGGTGCGTGCCCGCCTGTGCGAGGTAGTCGAACACCGCTTCCACGCGCTGGCGCACGGTCGGCACGCCCGGCGGTCCGAAGCTCAGCGTCGCGCCGAACCGCCCGCACAGGAGGTCGACGATCGAGTGCGCCTGGTGCATGAGCGCGTTGTCGAGCTGCACGGTGCCGAAGCTGATCGGGAAGGCCTCGTCGGACGCGGCCGGGAAGCAGGCGCCCGGCGCATAGCGAAGCCCCGGGGTGGTCAATGACGGCGGCCGCCACGGGCGGACGCAGCGGTCGATCAGCGTCAACAGATCCTGCTGATTCGGCTGGCGCGTGGGCGCGAGGTGGTAGCCGAGCACGCAGCGCGTATCGACGTCGATGGTCACGAGCACGCTGGCGCGCGCGATGCGCAGCGGAATCAGCTCATCGTTGAGCAGCAGGTGCACGCGGTTGCCGAGATCGAGGATGTGCTCGTCGATCTGCACGGCGCGCAGCGCGCGGTGCCCTGGATCGCCCGGCATCGGGCGGGGCGTGGCGCGGCGTCGGCGCTGCAGGCGCGCCTGTTCGAGCTCGGCGGCGCGTCGCTGCGCGTAGCGGCGCACGGACTGGTAGGCCACCGAGGCAGTGGTGTAGGGGTAGCGATCGCGCGGCCAGTGGAGCTCGGCCAGCAGGCGCTTGAATTCGCCATGCACGGCGTGGGGCGTAAGCCTCTGGGCGAAGGCGGCATCGCGGTGGCGGGCCTCGATCAGGCCATCGAGACCCTCGCGCACCGCCGGCGCGGCCTCCAGCAGGGCGCGGAAGGCACAGGAATCCCCGCCCGCGCGGGCATGCGTCGGCAACGCCCGTCGACGGCGGCGTTGGTTGACGTTGGCGTGGGGCACGAGCCCCAGGGTGAGTGCGGGCGCTTCGCCGTCCTCGCCTGCCAGGCAGCGATCGAGGATCTGGCCGACGCGGGCCGGGCTCAGCGAATGCGCGCGGGCCGCGGCCTTCAGCGCCTCGCCCGCCAGCACGCAGGCGACGACCTGCTGGTTGCGCATGAACCCCCGCTGCTGGCGACTCGAGAGCGCCTCGACCGGGATCGCCGGCCACTCGGCGAGATCCCGCAGCCGCGGCTGCTGCTCGAGGCGAGCGCGCCAGCTCAGGTGCATGGCCCGATCTCCGTGTCGAAGTCGAGCCTCCGCTCGGTAAGGCTTGCGCGCAGGTGCCCGCGGTGGACCAGGCGCAACAGCGCGATCTCGTGTGTGTAGGTGCGCTCGCGATCGCCCGCATCGACCAGGTCGCCGAGTGTGCACGGGCCCCGGTTGGCCAGGCGCTCGAGCACGGCATACTCGGCCTCGGCCGTCTCCAGCGTCCGTGACTGGTGCAGGACGCGCACGATCTCCGCCCAGTTCTCGGCCTCCGTCTCGCGCTCGAACACCGACTCGTTGCTGATGACCTCGAACTGCAGGCCGCGCGCGGCGAAGAAGTGCGCCAGCGGTTCACGCAGTTCCTCGCGCAGCACGCCGCGCGGCTTGATCTCCACGACGCGCCGCGGTCCCGCGTCGCTCACCACGTAGCAGTCGGGGGTGTAGAGCTGGCGGCGCACGCGCAGGCGAAAGGGCTGCGGCACGTAACCGCTCACGGCGGGGGCGCCCTCGAGCAGCGCGGCGTGCAGGTGCTCGGCCCGGCTGTGGAACTCCGAGAGGTGGGGGTGCTTGAGCATCCACTGCAGGCGCAAGTCGGCGGCCGTGCGCAGGCGCCGCGCCGAGCGCTGCTGCTGGGGCGCGAGCGTCTCCGCCGTCACCGTGCGGGCGAGGGCGGGGTCGAAGTCGGGCGTCGCCATCGGCCGTCCCCGTAGCGGGGGTCGCGCTTCTGAGTATAGTCCGCGGGCGCGATCGGGCCAGGGTCGAGGTCTGCACCAGAAACGCATACAACGGTGCACCGCGCGCGGCGCCCGTTTTTCGGCTATCGTGGGGGCATCACGGCGCCCGCGTGGCGGTGGAAACGGTGCGTAAGCTGCACCGGAAATCGGAGGGGAAATGGTGCAGATTCAGACGGGCGGAGGGCGGTTTCCGCGCCGCCGCGGCCAGCGCCTCTTCCAGGCGCGCGCCGAGCCTGCCGCGACGTTCCCGATCGAGACCGTGCGCATCGACTGGGAGCGCCTGGTCGCCAAGCGCCCAGTCGTGCTCGAGACCATCGACGCGATGCCGGCCTATCTGCTCAAACCCGAGGTGCTTGGGCTCCTGGACGCCGAGAAGCACCCCACCTACCGCCTGATCATGGATCTGATGTGGGTCACGGGCGCCCGGGTGTCCGAGGTGCTCGCATTGACGCCGGCGAGCTTCATCGACGACGGCTATGACTTCGGCGTGGTGCTCAAGACGCTCAAGACCCGCCCGGGGCGACCGAGCAAGGCATCATTACAGCGCTCGCCCAAGCGCTACGTGCCGATCGCCGACACGCTCCTCGCCGACCGGGTGCAGAGCTACCTCTACGCCGGGCGTTTTCGAAAAGACGAGCGGATCTTCCCGATGGCGCGCCAGACCGTGAACCGCCACATCGCCGCCGCGGTGGAAGCCGTCGGCGGCGGGGCGCCGTTCTCGATCAGCGCCCACACCTTCCGCCACTCCTTCGCCGTGCACCTGCTGCTGCACGGCCGCCCGCTCAAGTACGTCAGCCAGCTGCTGGGGCACGCCTCGGTGGAGAGCACGGAGGTCTACACCAACGTGCTCACGATCGACGGGGGGCATTTCCTGGAAGGGGTGGAGTTTCATTGACCTCGGATCACGCCCACTGCAGTGTCCCGGGTGAGGCGGACTGGCCGGTCCAGTCAACGTCTGGAAAATGTTTGACGGATACGACGGAACAATGGACGAGCTCCCGCCACTGAATACAGGCAATCCGCCGGCATTCCACACGCTCGACGACGAACTGTTCGAGGAATTCTGTTGTGCTCTGCTCGACAATGAGCCGGGTATAAAAACAGCCGACCGGCATGCGACTCCAAGGAAGCCTCAGTACGGCGCCGATCTCATCGGCAATCGAGATGACGCCCGGCTGGAGATCATCTCCTGTAAGTGCTACAGCAAAGCGAAGAAGGGCGACATTCCGACGGCATGCGATGAGTTCCTGCGCTGGTGGGAAGCGCACTGGAAACATAAAGGCGTCACGCGATTTATCTTGGCCATCGCCGCCGACGTCCGCGCGACACCGCGGCGTCAGGAAATCGAACAACAGAGAGCCCGCTTCGAATCGCTAGACGTGGAATTTGAGGTATGGGGCCCGCGCACGCTCCAGGAGAAGATGCGCCGGCATCCGGGAATAGTCGCTCAGTATCTTGGGCCTGAGTATGTCAAGCGCTACTGCGGTCGACAGCAACCGCAGATCAGCGATAGCCCGATCGAGTCCGCTCTGCTGCAACAGCTGGCTCAGATGCAATCTGCACTTGCAGAGGAGGTGGATTCCGCGCTTGATGACGTCTCCGTCGAACTTAGGCACGGACGGGACGAGCGCGCTGACCGGGAACTGGACCGCCTCAGAAGCGACCCGCAGCGATGGGCCGCACTGTCCGTGGAATCCCGGGCGAGGGTAACTCGCCTTCGGGCACTGCGGGAATTGCGTTCCGGCACACCGGAACGTGCAACCGATCTGGCCGACGAGGCGGACGCGCTGGATGATGGAAAGGAAGGGGCGCGCTTGCGAGCCTCGCTGGCGGCCGAATCCGGTGATCTGGAAGGCGCTCTCGATCTGCTGGCTACCAGCACTGCGCCGGAGGATCTTCGGCTTCGTGCGAGTGTCTGGCTGGCACTCGAAAAACCCAAGCAGGCACTCGAGGAACTGGCCGGCCTTGCGGGTGCCGAGGAGTTCGCCTTGCAGGCCCATGCATTCGCCGTCCTCGGCCGGGGAGAAGAGGCCCGATCGTGCCTCTACGAGGGCGAGAAAATCGAGCCGAGTCTGCTCAACGTCCGGCGCGCCGGAATTGCAGTCCGCTACTGGCAAGCAATGTCGCCGGAGATGCCCTACCGCCTGGACGCTGGGCTGCACCCCGTCCCGCTCGGGCTGGTCCGTGCCGACGCGGAAACACAACAACTACTTGAACGTGCGTGCGGTCTCGCCCGGACAACACTCGAAGATCCGGCGCTCGCCCCCAACTGGACGGAAGAATTTGAAACATGGCAATTGGCGTGTCTCGCCAACCAGCGCGACAAGACGGACGAGGCAGAAGCGTATGCCCGTGCGCTGCTGAAACATCCGCGCCCACACTGCGGGGCTCTTGTATGGTCGATGGCTCGCGGCTACGCGATCGATCACCGGCGCGAAATCCGGCGCCTGGAACACATGCTCGGCGGCGGACCCGCCGAAGTCATTCATTTGACGGTCATGCTTGCTTTGGCCCTGGACCAGGGCAAGCCCCAGCGTGCAGAACGCGCGCTCTCCGATCATGCGGCACGCTTTCCCGGTCATGAGCAGTTGCTCGACCAGTGGCGGGTGATTGTTGCGGCCGAACTGCGCAACGAACATTCAGGCTCGTTGCCGCCCGTGCTCGCAGTCCAGCGGGCCGCCGAGGACGCAGACTGGAACGAAGTCGTTCGACAGATCGCGGACAGGCTCACGGAGTCCGATCTCACGTCCGCGTACATAGGATGTGAAGCCCTTGCGGCGAACGGCCAGTGGGCGCATATCGAACAATTTATACCAGCGCTCCTTGATCGGATCCAGACACCGGACGCGATCACGATGGCCTGTTTCGCGGCATACCACATGGACCAGCCGGAACGCGCACGGGATATCTCCGACCGCTATCGTGCGCATTTCGCAGACGCGAAGCTCCCTCTGTCGATTCGAAGAATTCGTCTTCACGGACTGCAGCAGTCCGGTAAGTTGCCCGAGGCCTACGAAGAGGCCGACGGGCTTGTTTCCGAAGGGAACCTCACTGACATTATCACGGCGGTCAACACGCGGCTCATCGCGGGCGATATCGGTGGAGCCGTTCCTCTGATTCGAAAGGTGGCCGGAGACTCAAACCTACCGCCGCAGACCGCACTCGAATACGCACGTGTGGTGCGTCATGTCGATCCGGATGTGGCCCGTGATCTTTGGAATCGAGTTCCGAAGGGGGAAATTCAAGGCCAGCTCGCGGAACTCGCCGTCGCCACTGCGTTCGAGCTCGGTCTCGACGATCAGGCTGGTCCCGTGATCAAAGCGCTCGCCCGCAACGCCGAAGACCCAAATTCGACCACGAAGACGATGACAATCGAGGACCTTCCCGGCTTCCTCGAACAGCAAAGGCGACACACCGAACACGTGGAACGTGAGTACCGACACGGTCGAATCCCACTGCACATCGCCTCTGATACATTGCACGTTCCGATGGCCGACTGGTTCAGCGAGGCATTTTCGGGGAGTCAGCAGTTTCCCTTGTACCTATTGCATGGAAATAGGGCGCTTGCGCGTCCAGGTGTCTCGACATCCACTTGCCGCCTGCGCCTTGACCTGACAGGCCTGTTAACTGCATTCCATCTCGAGCTTCTCGATGTACTCGAAAGGCGGTGGCATCCGATTGAGCTGCCGTTCTCTTTGCCTCAGACGCTGAACGGAATGGAACGACAGCTGCGCCAGATTCAGCCCGTCGAATTGCGAGCAAACGAGTTGCTCATATCGAACGTCGAAGCACAAAGAATCGGCGAGGTTGATGTTGAAAGCACTCGCGCAGGAAATGAGACTGAATACGCGGCATGCCAGGTCACGGTCGTCGAATACACCGACAACCTGGCTGGGCCAACCTCAGCGAACCCGCGACGCATACTGGACGTATTGGCCGACTTGCGGGTGGAATCGCCAGACCTGCTTGAGACTGCCGCATCCAATTTGGGCGTTATCGGGTCAGAAGAGCCGCTCGGTCCATATCCGAAACCCGGACAGGAGCTCGCGTTCTCGGGCAACACTATTTTGTTGTTCGCCCGCGAAGGACTCCTGCGGGCGCTGACAACGACATTCGCCGTTAACGTGGACAGTCGCTATCTGCAGATGGCGCGCGCGGAAGTCGCCGAACATCGCCGAAAGATGGGCGTTGCTGATCATCTCCAAATGCTCAGTGACAGGATAGCAAAAGGGATACAGAGCGGCGCATACCAGGTCCTGGGTTATCGGGATGCCGAGAGAACGGACGACGAAGAGGGAGACCGACAAGGCCCCGTAGGCGCGACCGCTCGCTGTCTCGTCGAAGCGATCAGTAGCCCGTGCCACCAGAGGACCGTCTTGTGGGTAGATGACCGCAATATAAACGGCTTCCGAGGCGCGGAAGCGCTCGACATCGCCTGCGTATGCGACATCTTGTCTTACCTGCGTGACGAGAATGAGATCACTGAGGGTGACTATTTCGCGCACTTGCTTCAGCTGCGTGAAGCCGGTGTACGCAATATTCCCGTCTCCTCCGAGGAAGTACTGTATTACCTGCGAGCTGCGCCCTGCCACGGCGGCCGCATTCAGGAAACCCGCGGATTGCAGGCCCTGAGACGCTGCCTCGCAGAGACCGCTCTGTCAGAAACGGTGCTCGAACTCGACCCTTCCCAGAGTGCTGGCGGCGATCGGGCTGACGAGCTTCCACTGCTTCAGATGCTTTGGCGCGTGCCTCGCGAGACGCTCGTGCGACTCTGGAACGACGATAGCGCCCACGGGAACGATACAACGGTAGCGTACGCAAACTGGATATACGAGACGCTGATCATTGACCACTTCTCGCGTCTGCCGCTGGGGGATGAGCCGCAAATACGCCGGCGACTCGCGGTGACGGGGCTGGCCGGATTCATTGTCGACGGACTCCAGATTACTCAGCATTCCGAAAACGATGGTCTCCGTGCCGCATATTTCGACTGGCTGGATGAGACAATACTCGCTCCGCATTTCCGGATCGAGCGCGCTATCATCACGGATGTCGCCGAGATGGTGGGTGACATCCTCGATGGACTCCTACGCGACGCCGAAAGCAGCGGATCGACCGGAGACCCTTTGCGACAGGACCAGGTCGCGGTGATCCTCGCAGACTACGTCCGGGCCCTTCCGGAACGCGTCCGCGATGCTCTCAGTGATCGGTCCGAGCTGATGCAGCGCCTTCCTCTACGCATAGGCCCGACCGTCGAAATCGGAGACGAAACGTTCGACGCAATCGCCTTCTTTGACGGCGTAGCTGTGGCTATGCGGGACGGACAAGCTCACATTCGTTCAGCCGAAGACCAGATTCTGTGTCTTGAGTGGAACCCCGAAAAGCCTGGGCGTATCAGCGGAAACGGCCGATCGTATTGGAATCTGGACGATCCTGGTCTGGAAGTGCTCGCAGACGACGTCGAGCGTCGACGTCGGGCGCTTCACGATCATCCTTCCTGGATCGACCGTGCGGCCGTTGATCGGATTTCAGCGATTGAGACAATCGCCGGCCTTGAAGAACCTCACGCGCGTATGCTTCGGCTTGATGACGAGCGCCGTGCGAGCGCCGAGTTCCAGTATCGTTGTATCGAACAGTCGGTCGCACGTCGGGAATCCATTGGTCCGGATCAGCTCAGTGTGATCTCGACTAATATGGTGCTGCGACATCTGCGCGTCGACCCAGATGCTGAAGGGTACAGTGTCGACGATGCCGCCGCTCAACTTCTAGACGAACTCGCGCCTGAGGATGCCATCCGCCGAATGGTGGGGCTGCCCATTGACCTGCCGCGGCCAATGGCGGAGGCATTGTGGCAGCTAGCGCCGTCGGTCCGGCACTCCTTGATCCACGAACTAGGCGCTCGTTCGGCATCACCCGTGCGCCAGATGCGCGCAGTCGAGTGGGCTCGGTCGTTCCCTGACTGTGAAGTAAGTGTCGAGCCGCTCATCGGTCATCTTTTCGAAGACCTCGAGCCGCGAACCAGGCTCCTGCACCAAAATGCCCTGTGGGTCGAGCGGTCATTTGAGGCCGATGGCTCCTGGCGTGATCTACCTCAGGATGTCCGCTTGCTTACCGTCTGGTGCCACGCCGAGCGTCTGACCAACCTATTGCTCCAGGCCGGCGTGAGCCCGGACTCGACAGCATCGATCGCCGCTCAGTGGACACCACGGGCCTTCGGTTCGTGGTTCAGCAGAGACCCGCTGGACGAGCACGCCCCCTGTAGCCCGCATGCCGTTCTCGACAAGTCGCTCGCCTGGACATTGGTCGGAACGGCGGTCGGTGACGCGGCGAACGATCTGCTTTCTGCCGAGCACCGCACCGCCCTCACAGAATCGATCAGTCATGTGACGGAGACCGGCTCACGCTGGCCAGACCCAGCGGTCATGGCTACTCCATCCCGTTCGAGTTGTCTCGACTGTATTATAGGGCGGGATCATCCGGCGCTGCGAGAGTCGCTCAACGATGCAGCCTTAGCCGAAAGGCTGGGTCCAGCTTTTCGTGAGGGTCTCGTGGGCGAAGCGCTTTCTGAGCTGGAGACCACCCCCTCCGACAGTCACGCATGGACGAAAATCCTGATTTGCCGACATGGGGAGTTGAAGACAGGTGAGATCGAGCGAATAGTACCAATACTCGAGAGGCTCGACATTAAGCAGCTAAGCGCGAACAACACCGACACGGCATTGGCGGTGATCGTATACCTCTGCCGATCTCCAACACTGATGGGATACGAATCTGCTCGGGCGAAAGCCGAAACGTTCTTGTTGAATTTGTCCTCCGAGTACAGCGGCCAAACAGCAGACAGTCATTTCTCACGGACCACAATCTCCGCGGATGATATATTGATTACGCTCAGCGATGCTTTACTCCACATCGTACGCAATTCGCGCAGCGCGAATTATCCCCAGCAATTAGCGACTCTCGTGGGTCGGATTGTGGAAACCTCGGCGGACGCTAAGCGACTGTGGCAATACTCCTTACCAACCATCGCCCGACAACTTCCGATCAACGCGGCTAAAGAGTTGTGGCCTTTGATACTGCGCTTACGCGCTGACTGCGACAGCTACCGCGCGAATAGTATTTAATCGTAAATCCTCTGCGCCGCGCCGGACAGGGTGGTGACGCCTAGCCACAGAAGCGGCACTTTCTGCAAAGATGAGGAGACATTTGGGAAAAGTCGTGGCCGCCTGCTGTATCCGTGGGAGGTAAGTCTCGCGGAAGCCCACTTTGCAAAAACCTAATAGCTCAATAGAGATCAGGCCCGGCAACGCGTTCATGCAAACTTTACAAGGTTGGAGGGCGCTTTCGAGTAAAGGCGTCCACCACGAATGGCAGCTCAATTAACGGATACGTAAGCCGAACGTCGCTGCCTAATCGCCTGTATCGACTCGGTCTCGTGCCGAAGATTCCGTTGTCCGAGAGGGCCGCACGCCCCATGCCGCTTGGGCCGTTGCCTCGATGCGGGCCATGAATCGGTCCACGTTGAGTCCAGCGATGAACGCCAAGGCGAGGAATCCCAGGGGATTGCCATCAGGGTCGTGAGAGGCGTCGAGAGCCAGCAAGCCTGCCTTGAGAAATAGGAAACTGACGCCGCCAAAGATGATACTGACGAACGGACGGATAAAGTACCAAGGGAGCCAGTCCGCGTCCCATCGCTTGTGCACGCACGCGTTGAGGTAGATGGCACGGAGGCAGTACGCCGCGCCGCCCAAGCCTCCAAGTGCTGCGCACATTGCAGGCAACAGCCAAACATCAACCCAGACGCCCGGGGCTAGGGTATAAAGGCTCGCAAGGGCTCCAATCACCACAATGCTGAAGGTGATTTCAAAGGCGGCGACGGCATACATTGGTGCGCTCAATCTTCCCAAGGCTCGACGGTTTCGAAGAATTCGTACGGTATCGCCTGACTGAAGTCGGCGCGCAGGGGCATATTTCGATGATGCCACTTCGTGTTTCCCCGGGTGGCGTAGACCGTGGCCCCACGCCGGATAAACCCGTTGACGACCATGCGTCGAGGGTGGGTCTCGGTCTTGCTAGCGACCGAGGCAAAGGCCGTTACCGACTCAGTCCCGCCGCGCTCAGTATCGGTTTCACCGAGTAGTCGATCTAGGATCGACGGCGCAACGTTGTGTCGCCCACCGTGATGGGGGACCTGCACGAAACGCGGCGGCAGCGGATACAACGATGGGTTGTCCTCGATGTACGAGAGCGCCTCATCCAACGTTTCGATGCCTGCGTCTGCGGTAAGTAGCGCGATACGGTCGGTGAAAACAGCAGCCTGTACGAGACTGCTCTCGTTTGAGGCGGTCGTCTTGACGTGCTCCCGCAGCGATTCCACGCCGAAAGTCTCCAGGATCCAGTCGCGCACGCTGCCCGCGGCGTGGGCTAAGTCGCGTAGGGTAAAGCGGTCGGCATGGTCCTCGGATTCTTCCGGCGTGCGGGCGAAACCGGGCACAAGGTGCATATAGCGGGCGCGGCTGGGCGCGAGCACCGTGAAGGCGCCGATCTGGTCACCTTGGAAGACGGTGCGTATCGGGATTCCGCGCCGCTCGGCGGTCTCCTCAATCTCGACGACCATTGGATACGCATCACGCAGATGGCGGGCGAGACTGGCAGCCGTAAGTCGGTCATCCTCAAAATGGTCGACTAGCTCCTCGGCGAAGAGCCATGGCCGATTCAACCAAACAGTACCTATGGTATTGCGCTCGAGGACAGTGCGTAGCCCCGACACGTGATCGTCGTCGAGATGGCTGCATACCAAGTGGTCTACGTGGGTAGTACCGTAGTAGTGAGACAGGTGCCAGCATAGCGCTTCACCGGAGTCCCGGTTGCCGCCATCGATCACGTGCACCCACTGCCGTCCCGCCTGATAATAGCGAACAGCGATTGCGTCACCACTGCGCTCTCCATCACCTACGGGAAGAAAATCGATTTCGTAAGGGAGGTCGGACATCACGCGTCCCTGCGAGGGAATATTAGGGTAGGGTACACGATAGGTCCCATATCGTGCGAGCTATAATGTGCTCTATATTGGGCTCGGACGGCGAGCGCGACTCGCCCACCTCGGTGTCCAAGATTAGCAGCATAGACGGGGGGCATGCGGGCCACACCCAACTCGGTAAACGCTCCCGGCCCGCCGTTTGCTTCTCAGTCAATCAAGGTCGAGGGCGGTCTCTGGCCTACTAGCGTTAACTGCGCAGACCAGCTTTTGGGCCCGCAGCCGGGCGATGACTTGCTCATACCAAGGTGGACGCCATCGGGCGGAGCAAGATTTCCGATAGTCGGCATTATCGGCAGGCAAAGATGAGGCGATACCAGTGACCCTCGCGGGGGGAAACCGGGTTCGTTTCTTCTTGGGTGATCGACCGCGACTCGAACCATCATGCTCCGCGACACCGCACCGTCGACCCGCCAGAGCGCCACCGTAACCCCAACCCAGATAATCTCGAGGAGTGCTGGTTAGTTCCCCCGGATGGGCAGCAAGCCCCCTTCTGTGTCCGCTGCACAGGCGACCTTAAGTGCACTCGTCCCCACATCACGGGTGGCTCAAACCAAGGGGCACGGTCAACAGGAGGACACAGGTTGCGCCGTGGTTACTCGACT
Organism: Halofilum ochraceum; assembly: GCF_001614315.2. Taxonomy (NCBI): domain Bacteria; kingdom Pseudomonadati; phylum Pseudomonadota; class Gammaproteobacteria; order Chromatiales; family Ectothiorhodospiraceae; genus Halofilum; species Halofilum ochraceum. Next base: position 165,841 of record NZ_LVEG02000005.1, read on the forward strand.
ATCCTCTGATCGTATAGGGCCGCGAGTTGAATCAGGCAAGCTGCAACCCGAGGTTCGGAAAAGCAGCGGCTTGATGTCGAGTCAGTGTATTCCACGACTCAGCCGAAGAACGAGAGCATCGCCTCGGCGGAAGCGGTTGGTTGTTCCTCTACCACGAAGTGCCCGCAGTCAAGCGGAACATCCCGGACGTCATCGGCCCATTGTTCCCAGGAAGCTCGGGGCGAGACCGCGTTCTCGCCGAGGTATCCCCGTCCCCAGAGCAGGAGTACAGGTGCGGTCAGCTTTCGCCCGGCCGTGCGATCATGGCGGTCCAGTGCGCAGTCGCATGTGGCGCCCGCCCGGTAGTCCTCGCACTGCGCATGGATGCGACCAGGGCGGCCGTATTGCGCGAGGTACATTTCCATCGCGCCCGCGTCGAGACCGCGCCAATCGCCGGCCCAGCGTTCGAAGAGATGACCGAAGTAGAATCGGGGATCGTGACCAATGAGTGTCTCGGGGACGGGTGAAGGCAAGGCGAGGAATGACCAGTGGTAGTGTGCCAGCGCTGTGGCCGCATCCATCTGTTCCCAGACATCCAGCGTCGGGATCACGTCAACTGAGCAGAAACGCGTGACCCGTCCCGGGTGATCGAGAACCAGTCGATAACCGACTCGAGCCCCTCGATCGTGGCCGGCGAGCGCGAACCGGGCGTGTCCCAGGTGATCGGCCAGTTCGACGATGTCCTGCGCCATCGCCCGTTTGGAATAGGGGAAGTGCTGGTCGTCGGTCTCAGGTGCCGACGTCTTCCCATAGCCGCGAAGGTCGGGAATGACGACCGTATGCTTTTCGGAAAGGGCGGGTGCCACCCGGTGCCACGCGACATGCGTCTGCGGGAAACCGTGGAGGAGATACAGCGGCGGCCCACTGCCTCCGATCTGGTAGAACATCTCGACATCGCTCAGTTCGGCCGAGCGTGCCTTGAAACCGACGGGGAACATGGCTCAGTTGGCTCCCGCGAACTTCGCACCGAATCAATGCGGTTGCACTTCATGCAAACGGCGCGGTTGTCGCGTTGTCTCGAATATCGATTGTCCCGTTGCGGCAGGCCTCGTGCTGCGCGCAGTGGCACGGTCGGTAAGGGCGGCTTGAGTCGGGTGCGGACCTCGCCGAACAGTGACCACGTCCACCAGGCTGACTGTTCTCCCGCGCCGAGCCGTGATCTCTCTCTCATGCTCGCCCGTCACGTGCACCCAGCAATGCAGCCACGACCGCTTCTGGCGCATCTTCCATGACAATATGCGCGGCATCGGGAACCACGGTGAATGAATCGGCGTTCAGGGCGTCGGCCAGCTCACGTCCCTGCGAGACCGGAATGTTGTCGTCGTGCTCGCCCCACACGAGGTGAACCGGGAACGCCACGGGCGCATAGCAGTCCTGTACCTCTTGGATATAGCCGGACCCCGAATGAAGGATCTGTCGATAGAATGCGGGCTGACCGACGTCACCGCGCCAGGGGGCTGCGTACATGTCGATGGTTTCGGCCAAGAGGCCGTGGAGCGAGCCGAAGTTCACGAATGCCCTGAACAGCGCGTCATGGGTGAACCCCGGGGTTTCAGCGAACGCTTCGAAGTGCTCCTTCGCGTGGGCGAAGAACGGCGAGCCGGACGGAAGCACCGAGACCGCATCGATGAGGTAGAGCGCACTGTACTCGATGCCGCTGAGGAAGTGGCCCCGCAGCGCAGCCAGCCCGCCGAAGTCGTGGGCAACGACGAGCGGCTTCGAGAGGCCCCAATGATCGATCAGGTTCGCCAGCAGCTCATTCTGCACGGCCGGCGACACATCCTGCTCCGCATGCTTGGCGGACTGACCGCACCCGAGCATGTCAAAGTAGTACACGGAACGCTCGCGCGCAAGCCAGGGCGCAATCCGGCGCCATGCCTGGGCCGACCAGGGGAATCCGTGGATCAGCACGGCGGGTGGTGCCGTATCCGGGCCCTTGATCCAGCCCCAGGCCACGGCGTCACCGTGGAAATCGAACGTGCGGTCAAGTGTCAGCATGGCAATCCTCCGTGGCAACCGCCGAAAAATTCTTTCGGGCTAGCGCTTTGGGAACGAGCATCGTCCAGAATCGGGGCGGCGTATGCCCCTGTCTCGGTTACGGGGCCATCGCCTGCATGGTCATGGTCTTTCGTCGGGCGCTCCGTGACCCGCGCCCGAGAGCATTGCTCGCGGAAGCGGCCGTGAGCAATCCCTGAATACCGGAGCGACTGGGCCGCAGATGCGGCCACCTGAAATCTCGCGTAACCGAAACGCCCGCCGCCCGGTGAGCTGCTCGCATCGTTCATGCAGATTGGCTCGCCCCGCTGGTTGCTCCGGATTCTCCCCGCGCGGCGCGTGATTCGTGATCCCTGAGGAGCATGTCCAGTTCGCGAGCGAACAGTCCGGGGCAATCGACCATGGAAAAGTGCCCGGCATCGGGCAGAATTCGCAGGGATGAGCCGGGCGCGAGATCGCATAGACGGTCGCCGACGGACGGTGCAACCCACTGGTCGTGTTCGCCCCAGAGGATCCCGACCGGGATATCCAACTGCGGATAACGCGACTCGAGCCAGTCCGTGTACTCATAGTCAAATTGCGCTACCTGACGGTAGTACGCGGGCTGACCGATCGAACCCGTCCAGGGCTCAATCAGTGCCGATTGCAGTGTCGGTGGCATCGGGCGATGGACGGCCGTCGCAAGGTGCGCCGCGAGCGAGGCCCGGTGGATATAGTCCGGGACCGCCGCGAAGACGGCTTCGTGATTGCGGACGTGGCGCGAGTAGGGTGTGCCCCATGGTCCGAGCAGGACGCCGTCCGCGACGGTGATGGATGCCGCGGCTCGGCCCTCGATCAGATGAGCCCCCATCACCGCCGCGGCCCCAAAATCGTGCCCGACCAGGTGCGGGTGATTGAGCCCCCGGTCGACCAGGAACTCGGCAAGGATCCGGGCAAACGACCGCAGGCGGACTTCCTGGCCCTCGTACTGCGCGGATTGTCCGTAGCCCGGCAGATCGAGGACATGGATGCGGTAGCGCCCCTGCAGGCGCTCGATCACTTCGTTCCAGATGATCGAACTGGTTGGCGTACCATGCACCAGCACCACGTCGGGCCCGTCGCCTACCGCGCCCCATGCGATCCTCCCCGCGGACGAGGGCGATCGTTCGGTCAAATGACAATGCATCCTTTGGACTCCCGCGCCAGAACTGCTGAACCGAATTATCCGCACCGTTTCCGGACTCTGCAGCGAAGAATCGCCAACTGGACTTGACGCAACGTCATGCATCACAGTAGCGGCATGGGCGCCATTCCCCCCATTTCGCAGATCCGCTCATTCGTCGCGGTCGTGGCTCACGGGCGATTGAATCGAGCTGCCGCGGCGCTCGGGCTGAGCGAGTCCGCCGTCAGCCATCACCTGCGCAAGCTGGAGCATGCCCTCGGAGCGAAACTGCTCGAGCGGGGCGGGATCAGTGTCGTCCTCACGGCGGCCGGAGAGCGCTTCGCCCCGCTGGCTCGCGATGCTGTCGCGCGGCTCGAGGAAGCCGTGGGAGCGGTCGCTGGTGCGGAGAGCGGCCGGGTCCTGCTGACCTTGCCGCGCTCACTGGCGACCCACTGGGTCGTGCCGCGTTTCCCGCGCCTGTACGCGCAGACCGGCGAACCGGAATTGCAACTGCTGCCGACCACCCGGCGCTGTGATCTGGAGCGAGAACAGATCGACCTGGCAATCCGGCTCGGCGAGGGCAAATGGCCCGGGCTGGATGGCGTTTTTATGATGCCTGAGCGGATCTGCCCCGTGACGACGCCGGGCATCGCCGAGGATCTGCGTGGACATGGCTGGGGGGCGCTGGCACCGAATCAACGAGTCATCGTGAACGAAGCCCACCCGGGTGAGTGGGCGGCGTGGTGCGAGGCCACCGGTCGGGCCCCGCCGAACAAGACGCGATCGCTCGAATCCTTCGACTTCGTGCTCCAGGCCGGACTCGCCGGCTCGGGCCTGATCATGGGCCGCACACCGATGGTCCACGACGCGCTCACGCGCGGCGATCTGGTCGCCCCGTTCCCAGACTGGGTCGATACCGGCCCTTGCTGGTATGTGGTCTGGTCGGAGCAGCGCCCGCCAAATCGCCATGCCGCCCGTGTGCTGGAGTGGCTCAAGACCTGTGCAGGCGAAGGCATCGCCGAGTAAACAATATTGTGACTTGAGACCCTTGCGGGCTGGCACAGGGAGCCGGGATTCGATATTGGCTCAATCGCTGACCGGGGCATACAGGGGCGATATCCATCACGGCTCCGGTCGCTCGGCGCGATCCCGAGGCGGCGCCGGGCCCGGTCGGACTCGGTCAGCCCGCGTGCCCCCGACGCTCGCTGCAACCGCCCATGAGCCATGATCGCACCGCAACGCATGACATTCTGTAAGGTCCAGTTGACAGTTCTTCGCTGCGGACGCCGGAAACGGTATGGATAATACGGCTCTATGCCTTCTGCGTGGGAATCCGCATCCCTTGGAGAGCTCGTACCGTAATGTTCTACACGGGTGACAGTCGTCTTTCTTCGATCGAGAAGCACAACACGGCCGCACGGTCCGCCGCATTCGCTGCGGCCGGGAAGATACTCGTCAGCGCGGTGTCCCGGCTTGCGGCCACATTCCGAGGGCCTCGTGTGCGTCCACTGAGGAGGCGGAGGTGAGCCCTTGGGGGCGGAAGCAGGGGCAGGGCACAGGAGCGATGCGATGCACTGGCTGATTGTTCATTCCCACCCGGAGCCCGATTCCTTCAACGGGGCGCTTACGGCTACGGCCCGCCGGGCACTGGAGGGCCGCGGCGACAGCATCGAGGTGTCCGACCTCTACGGTGAGGGCTTCGACCCGGTGGAGGGGCCCGCGCACTACGCAGAGCGCGCCGATTCCGACTACTTCGCTGCGCTCGGCGAGCAGCGCCATGCCTGGAAGGCGGGCGCATTGGCCCCGGAAGTCACCCGCGAGATCGCGCGCCTCCAGCGCGCCGAGGGGCTGATCCTGCAGTTCCCGCTCTGGTGGCATGGTCCGCCGGCGATACTCAAGGGCTGGATGGATCGAGTGTTCATCAGCGGTGGGCTGTATACGAGCCGGATGCGCTATGACAACGGCTACTTCCGCGGACGTACCGCCTTGTGTGCCGTCACCACCGGGGCTCCGGCCGAGACGCTCGGCCCCGGCAGCCGGGGCGGCGATCCGGACACGATGCTCTGGCCGGTCGAGTACTCGCTGCATTACATGGGGTTTCGCGTACTCACGCCGTTTATCGCGCCCGGTGTTCAGGGACACGGTTACAGCTACCAGGATGCTGAGTCGGCCGATGGACTGCTCCAGCGACATCTGGCGCGCTGGCACGAGCGCCTCGTCAATCTCCACACGGACGCTCCCAGAGCTTTCCCCGGATGGGAAGACTGGGACGAGAGCGGTCGGGCGCGGCGTCCGCAGGTTTCTGGCCCGTAGGCCATCAGTATTCCGCCGGCGGTACAGTTTCTCGAGACCATGGGCACGGGCGCCTGCATGGCCCAGGTAGACCGCGACCCCGGCGCTCCTCGCTCGGTGGACGCGGAGATCGGGCGATGGAACTCCAGACCCGGCCGGACAAGCGCAAGGTGGAAATTCTCGGGGATTCACTCGTTACCTTATACGAGCAGACGGCGAAGCGGCATGTACCTCGCATTCACTGCGGCGCAACGAGCCGAGCGGCTGGCAATCGTCGTCCAGGCAATCGCTCGTCGTCGCGCTAGAGCAGAGCTCCGCGTAGCCGGTACGCCTTTCCGCGCAAGAAACCGACGGTTTCTGCTCAGCCGATTCATGCCGCATTTCCCGGATACGACCAAGACCCGGTTCTGGTCAACGACACAAGCACTTTGTGTAAAGATTTAGCACTTGTTGTCAAAAACTTAAGTGCTTTCTGTTCTCGACCACTCATGCGGGCGTCCGGGCATTTCTGCCCGATCCTGTACTGCGCATAATGTATATTATGTTAAATAGTGCCTGAGGCCATGTGATCTTGAGCGCTCGGCCGGCCGAGATCGGCTCCCTGCCAGAATCCCTTGCTGGTCCGTGTTCGTTCCAGACGGATTCGACCGGCGCACCAATCGTCCGCCTGAGGACACCGCCATCCGCGCAGTTCCCCCGACTGAAGACTTCTCGCGCATCACGGGGCCGTTTAGTCCCCCGGTTTGCACTCCCGAGTTGACTCGCAAATGCGTGGATCGGCTCGCGAACCTTTGCCTTCGCGAAGGCATGCTGCCCGCCTGCCGCGGTAACGAAGACAGTAGGCTGGCGTGTACGGATGCCGGCGAGTTCGCCTTTCGGTCGATAGGTGCAGTCAATCATTCAGTCTCGATGGCTTCTGGAAAGTATGCGTAACTCATTGTTATGAGGTCTTATAACGGGCACGATTAGTGGATTGCCCACTTACAGGGTATATATAAAAATCTTGATACGAATAGGCGGTAACTTTCTGACAGAAAAGGAGTAATAGACCAAAACCCGAGGATGTGGGCGTGGCGGGTCAAGGAGATCGGTAGCGAAGCCGCCGCGAAACATTTGCCGCGGGCATCGATAGGGACCGGGTCCTGCGGCTATAATTGAACGGTGATAGCCCGCCGCTCCAATCCCCTGGAGGTTTCATGACAGAACGTTCCGACGCCCGCGCGACCCTCGAGGTGGGCGACCGCCAATACCGCATTCATCGCCTCGACGCCGTCGCCAGCGAAAGCCAGATCGCCCGGCTGCCCTATTCCCTGCGTGTTCTGCTCGAGAACCTGCTGCGGCACGAGGACGGCGAGACCGTGACGCGGGACGACATTCAGGCCCTGATCGACTGGGATCCAGCGGCGGAACCGAGTCATGAGATCGCGTTTACCCCGGCGCGGGTGCTGCTCCAGGACTTCACGGGTGTGCCCGCCGTCGTCGATCTGGCGGCCATGCGCGAAGCGATGACGACGCTCGGAGGCGATCCCAAGCGGATCAATCCGCTCTCCCCGGCCGAACTGGTCATCGATCATTCCGTACAGGTCGACAGCTACGGCGACGCCGACTCGCTGCGGCGGAACAACGAAATCGAATTCGAACGCAACAAGGAGCGGTACCAGTTCCTGCGCTGGGGCCAGCAGGCGTTCGATAACTTCAAGGTGGTCCCGCCGAACACCGGCATCGTCCATCAGGTGAACCTCGAGTACCTGGCCCGCGCCGTATTCGGCGAGAAGAAGGACGGCGTGCTGCAGGCGTATCCGGACACGCTGGTCGGCACGGACTCGCACACGACCATGATCAACGGTCTCGGCGTGCTCGGCTGGGGCGTCGGCGGTATCGAGGCCGAGGCCGCCATGCTCGGTCAGCCGATTACGATGCTGATCCCGCAGGTGATCGGTTTCCGCATGACCGGGAGCCTGCCCAAGGGCGCCACGGCGACCGACCTGGTCCTCACGGTGACCCAGATGCTGCGGGAGAAAGGCGTCGTGGGGCGTTTCGTCGAGTTCTTCGGCGATGGCCTGTCGCAGCTGCCCCTCGCCGACCGCGCCACGCTCGGCAACATGTCGCCCGAATTCGGCAGCACCTGCGCCATGTTCCCGCTCGATCGCGAGACACTCCGCTACCTGGAGCTCACCGGGCGCAGTGAAGAACAGATGGCACTGGTCGAGCAGTACGCACGCGAACAGGGCCTGTGGCGTGACGACGGCGCGGTGGAAGCGGAATACACCGATGTAATCGAACTCGATCTCGGCGATGTCGAGCCGAGCATCGCGGGCCCGAAACGGCCGCAGGACCGGATGCCGCTGCGCACCGCTCGCCAGACCTACCACAAGCACCTCGGGCCCATGATCGAGGCCCGTGCAAACGGTAACGGCGACGAGGGTCGTTTCGAGGGCGAAGGCGGCGGCGCCGCGCCGGGCGCGACGGAAGCGGCTCCCGACGGGATCGCGGATGTCGAGATGGACGGCCAGCAGTTCCAGCTCAAGGACGGGAGCGTGGTGATCGCCGCGATCACCAGCTGCACCAATACCTCGAATCCGGCCGTGATGATCGGCGCCGGCCTGCTGGCACGGAATGCGCTGAAGCGCGGCCTGCCGGTCAAGCCATGGGTCAAGACCAGCCTGGCACCGGGATCCAAGGTCGTGACCGACTACCTCAAGCGTACGGACCTGCTGGACGACCTCGAGGCACTGGGCTTCTACGTGGTCGGTTATGGCTGCACCACCTGTATCGGCAACTCGGGTCCATTGCGCGAGGAGATCAGCAGCGCCATCCACGATAACGATCTCGTGAGCTGTTCGGTGCTCTCCGGCAACCGCAACTTCGAGGGCCGCATCCACCCCGATGTGCAGATGAACTTCCTGGCGTCGCCGCCGCTGGTGGTCGCCTACGCCCTCGCCGGCACGATGGATATCGACCTGCTGGAACAGCCCCTGGGTCAGGACAGTGACGGTCGTGACGTCTATATGCGCGACATCTGGCCGGATCCGCAGGAAATCCAGGAGATGATCACCCAGCACATCAATGCCGGTATGTTCGAGAGCAACTACGGGAAGGTGTTCGGCGGCGACGAGAACTGGAACAGCCTCGCGATCCCGGAAGGCGAGCTGTATGAGTGGGATCCGGACTCGACGTACGTGAAGAACCCGCCCTTCTTCGAGGGCATCACCCACGAGCCGCCGGAAATCGGTGACATCAAGGGCGCCCGCGTACTCGCCCTGCTGGGCGACAGCGTCACCACGGACCATATCTCGCCGGCCGGTGCGATCGCGAAACACAGCCCGGCGGGTCAGTGGCTTATGGACCGTGGTATCGAGCCGAAGGACTTCAACTCCTATGGCTCACGGCGGGGCAACCACGAGGTGATGATGCGCGGCACCTTCGCCAATATCCGCCTGCGCAATCTGCTGGCACCGGGCACCGAGGGCGGCGTCACCCGCTTCCAGCCCGACGGCGACGAGATGTGGATCTACGACGCGGCCATGCGCTACCGCGAGCAGGGCACGCCACTGGTCGTGCTCGCCGGCAAGGAATACGGCACCGGTTCGTCACGCGACTGGGCGGCCAAGGGCACCAAGCTGCTCGGCGTGCAGGCCGTGATCGCCGAGAGCTTCGAGCGTATTCATCGGTCGAACCTGATCGGAATGGGCGTCCTGCCCCTGCTGTTCCGCGATGGTGAAAACGCCGAGTCGCTTGGCCTGGACGGGACCGAGAGTTTCGATATCGAGGGACTGAAGACCGGGGAGGAACGGGAAGTGACCGTGCGCGCGACCCCGGAGTCCGGCAAACCGGTCGAGTTCACGGCAAAGGTCGGCCTGCTGACGCCGAAGGAGCGGGATTACTACCGCCATGGCGGGATCCTGCACTACGTCCTGCGCCAGATGGCGGCGACGAAGGAACCGGCGTAAATGGCGTCGGCGTCGGACCCTCTGTATACGGAGGCGATCGAGCGTTTCAGCGGGCTGTTCGAACAGGCGAAGTCGGCCGAACCGGGCGAAAAGACCGCCGTCACCCTTGCGACGGCGGGCCCCGATGGTCGGCCCAGCGCAAGGACGGTCCTGCTGAAGCACTTCGACGAGCGCGGTTTTGTGATCTACACGAACCTGACGAGCCGCAAGGGCACCCAGGTCCGCGACAATCCGCAGGCCGCCCTGCTCTTCCTGTGGCAGTCCCTGGCCCGGCAGGTCCGGATCGAGGGTCCGGTGGAACAGGTCGCCGATGCCGAAGCGGACGCCTACTGGGCCTCCCGGCCGCGCGAGAGCCAGCTTGGCGCCTGGGCCTCGGAGCAGTCGGCACCGCTGGATCGACGCGAGACGTACGAGCAGCGGCTGGATGAGTACCGGCAGCGGTTCGACGGTGTCGAGGTGCCGCGTCCGCCCTTCTGGTCCGGCCTGCGGATCGTTCCCGACCGGATCGAATTCTGGCATGAGCGCAAATACCGCCAGCATGAACGGGAACTGATCTGGTTCGATGGGGAATGCTGGCAGTGGACGCTTCTGAACCCGTGACGCCCCCTTGTACACCGGCCTGGGGACATCACAGCATGGGGGTCCGCGTGCGAGCCCCTGGCGGAGCCTGATCGATGTACCAGAAGCAGCTCAGCGTCGAAACGCGCACCCGCGCAACGCATGAGGTTACCGAGGCGATTCAACAGGCGGTCGCGGACAGCGGTGTCGAAACGGGCCTCGCGCACGTCTTCCTGCATCATACGAGCGCCTCATTGATGCTCTGCGAAAATATCGATCCAGATGTCCGTGATGATCTGGAACGCTTCTTTTCCCGGCTGGTCACCGACGGTGACCCGATGTTCCGTCACCGTGCCGAAGGCGACGACGATATGTCGGCCCACGTGCGGACCGTGATGACCCACTCCGATCTCACGGTCCCGGTCACCGATGGGCGCCTCGCGCTTGGGCGGTATCAGGGCATCTACATCTGGGAACACCGCTATCGCGGCTACAGCCGACAACTGACGGTTACGGTCAATGACTGAATCCCGCACCAGCGGTGAACGGGTTCTCGTAACGGGCGCCAATCGCGGCCTTGGACTGGAGTTCGTGCGGCAGTACGCCGAGCGCGGCGCCCGCGTGTTTGCGGGCTGCCGCAATCCGGACGGGGCCGGTTTCCTCAGCACGCTGGTCGCGCACCGCGAGGACAGGATCGAGGTGCTGGAACTGGATGTGACGCGGCGGGATTCCATCGACGCGGTGGTCAATCGGATTGCCCTCGACGGCGACGGCTCTCTCGATCTCGTGATCAACAACGCCGGCACTTCTCCACGCGGCGAGGAATTCTCGAATCTCCATGCGGCCTCGATGACCGCCGTTCTGGAAGTGAACGCCATTGCGCCCCTGATCGTGGCCCAGCGCTGCCACCGGCTGCTGGTTCATTCCGGGCGCCCCCGGATCGTGAATATCAGTTCGTCCATGGGCTCACTGGCGCACAAGGAATCCGGCCGCCATTACAGTTACGCGGCCAGCAAGGCCGCGCTCAATATGCTCACCCGGGCGGCCGCGCACGACCTCGCTCCCGAGGGCATGATCGTGGTGGCGCTGCATCCCGGTTGGGTGCAAACGGACCTCGGTGGCCCGCACGCCGAATTGACCGCGAGCGAGTCCGTGAATGACATGCTGACCGTGATCGACCGCCTCGAACCGGCGCACTCGAGCCGTTTTCTCACCCGGGACGGCAGCGAGCACCCCTGGTGACGTTAACGTGCGGGAATGCGCCCTCTGCTTATCCGGCGTGACCGCCGCTTTGAACCGGTGGTGGCTTGACGATTGACGCGTGGGCAAACGCACCGCCGCCGCGCACCTTGACGCTGTACATGGCAGCATCCGCCGATTCCAGCAGCAACTCCGGCGTTTCCCGGGTTTCGGTCGCTATCGCGATGCCGATACTGACCGACAAGCGGATGCCGCGATCCGCGAGCCGGACGGGTTTCTGCAGCGCCTGCAGGATCCGCTCGGCGACACGCTCGGCAATCTCCTCCGCGACCGCCGGCTCGCCCGGCTCTTCCATCAGCACGACAAACTCGTCGCCCCCGTAGCGGGCGACGATGTCCTGCGGTCGGACGGCACTCGTGAGCCGTTGACCGAGGATCTCCAGCGCCCGGTCCCCGCCCGAATGCCCCATCGTGTCGTTGATCTCCTTGAAGCGGTCGATATCGACGAACAGCAGCCCAATGCCGGCGCCACGTTGCTTTGCTCCGGCGCTGGCCTCGCGGAGACGCTGCATGAAGTGGGCCCGGTTGGGCAGATCGGTCACCGTGTCGCTATAGGCGAGACGAGTGAGTTTGTCACCGTGTTCGAGTTGCGCGGTGAGGTCGACAAGAAGCACGACATAGCAGATATCGCCGGAGTCGATGATACTGACTACCGAGATCTGTACGGCGAAGTGCGTACCATTGAAGCGAAGCGCTTCGCCCCGCTGGCGGTCGATGAGCCACTCCGGGCGCCACCGGCCGATTTCCATCACGCGCCGGCTGCGGCGGAGTTGATCCACGGAGAATCCGGGTAACAGTTCCTCGATCGATTGTCCGATCAGTTTTCCGTCCGCGCATGCGAACAGGAGGTTCGCGCCGCTCCCGCTGAGGCGGATCCGACCCGCGCTGTCGATACCGAGCAGCCCGATCGCGTCCGAACCGAGCAGCAGTTCGCCGAACAGGCCCAGTGGCCGCAGCGACGTTGAAATGGGGTCTTTCATCGTAGTGTCCGCTGAAACCCGACTACCGCTCCGCCTCCCTGCCGTGTTTTCCGCTGCGTCCAGCCGGGTTGGCCGGGAACCCGCGGCGCGCCGTGATCTGGATGAGCACCGGTCGATGGTTTTCCGTCACCGGTTAGCCCTGACTATGGTTCGCTGCGATTATGATGCCACCCGGGAATTCGGGCGTTTGTTGGCGCAATTGACTATTATCAATGTAAGGATCGTTACACCGCCGCTTGCCGGCGATCGAAGCCGGGGACGGAACCGCACCGGCGCCCTCTCCTGTCCCCACTTCGCCCGCTGCGCAGCGCGGAGCAAGGTGTCAGGAGCTTACAGCCATGAAACGCGATCACGCCGACCGGAAATCGGAACATCCGGACGAATCCGCGACCCGCGAAGCCCGGGAGCTCGCGGCCGACTATGAAGCGCATCTGGAGGCGCTCAATCGGGAGCTGGAAAGCCGTGCCCGGGAGGCGGAACTGCGGACGCAACAGCTGCAGGCGCTGACGCTCCAGTTGACGCATGCCGAGCACAGTGAGCGTCGGCGGATCGCCCGCTTCATCCATGATCAACTGCAGCAGGTGCTGGTCACCGCGAAACTGCAGACCGTAGGGCTCGTCGGCGCCCCCCCGGCCGAGGTCGAACAAAAGGCGCAGCGCCTGCAGGAACTGCTGGACTCGGCGATCCAGCGTGCACGGGGCCTGAGCCATGAACTGTGTCCGTTGATCCTCTCGGATCACGGCCTCGCCGCCGCGCTCGAGTGGCTCGCCGAGGAATACCGTCGTGACCAGGTCATGGATGTGCGTGTGGAGGTCGATGCGGAACTGTCGCTGTCGGAGGACCTCGAGACGTTCCTGTTCCAGGCGATCCGGGAACTGCTCCTGAACGCCCTCAAGAACGGCGACGCCACCCGCGTGGAGGTCACGCTGGACCAGACCGCCAAGGCGGTCCGCGTCGCCGTCGAAGACAATGGCAGCGGCGACGAGGTCGCGCAGGCCCTCCCCCACCAGGGCACGCCGGGTATCGGCCTCTCGGTCATGCGGGAACGCGTCGACATGCTCGGCGGCAGTATGGATGTGGAGACCGCTCCCGGAAGCGGGTTCCGCGTGGGTCTCTACTTGCCGACAGGCGCTTGATGGCCGCGGCAGGAACAGCGTTCCTGCCGCTGCGATCAGGAGGCGTTCAGGGCCGGCGCTTCGAGTCCTTTGCCCGCGAGCCAGGACGGATCGAACAGGCGCGACTGGTAGCGTGCCCCGCTGTCGCAGAGAATGGTCGCGATCGTGTGGCCGGGGCCCAGTTCGCGTGCGACCTGCACGGCGGCGCAGACATTGAGTCCGGAAGATCCGCCCAGGAACAACCCATCGCGATGCAGCAGGCGATAGACCATGTCGACCGATTCCTGGTCGGCGGGCATGACCGCGTCGTCGATGGCCGTGCCCTCGAGGTTGGCGGTAATCCGGCTCGTCCCGATCCCCTCCGTGATCGAGCCGGAACCGACGGCCTGCAATTCGCCGTTTTTCACCCAGTTGTAGAGGGCGCTTCCGGGCGGATCCGCCAGTACGATCCGCACGCCCTCGTTCTGTTGCTTAAGATACCGGGATACGCCGGCGAGCGTGCCGCCCGTGCCGGTCGCGGCGACGAAGGCGTTGATCCGCCCTTCGGTCTGCCGCCAGAGCTCGGGGCCGGTGGTCGCATAATGGGCGTCTCGATTCGCGGTATTATCGAACTGAGCCGCCCAGATCGCGTTGTCCGTCTCCTCCGCCAGGCGGCGGGCCACGTGCTGGTAATTGTCCGGATCGCGGTAGGGCTTCGCGGGAACCGGCCGGACCTCGGCCCCCAGGATGCGCAGCAGGTCCATCTTCTCCTGGGACTGGGTCTCGGGGATCACGATCACGCAGCGGTAGCCACGCGCATTACAGATATGCGCGAGCCCGATGCCGGTATTGCCGGCGGTACCCTCGACAACGGTGCCGCCGGCGCGCAGTTCACCGCTTGCCTCGGCCGCCTCGATGATGCCCAGCGCGGCGCGATCCTTGACGGACCCGCCGGGATTCAGGAACTCCGCTTTGCCCAGAATCTCGCAGCCGGTCTCCTCGCTGAGGCGCGACAGGCGAATCAACGGCGTATTGCCGACAGTTCCGGTGAATCCTTCGGTTATGTGCATGCTGGCTCCCGCCTGAACGCGTTTCGGCCCAACGGCATCACGACCGTCGCTTCGGTCCATCCAGGACGGGTCCTGGTGCCCATCGGGCGCTCCCGAAGGGAATGGTACGGGGGTGCCCGCGGGCCGACAAGGCAACCGTATTGCACTTGGCAGCCGGCACACCAGGTGTCCCGGTGTGATTGATCCCTGGCGACCATCGGGAGATGATCATCGAGCCGGTCGCGGTCGATCGGCGCCTTACACGGGAATCGGCATGCACGGAGCCGCGCGGGCGTATCGCCCCTGGTCACCACCCCCGCTGCGCATGACGGTGCTCGTTCTGCTCGTGGTGCTGACAGGCTGCAGTGCGTTCTCCCTCGCATGGAGCTACGTCGACAGCGTGCTCGTCGATCGTGTGGATGACTGGGTCGCCCTGAAACCGGCACAGCGCTCGGATCTGCAGAGCCAACTGGAACCGTGGCTCGACCGGATCGCGGTCGAGCGCATGCCGGGATATACGGAGTTCCTGCGCGCCGCCGCCCTTCGAACCCGTAGTGAGCTGACCGGTGCCGATGTCCAATGGGCCTACCGTGGCGCCAAAAAGCGGTATGAAGCGCTGATGGGCGACGCGATCGATGGGTGGCTGGCGTCGGTACTCGCGGACACCGATCAGGACCAGCGCCGGTACCTGCGTCAACGGATGCAGACGGAAAATGCGGCGTACCGCGAGCGCTATGTCGATGTCTCCCACCGTGCAAGCCAGCGGGCGCTCGCCGAACGGATGATCGACTTCATCGAGAGCTGGACCGGCCCGCTGGACGTCCATCAAACGCAATTACTGTATCGCGGTGTACGCGAATTGCCCGATACCTCTGCCGAATGGTACCGCTATCGGACCCGCATGCAGGCGGGGCTGCTCGCCCTGCTCCGCCGTGATGCAGAAGCGGCGGAAGTGGCCGCGTGGATGCGCGGCTGGTGGGTGGACCGCGCGGCATTGCGGCCGCACGAGCGTGCTGCATTCGACCGGTTCAGGGCGGGGCTCATCGATCTGCTCACCGAATTCGCCGGGACACTGACGCCGCTGCAGCGCCTGGCGATCGGCCGCCGCCTGCGCGGGATCGCGAATGAACTCGAAAGCATCCATTTCCAGACCGTTCGGGGGTAACCCGGCGCCCGGGCCAGGATTACTGATCGGGCGATAAAGACGCCTCGACATCGGCCAATGGCCGTTCGCGCCGCGGGTGCTTACACTTCCCCGGTCTGCCCCGATCCGGGGCCTGCGCCGCCGCCGACCGCGGGGCGGCAAGCACAACGAAACGGATGGAGGCGATATGTCGGCCCAGTTGACACTCGAGCAGGTGGAAGAACTCACGCAGAGCGCCCTGGTCGCCTGTAACACGCGCGAAGACAATGCCCGTTCGGTGACGCAGTCGGTCGTCGCCAGCGAGGCGGACGGTATCCACAGCCACGGTCTGGCGCGCCTGCCCACCTATTGTGAACATGCCCGCTGCGGCAAGATCGACGGCAACGCCAATCCGACCGTGGAGCCGGTTGCGCCGTCCGGGCTGCTGGCCGATGCGAAGGACGGCTTCGCGCATCCGGCGATCGATCGCGGACTGGAGCGGCTGTATCCGCTCGCCCGCGAACAGGGAATCGCCGCGCTGGCTGTCACGAACTCGTATAACTGCGGCGTCTGCGGTTATCACGTCGAGCGGATCGCCGATGCCGGGCTGGTCGCACTCGGCTTCGTCAACGCCCCCGCATCCATCGCGCCCTGGGGCGGCAGCAAGGCCGTGTTCGGCACCAATCCCCTCTCCTGTGCCGTACCCCGGCGGTCCGGTGCACCGCTGGTGATCGACCAGTCCTCGTCGGTGATCGCGAAGAGCGAGGTCGTGGTGCACAAGCAGAAAGGCGAACCCATCCCCGAAGGCTGGGCACTCGACAAACACGGGCATCCGACCACCGACCCGGAAGCCGCACTCGACGGCGGGACGATGCTGCCGATGGGCGGCTACAAGGGCGCCGGGATCGCCCTCATTGTCGAGATCATGGCGGCCGCGATGACGCGCTCGAACTTTGCGATCGATGCGTCATCGTTCGCGACCAACGAAGGTGGATCGCCGCGTACCGGGCAGTTCTTCATCGCCATCGATCCCGCTGCGTTCGGCGGGCCCGATTTCGGCGATCGGCTGGAACATATGCTGGCCGCGATCGAGGGTCAGGAAGGTGCTCGCCTGCCCGGTCAGGGGCGGCTTGCCGCCCGCGAGCGTACGGGCGCGGAAGGGATTACGATCGCCGACGCGCTGTACGAGAAGATCCGTGGGTACGCCGGCGCCTGAAGCGGGTCGGCCCCAACCGACCACCCTGTCAGGCGGTTGGTCAGCCGTCGCGCCGCTGGGCGGCGAGCAGGCACAGGTAATCATGGGCAATGGTCGCGGCGGCCGTTGCCGTAATGCCGCTGTGGTCGTACGCGGGCGCGACCTCGACGACGTCCATGCCCACAAGCGAGAGGTCGCCCAGGTCGCGCAGGATCGCAAGCGCCTGGGCCGAGCTCAGCCCGCCGGGGACCGGCGTGCCCGTGCCCGGTGCAAAGGCGGGATCCAGGCAATCGATATCGAACGTCACGTAGACGGGGTCTGACCCCACGGTCTCGCGGATACGCTCCACGGCCGCAGCGGGACCGTTGGCATGAATCCACGGGGCGTCGATCACGTTGAATCCCATGGCCGGTGCGTGGGTGCGGATGCCGAGCTGTACCGAACGGCCGGGATCAATCACCCCTTCGTGCACTGCGCGCCCGATCATCGTGCCGTGATCGAGTTGGACGCCATCGTCGGGCCAGGTATCCGGATGCGCATCGAACTGGATCAGGGCCAGCGGGCCGTGCCGCTCGGCGTGCGCTTTCAGCAGTGGCCAGGTGACGTAATGGTCGCCCCCGAACGTCAGCATGCCCGGACCCCGCGCGAGGATGGCGCGCGCATGCTCGAGGATCGATTCGGCCATGCCGTGCGGGTCGCCGGGTGGCAGGTAGCAATCGCCCCAGTCGGCCACCGCGAGGTGGTCGAACGGATCAAACCCCCAGGGAAACGCGTCGAGTTCCGCCAGTTGGGTGGATGCGGCGCGGATCGCCTGGGGACCGAATCGGCTGCCCGGGCGGTTGGTCGTCGCCAGATCGAATGGCAGGCCGCTGACGACCACATCGGCCGCGTCAATCTCGCGCGTGTAGCGCCGGCGCAGGAAGCTGAGCGCGCCGCCATAGGTCATCTCCGGCTCGCGACCATACAGCGTGGTCGCGCGGAACGCCTGATCGCCCTGCCCGTGTTCGCTCATTCAACTGCCCCCATGATCTGTCTGCCGACCCGCATGCCGCACCACTAAGCGGGACCCGCCGCGTGCCGCCTGTCCGACTCTTACAGCCCGATTTTTTCCTTCGCCAGGTAGTACCAGGCGCCCAGCATCGTCAACGGCACCCGCAGGGTCCGGCCGCCGGGGAACGGGTAATTGCGCAGGCGCGCGAACGCATCGAAGCGCTCGGTCTCGCCGTCGATCGCCTCGGCGATCAGGCGTCCCGCGAGATGGGTGGTGGTCACACCGTGGCCGCTGTACCCGTGGGTGAAGTACACCGGGCCGTTCAGCCGCCCCATATGGGGAATGCGGGTGAGCGTGAGCGCGAAATTCCCGCTCCAGGCGTAATCGATGCGCGCGTCGGCGAGTTCCGGGAATGTGCGTGCGAGATGCGGGCGGAGTTTGCCCACGATGTCATCGGGGGTGACACCGCCGTAGATCGTGCCGCCACCGAAGAGAATCCGGTTATCCGCGGTCGGGCGGTAATAGTCGAGGATGTAGTTGCAGTCCTCCACGCACACGCCGGTCGGGAACAGGCGCTCGATCACCGCGGGGTCAAGCGGCTCGGTCGCCATGACCTGGGTGCTGACCGGCATCACGCGATCGCGCAGCGCCGGAACGGCATCGCCGAGATAGGCATTGCCACAGAGCACGACGTGCTTCGCGTGGACCCGTCCACCGGACGTGTGAACGACCGGCCGCTCGCCCTGCTCGACCCGTGTGACGGCCGAATGCTCATGGATCCGTCCGCCGAGCGATTCCACTGCCTCCGCCTCGCCCAGCACGAGATTGAGGGGGTGGATGTGGCCGCTCCATCGATCCAGGAGCCCGCCGACATACAGATCCGTCGCGACGTGCTTGCGGATGGAATCGCGATCCAGCAGTTCGAGCCCGTCGTGGCCGTATTCTCCCCATTCCTTTTTCTGCTGCTCGAGTTCCCCCAACTGCCGGCGGTTCAAGGCCGCGAAGAGTCCGCCTTCACGCAGATTGCAGTCGATGTCGTAGCGTTTGACGAGCTCGCGGATAATCCCCGAGCCCTCGAAGGCCATCGAGCCGAGCTGGCGGGCGGCCTCCGGGCCATAGCGTTTCTCGATGGTGGCGAGATCCCGGCTGTAGCCGTTGACGAGCTGCCCACCATTGCGCCCCGAGGCGCCCCAGCCGACACGTGCGGCTTCCAGCACGGTCACCGCGTAGCCGCGCTCGGCGAGATGCAGCGCCGTCGACATGCCCGAAAACCCGGCCCCGACAACGCACACGTCGGTCGTCACGTCGCCCTCGAGCGCTGGCCGTTCGGGGGAAGGTCTGGCGGTCGCCGCATACCAGGATTCGGCGTGCTCCAGGCTTCCGGTCGCGCCGGGCGCCACTGTGCGCGCGGCGGTCTGTTCGGCAGTCGCGTTCATATCAGATCGCACCCAGGTAACTTTCGTATTCGAAGCGCGGAACATCCCGGCGGAAGCGGGCCTGCTCCTGACGTTTGCAGACCGTGAACAGGCGCCGGTACTCCTCGCCGAAGTACTCCGCGACGAACGCCGATTCCCCGAAGGCGCCCAGCGCGCTCTCCCACGTCTCGGGCAGTCCCGGCGCATGCTGGTTGAACGCCGAGCCCTTCGTCTCAGGCGGCGGCTGGACCGCGTTCGCGAGTCCGTGATCGATGCCCGCCAGTATGGCCGCGACGGCGAGATAGGGATTCGCATCCGCGCCCGCTACCCGGTGCTCGACCCGTGTCGCGGCTGGACTCGAGAGTGGTACGCGGACCGCGGTCGTGCGGTTGTCGAATCCCCAGGTGGGGCCCATCGGAACGTGCGCACCGACCTGGAATCGGCGCCAGGAGTTCGCATGCGGCGCGAATACCGCGGCCGCGTCGTACATCGTCTCCATCAGGCCACCCACGGCATGATGCAGGGCCGCGGTCGGGCGTTCGCCATCGGTGAAGATATTGTTGCCATCACGGTCCAACAGACTGGCATGCACGTGCAGTCCGTTCCCCGCCTCATCGCCGAACGGCTTCGCCATGAAGCTCGCCACCAGGCCGTGGCGTCGTGCGACCGCCTTGATCGTGCGCTTGAGGAGAATGGCGTGATCCGCGGCCGCGACCGGATCGCCCACGTGCGTGAGGTTGACTTCGTACTGGCCATCGCTCTGCTCGGCGATGACCGTATCCGCGGGCACTCCCTGCGCGCGGCAGGCCCGGTCGATCTCCGAGAAAACCGCGTCCATTACGTCGAGCTCATCGAGGCCGAACAGCTGCGAACCGCCCCCGCGTCCCAGCCGGGTCGGCGGCACCGGTGAGCCGTCGGCCGCGGGCTCCGGCTCGAACAGCCGGAATTCCAGTTCCGTGGCGATGACCGGCGTCTGCCCGCGCGCGGCGAACCGCTCGGCTACACCGACGAGGACATTACGCGGATCCGCGTGGTATGGCGTGGTATCCGGTGTCTCCATGCGCAACAGCAGCTGGCCGCCGCGCCCCTCGGTCCATGGCAGCGGTTGCAGTGTTCCCGCAATCGGCCAGCATGGGTGATCCGCATCGCCCGTATCGAAGATCAGGCCGGAGGCCTCGACTTCATTGCCCCAGACGTCAAGGATCAGCGTCGATGCCGGCAGGCACAGGCCCTTGTCATAGAGACGCGCGAGCGCCGCGGCCGGAACCCGTTTGCCGCGTGCAATTCCGTTGATGTCGGTGACGAAGGCCTCGATGTACTCCAGCCCCGGGTACCGGTCGAGAAACCGCTCGACCTCCGCCGGTGTGCCGGTGTCTTCCTTCTCCTCGGACATGGGTACCGTCCTCGCGTCTGGCGGTCGGGCACGACCAGGGCGCGCCACGGACCGTATGTAATGTGATCACAAACTAGCAGCCCATCTGGCGCCTGGCAACACACTGTGATCAAATTTGCTAACCTCGGTACAGGTTACCGTTTTCCGGAGGACGCGGGCGATGCTCGATTCCGTGAACACCACAGCGCTCCACCCGCGCGCCGATGATGGCGCCATCACCGTACAGGAATGGGTATACCGGCAGCTCAAGGAGCGGATCCTCACCGGCCAGTTCGTGCCCGGGCGCAGCGTGACGCTGCGCGGGATCGCGGCCATGCTCGAGGTCAGCCCCACGCCGGTGCGCGAGGCCCTGCGGCGGCTCGTGTCGGAGCGCGCACTGGAGGTCCACGGCAACCGGCGCGTGAGCGTCCCGACCATGACGCGGCGCAAGTTCGATGATCTCTGCGCCGTGCGCGTGTCGCTGGAGACGCTGGCGGCGGAGCGTGCCATGCCGCACATCGACGCGGGTCACCTGGAGCGCCTTCGCCGCCTCGACGCGGAGGTCGACGAGGCGGTCGAGAACGGCGAGATCAACCGCTACCTGCACCGCCACCGGGAGTTCCACTTCAGCATCTACGAGTTGGGTTCGGCCGAGGTGCTGATGCCCTTGATCGAGAGCGTCTGGCTGCAGTTCAGTCCGTTCCTGCGGCTGGTCGTGAGTCATATCGGGGTCGACTACATCGTCGACCGCCACGCCGACGCACTGAACGCACTCGAACGCCAGGACCACGCAGCGCTGCGATTCGCGATCGAGGCGGATGTCCGCGAGGGTTTGGGGTCGCTGACGGAGTCGGAATGGCGGGATCTCGACGCCGCGACCCGCAAGGCCAGCGATGAGCCGGGCCGTTGAGCGGGGATTGCGCCCGAAAGCGCGAGACGCTATTGTGATCACAAAATAACACCCGGCGAAGACGCGCCGGCGTTCACCGATATGCGGAGGATCGCAGGATGGAATTGCCCGAAACACGGCAAGCCTGGGCCACACTGGCCGACTCGCTCGACATCCGGAATCGCGCGTTCATCGACGGCCGCTATGTCGATGCCGCCAGCGGCCGAGCCTTCGACTGCGTCAACCCGGCCACCGGTGAAATCATCACCCGCGTGGCCGAATGCGACAGCGAGGACGTGGACCGGGCCATTCAGTCCGCCCGGGCCTCGTTCGAGGACGAGCGCTGGGCAGGCATGGATCCCCGCGCGCGCAAGACGGTCCTGTTGCGACTCGCCGCGCTGATCGAAGAACACCGTGCGGAACTCGCCCTGCTCGAAACACTGGACATGGGCAAGCCGATCGCCGACTCCAGCGGCGTCGATATCCCGCTGGTGGCGCGTACGTTCGGCTGGTACGCCGAGGCGATCGACAAGCTCTACGGCGAGACCGCGCCGACCGCGGACAACGTGCTGGCCACGATTACGCGCGAGCCGATCGGTGTCGTCGCCGCGGTCGTGCCCTGGAATTTCCCGCTGATGATGGCCGCCTGGAAACTCGGCCCCGCCCTCGCGGCCGGCAACTCGGTCGTGCTCAAGCCGGCGGAGCAGAGCCCGCTCAGCGCGCTGCGACTGGCGGAACTGGCGATCGAGGCGGGGCTGCCCGAGGGCGTGCTCAATGTCGTGCCTGGATTCGGGCCGACCGCCGGCAAGGCATTGGGCCTGCACATGGAAGTCGACGCCCTCGCCTTCACGGGCTCGGCCGAGGTCGGCAAGCTCTTCCTGCAGTACGCCGGCCAGTCGAACATGAAGCACATCGCGCTCGAGTGCGGCGGCAAATCGCCCAACATCGTGCTCGCCGATGCACCGGATCTGGATCAGGCGGCCAGCGCCGCGGCCAATGCGATCTTCTTCAACCAGGGCGAGGTCTGCATGTCGGGCTCGCGCCTGATCGTCGAGGAATCCATCTGCGAAGAGATGATCGAGCGGATCGTGGCGCATGCGCGTGAGCGCGCGCCGGGCGACCCGCTGGACCCGGCCACCCGGCTGGGCGCGATGGTCGATGCCGATCAGATGGAGCGCGTGCTCGGCTACATCGAGAAAGGTCAGGCCGAGGGCGCGCGCCTGCGCGTGGGTGGTCAGCGCAGTCGCGTCGATAGCGGCGGCTCCTTCGTCGAGCCGACGGTATTCGACAATGTGAGCGGCTCGATGACGATCGCGCGTGAGGAGATCTTCGGTCCGGTACTGGCGACGATCCCCGTGAGCGGGGTCGACGAAGCGCTCGCGGTCGCGAATGACAGCCCGTTCGGTCTCGCAGCGGCCATCTGGACACGCGACATCAGCAAGGCGCATCCGGCCGCGCGCAGGCTGCGGGCCGGGACCGTCTGGGTGAACTGTTACGACGACGACGACATCACGGTGCCGTTCGGCGGCTACAAGCAGTCCGGTATCGGCCGCGACAAATCACTCCACGCGATCGATAAATACACCCAGACGAAGACCACCTGGATCCGGTTCTGAGCAGCCCATGCCCATGACCGATTACGTCGATTCCTGGTATGGCCATTCGATCCGCGTCGAGCTGGAGCCGACGCCGCGGCTCGAGGGCGCGCACCGCACCGACATCTGTGTCGTCGGCGGCGGGATAACGGGCTGCTCGACCGCACTGCACCTCGCCCGCCGCGGTTACCGGGTGA
This sequence comes from Halofilum ochraceum, assembly GCF_001614315.2. Taxonomy (NCBI): domain Bacteria; kingdom Pseudomonadati; phylum Pseudomonadota; class Gammaproteobacteria; order Chromatiales; family Ectothiorhodospiraceae; genus Halofilum; species Halofilum ochraceum. The sequence continues at coordinate 188,975 of NZ_LVEG02000005.1, forward strand.
AACTGCTCGAGTCCGAGCGCATCGCCTGGGGTGCGTCGGGCCGTGCCGGTGGGCATGTGCTGCCGGGCCTCGGTACCGGGATGGACACGATCGCCAAAGGGCTGGGCCGTGACGCGGCGCGCGCCGTCTGGGACATGTCGCTCGAAGGCCTCCAGCTCGTCGATGATCTCGTCCGCGAATACGAGATCCCCTGCGATCTGCGCTGGGGCTACGTCCATACCGCGATCCGCCAGCGGCACATGAAGATGTACCGTGAGTGGGTCGATCAGATGGCGACCGAGTACGACTATCACGACATGGAGCTGCTCGACGACCACGGCGTCCGGGAGCGCGTGCGCAGCGATTACTATATCGGCGGTATCCACGAACCCCGGGCCGGCCGTCTGCATCCCATGAACTACACGCTAGGTCTCGCGCGTGCCGCCCAGTCGCACGGCGCCGAGCTGCACGAGGGCAGCGCCGTCACGCGCATCGAGCCTGGCGAGCCGGCGAAGGTGTACACGGAATACGGCCAGGTCGAGGCCGACTTCGTCGTGCTCGCCTGCAACGCCTACCTCGATGAGCTGGACCCGGCTCTGCGCTCGAAGATCATGCCGGTCGGCAATTACGTGATCGCGACCGAGCCGCTCGATGAGGCGCGCGTACGCGAGTCGCTGCCCACCGACGAAGCGGTTTCGGATGCCAATTTCGTCCTCGACTATTATCACCTCTCAGGGGACCGGCGCCTGCTGTATGGCGGCCAGGTCAGTTACAACGGACGTGAACCACGGAATCTGCGCCAGCGCATGGAGGCCAAAATGACCCGGATCTTCCCCGCCCTGGCGGGTGTCCGGGTGGAATATATCTGGGGTGGCTGGGTCGGCATCACGCTCAATCGCGCCCCTCATTTCGGCCGCGTCGGTACCAACGTGTACTTCGCCCATGGTTACTCCGGTCAGGGGATGGCCATGAGCGGAATGGCCGGCAAACTGATGTCCGAGGCCATCAGCGGCCAGGCGGAACGATTCGACCTGTTCGCTCGCATGCCGCACCGCGATTTTCCGGGCGGGCGCCACCTGCGCACGCCTCTGCTCGTGCTCGCGACCAACTTCTACCGAATGCGGGACCTGATCTGACCGCAACTTCCCGGGGGATACCGAGTCATGACGAACTCCGACACCATGCAGGCCGAGGCCGCCGAGGCCGAGGCGCAGCGGCAGACCGGCAAACCACCCGACCCGTACGCGGAAGTGCGACGCAACGCGACCGGGGGCAAGCCGCGCGAGGCATCGGCGATTTCCCTCCGGGGTGTGCAGAAACACTTCCCCGGCGGCGTGGTCGCGCTGGAGCATATCGACCTCGAGATCGATGCCGGCGAATTCTTCACCCTGCTCGGACCGTCGGGCTGCGGTAAAACCACCCTGCTACGCATACTGGCCGGGCTCGAGGATGCCACCGGCGGCGCGGTCGAAGTCGGTGGCGAGGATATCCTGCGCACGCCGGCCCACCGTCGCAGCGTCAACACTGTGTTCCAGTCCTACGCCCTCTTCCCCCATCTCAATGTGCGCGAGAACATCGGCTTCGGCCTGCGTATGCGCGGGGTCGACCGCGACGAATGCCAGCGTCGTGTCGATGAGACCGCGAAATTCATCAAGATCAGCGACCTGATCGAGCGCGATGTCGCCCAGCTCTCCGGGGGCCAGAAGCAGCGTGTCGCCCTCGCCCGCGCGCTCATCAACGAGCCCGACCTGCTGCTCCTCGACGAGCCGCTCTCGGCGCTGGATGCCGGCCTGCGCTCGCAGTTGCAGGTGGAACTGTCGCAGACCCAGCAACGCCTGGGCATGACGTTCGTGTTCGTCACCCACGATCAGCAGGAAGCGATGGTGATGAGCGATCGGATCGCGGTCATGAACGATGGCCGCATCCAGCAGGTTGGACCGCCCGAGGATATCTACGAACGCCCCGCGAACCTGTTCGTCGCCCGCTTCATGGGTCATACCAATCTTTACCCCGTGGAGCGCGCGGACGACGGCACGCTGGACACTGCCCTCGGTCCGTTGACGGGTTGCGACAACTGTACCGGATCGTATGTCCTGATCCGCCCGGAGACACTCGACCTGCTGCCGCCCGAGGAGGCCGGTGAGAACCGATTCCGCGCCCGCATCCTCGATCGCCTGTACCGCGGCGCGTTCGCCGAGTACCAACTCGAGTGCGGCGATTCGCGGATCACCGCCATCGTCAGTAATCGGGGCCAGACGCCGCATGAGCCCGGTGAATACGTGGCGCTGGCGGTCGATTGCGAAGGCCTGGTGTTTCTCGATGAGTAGCCTGATGGCGCGGCGGAAAATGACCGGCGGCTTTGGATACTGGGGCCGGACGACGCACCTGCTCGGCACCATCGCGCCGGGGATCCTCTGGATCGTCTTTTTCCTGGTGCTGCCCAGCTTCTACCTGATGTCGGTGGCGTTCATGTCGAACGGGCCATACGGCCTGCCACAGATGCCATTGTCCCTGCAGTCGTTCGAGCAGTTGGCCGGCTTTGGCTTCCTTGGGTGGAGCCCGGGGAACCTCTACACGCTGGCCCGATCGCTCTGGCAGACACTGATCGCGACCGGCCTGGTCATCCTGATCGCCTATCCGCTCGCGTATTTCATCAGCACCCAGCCGCCCGGGCGCCGCCCGCTGATGCTGCTGATCGTCGTGGTGCCGTCGTGGACCAACCAGGTCATCCGGGCGTTCGGCTGGATGAACATCCTGGCACCGGATACGCCGATCTCGAACCTCGCGGCGAGCGCGGACCTGATCCCGTCGGAGATGGGCCTGTTCCCGTCCAACTTCGCCGTCGTGCTCGGCCTTGTCTACAACTTTCTGCCGTTCATGGTGCTGCCCCTCTATGCCTCGTTTGAGCGGCTGGATGCAGAGATCGTCCAGGCGGCGCATGACCTGTACGCGAAGCCGGTCAATGTGTTCCGCCACGCGATCCTGCCCCAGACCCTGCCGGGGCTGATGGCCGGTACCGTACTGGTATCGATTCCCGCGTTCGGCATGTACGTGATCCCCGAGCTGCTGGGTGGCGGCAAGTCGATGATGATCGGTAATCTGGTCGCACGGCAGTTCGCCGAGGCCTCCAACTGGCCACTCGGCGCCGCGGCCGCCCTGATCATGATCCTGGCGACCCTGGGCGGATTGATGGTCCTGCGCCGACTCGGCCAACGCCTCGGGGGCGGCAAGGAGGTGGTACTGTGAGACGTGCAAACTTCCAGAGAGGACTGCGGGCCTGGTGGTACATCGTCCTGTTCTTCCTCTATGCGCCGCTCGCGATCGTCGTGCTGTTCTCGTTCAACTCGACGCGGACCTATTCGACCTTCAAGGGGTTCTCGCTCGAGTGGTACGTAAAACTCTTCGCGAACGAGACGATCGTCAACGCGATTTACAACAGCCTGACCCTGGCGATCGTCTCTTCCACCCTGGCGACCGTGCTCGGCGCGATCCTCGGCTATGGCATGTACCGTTATCGCCACCTGAATCTCGGGTGGCTGATCTGGTTCATCTACCTGCCGCTGGTCATGCCCGATATCGTCTACGGGATCTCGCAGATGACTTTCTTCGTGCAGATCCACGAGGCGACAGGCCTGTTGAAACCGGGACTGCTGACGATGATCATCGCGCATATCTCGTTCCAGATCCCGTTCGTCGCCCTGCTGGTGTACTCGCGGCTGCTGCAGCTCGACCCGCTCCTTTTCGAGGCGACCCAGGACCTGTACGCGACCCCCTGGCAGCGGGCATGGCATTTCATCATTCCCACGCTCCAGGCGGCGCTGATCTCGGCGTTTTTCCTGTCGTTCACGCTGTCGATCGACGATTTCGTGATCAGCTTCTTTACCGCAGGTCCCGAGAGCACAACGCTCCCGATCTTCATCTGGAGTGCGATCAAGAAGGGCATTACCCCCGAGATCAACGCGATCTCGACACTGATGATCGTCGCCGTCTTCACGGCCGCGGCGATCAGTTATGCCATCCAGCGGGCGAAGCCCGTGAGCAAACCGTCACAACAGTGACAATGGAGTCCGACCCATGAGACCCATCATAAAACCCGTGGTGATGTCACTCCTGGGCAGTCTGGCGCTTGGCTTTGCCGTCAGCGCACAGGCACAGGAGGACAAGCTCTACATCTTCAACTGGTCGCAGTACATGGACCCGGAGATCATCAAGGCGTTCGAGGAGAAACACGACGTCGAGGTGGTCGAGAACTACTACAACTCCCTGCCGGAGATGTTCTCCAAGCTGCGTGCCGGCGGCAAGTCGCAGTACGACATCATCGTACCGTCGAACTACTTCGTGCCGCGTCTGGTCGAAACCGGGCTGGTCCAGAAACTGGATCACTCGAAGCTCCCGAACCTGGAGAATCTCAACGACCGTTTCCTCGACCCGAGTTTCGATCCGGGGAACGAGTACACCGCCGCCTACCAGTGGGGCACGACCGGCCTGATCTACAACAAGGCGGAACTGGGTGAGGTCGACAGCTGGGACGTCATGTTCGATGAGGAGAGGAACCCGGACAATCCGTTCTCCCTGATCAGTGACGGTCAGGTGTCGATGGGCATTGCCTGTGCCTACCTCGGCCACGGCTACCGCTGCCAGGATACCGAGCAGTGGAAGGAAGCCGCAAAACTGATCATCAACACCAAGGGCCGTTCGAACTTCAACGGGTTCGCCGACGGCACGCCGCAGCTGCAGCAGATTGCCCAGGGCAACATCGATGCGGGCATGAGCTATAACGGCGACTACCTCTTCTATGCGGACGAGGACCCCGATGCCTATGAGGACATCGAGTTCACGATCCCGAAGGAAGGGGCCGAGCTGTGGGTCGACAGCATGATGATTCCGTCCGAGGCGCCGAATCCAGACATGGCGCACAAGTTCATCAACTTCATTCTGGATGCCGAGATCGGCGCCCAGTTGTCCAACTGGACCTGGTACAGCAGCCCGAACGAGGCCGCCAAGCCGATGCTCGATGACATCCTCCTGAAAGCGCCGGCGACGCCGACGGACGAGCAGATGGAGCGTGTGCACTTCACGCCCAGCCTCAAGGGCCAGCAACTGCAGACATTCCAGCAGTTGTGGACCGACGTGCAGTCGCGCTGAAGCAGTGCACGGCCCGGGGGATTCCCCCGGGCCGTTTTCTTTCCATCAACGGTGATTTATGCAAAAGAAGGAAGACGACAAAACCGCCGCGATGCAGGCGTGGTTCGAAGAACGCGATATCACTGAAGTCGAGTGCCTGGTCCCGGACATGACCGGCACGCCCAAGGGCAAGATCATGCCCGCCAGCAAATATCTGCACGGGGGGCGGCCCCGCCTGCCCGATTCCATCTTTATCCAGACCGCCGCGGGTGATTACCCGGAGGACGACGAGCGGATCTGGAACCCGATCGAGCAGGACATGGAACTGGTCCCGGACCTGAGCACCATGCGCCTGGTACCGTGGGTCGATGAACCGACGGCCCAAGTCATCCACGATTGCTACTACCTCAACGGCGAACCGGTCGACCTCGCCCCGCGCTACGTCCTGCACCGCGTGCTGGAACTGTTCGAGGAGCGCGGCTGGAAGCCGGTCGTGGCGCCGGAGGTGGAGTTCTACCTCGTCCAGAAAAACACCGATCCCGATTACCCGCTGGAGGCACCGATCGGCCGGTCCGGCCGCCAGGGTGCGTCCAGTCAGGCCTACTCGATCGATGCGGTCAACGAGTTCGATCCGCTGTTCGAGAAGATGTACGACTACTGCGAAGCGCTCGATCTGGATATCGATACGCTGATCCAGGAGGAAGGCTCCGGCCAGATGGAGATCAATTTCCAGCACGGATCGCCGCTGGATCTGGCCGATCAGGTCTTCATGTTCAAGCGGACCCTGCGCGAGGTCGCCTTCGAGTTCGATATATACGCCACGTTCATGGCCAAGCCGATGCAGCACGAGCCCGGCAGTTCGCTGCATATCCATCAGAGCGTGACGGACAGCGAGAGCGGCGAGAATATCTTCGCCGGCGAAGATGGCCGGCCAAGTCGTCTGTTCCAGCATTATATGGGCGGCCTGCAGCGCTACCTGCCCTCGGCCATCGCCTATCTGGCGCCGAACGTCAATTCCTACCGGCGCCTCGTTCCGGGCAACCTGGCCGCCCCGATCAATACCGAATGGGGCTACGACAACCGCACGGTCGGCCTGCGCGCGCCGCACAGCAGTCCCGAGGCGACCCGGATCGAGAGCCGGATCGCGGGCGCGGACGCCAACCCGTATCTCGCCATGGCGACCAATCTGGTGTGCGGATACCTGGGCATGATGGAGCAGATCGAGCCCCGCCCGCCGTTGCAGAGCGTGGGTTACAAGGCCGGCCAGAATCTGCCATCGGAACTTGGCCGGGCCCTCGACGCCCTGGACGAGTGTCGCAAGCTGCATGAACTCATGGGCGAGCGCTTCACGCAGGCCTACCTGGCGGCAAAGCGCACCGAGTACCGCGCGTACTTCCGCGTCATCAGCTCATGGGAGCGCCAGTACCTGCTGCTGCGCGTGTAACGGCGTGGCGCACACGGACTCGCCCAGGGATGGGCGGGCACGCGCCTCAGCGGTCGCCGTTCCGCGGCGACGTGTGGAATGGTGCCCGGAGCCGGACTTGAACCGGCACGGCCTTGCGGCCGAGGGATTTTAAGTCCCTTGCGCGACGAAATACCTCCTGAAAATCTATTATATAACAGACAGTTACGAATGCCCAGCTGACTGAGGGGGCACTGAGGGGGCAATGGCGCGCCGCCACAGTTTCCTCATGCATTCAAGGTGTCTCGCTCAGGCACCTAACCTGGAGGATTCCCCAGCGAAAATCTACCCCGCAGCCCACTCCAAAAGACTCACCCGCCCACCCGAGCAGGCACTACCACCCATACTCCGCGATGGCAGCAATCGCTTCTGCCGGTTGCCGCCCTCACAAGCCGCATACAGGCGCGACTCAGTGTCTCGACCGCGTAGACCAAACGCTTGGCCACGCGAACCAACACGCGGATCATAGGCCCATATCAACCGACAGGGTCGATCAAACACCGCTGCGCGCCCTCGCCCACCTGCGATCTGTTCCACCATGCATTAGCCCCAGACGCCCAGCGCTCGGTCAACAGTCCCTTAAACCGAAGTCCGTGACAGACCACGACTCAACCAATCTCCATCAACGCCCTATCCAGCAAACGGCCATGAACGCGCTCTGAAGAACCGTGTAACGCCCCGTTTCACGTCCGGCCGATGCTCTTCTGCTGGGCACTCCCGGCTCTTCCCGCGGACGCACCGGTTCTATATCGCGACCCCTCCCCGCTGACTGCCTTCAGCTGATCACGGCAACAGTCGCTCCTGACAGTCCTCCCTCCTCTCCGCCCAACTACGTTCAACAACGCCCCACTGCGCGGCGTGACTAAATACGGAGAATGACAACCAGAGGAGACGATCATCATGAGCACAAAATCAGTACGAATTGGCGAAACGATTTACGGACCGGACCAGCTTATCCCCCTCGAGACTGTCTCGCAGTACATCGGTCTGTCCGTCCGGACCGTCCAGGATATGGCCTCACGTCGTGCCCTTCCCGTCCACAAGATTGGACGGAACGTCCGGATACGGATCAGTGAACTGGACGAATGGCTCACGGACACGAAAGTCCGCGGCGCCCAACCGCCGCTCCGTACTCAGACCCGCCGACGGGGACAGAGTTGAAACACACCCATGGGCATACCGAGCCGTCCTGGATCGTATTTCAAACGGCGATGCCTTCATCCGGCTTCTTTCGCACGCGTAAGTGCTCGCGGAAACGTAAGTTTTTAATCTATTTTTCCTTTAAAAACCGATACTTGCAATATACCGGACCCGCCCATACAATCCCCCCAATTAGTTCTCGGAGGATTCATATTGTCCGGCTAATAACAACAACAAGGAGACAATAATAATGACGACAAATATCGAAAATAGTACTTTCAACTATAAAAATAAAAACGATTCCGATGCGGACTTCCGTCCCTTTTTTTCTAGCTACCCGAATCCGAACACGGTACCCACGCATTATTTTACGATAATGCGATCCGGACCTATTCCCCGTAAGCACATTGACTGGGATTCATCAAAATCCGGCATCCAATCGTTCGCTAACGGGGTTCAGGGACAATACTGGCGGGGAGCCTGTTGTACCTACTCCAGCCTGGGCGAGCTACGTAACGAGATATTGTATCTACGTGAGTCTGCGGGATTCGTTCAACACCGCCACAAGTCCTGTGTGCCCGACAACAATCAGGTCGAACAACGTCTATCCCGAACAAATGCCGATTTCGACCTCTCATGCGGCCTTGTTCTGGACGTTGACCTCCCCGTCAATAATCCACTCGGGATTTCCACGCTAGGCGGAGTAATGGCCGCTCTTTCGGAAGTGCATCCGCCATTTGCGGAAACACCCTACCTGTGGAATTACAGCAGCAGCGCGAATATCTACACGGACAACGACGACTTCGTTTCCACGAAACTTGGTTTCCATATCAGGTTCATGACGGAGAAGCCGTGGAAACCCAGCGACCTCAAGAATCTGTTCAAACGCCTCGTGCTCTCCGGATATGGGTTCGTACCCGAGACCGACGACCGTTACTACATAGCGTCGCTAATTGACCCAGTTACCCAAAACCCGAACCAGTGGTTTATCGAGGCGCCCCCGGCACTCGGCTCGGGTTTGTATCGCCCGGAAGGGAGTGATGATCTTCATCTTGAAACCCAGGCGCGCCCCCACGCGCTTCTGCCTACGCCCCCTGCGCTCAGCAAGGCCGAAAGGGACCGTTACGAACCGCTCTGTCGCCAGCTTAAAAATGAAGCACGTGTTGACCGCGGGTTTTGCTGGAAAGATGGATCAGGATTTGCATGCCTCACCTCCTCCGGAACTACACAGAACGTACCGTCGAACCTCGTACAGGATTGTTTCGAGAATTCAGAACCTACATACCTCGACATGGACCAATCGCTCCGAACCGCCGACGATCAGATCATAACGGTCCGAGAAGTTACCTACAGACAGCCGATACACTCGCCTTTCAGGGATGACAGCAGGCCATCGGCCTTTGTGGCCCGGAATCCCTATGGTGTCCCATACGTTTACGACAGCAAGTTGGACATAATCTACTGGGCACGACCAACCCTACTCCTCAATCCAGCGCACATCGACAAAACAGTCACGGTCGAACAACAGTACCTTGATCCTGCACTTCTCCACCATACGGGCACTACGTTTGTTCGGTCTCAAATGGCGACTGGAAAAACCACCGCTTTGGGGGAATACATAGAAGGAACACAAAACACGCCCATATCCGGCTCGCATTCGGTAACGGGCACTCCAAAACGCCTCCCGGTAAGACTCCCGGTCGTCTATATCTGTCATCGTCACAAGCTCGCGCGCCAGGTGGCGGATAAGCATGGACTGGCTTTCTACGGTGATTTCGATCAGATCAATATCGACAATCTCAACCCGTACGGCGGCCTATCGATATGCGTTAACTCCGTTCACAAGCTACGACGTGCCCGCGTACTGTTCGATCACGTGATTATCGACGAGAGCGACCAGGTCGTCCGTCATTTGACCGGTGACACACTCGGGAACAATAACAACTCCGGATCGCAGCGTTTCCCAGTCCTTGAGTACATGAGTCATCTGATTCGCGGCGCTACCTCAGTTATAGCGTTGGATGCTCACCTGTCCAGTCTGACCAAAGATTACATTGCGCAGTATGATCCGCCGACGCCTGTCAGGGAGCTTACGAATACCTTCCAGCCCTATGCGGGCCGACCGGTCGAGATGTTAGACGATGGGAATGCCCTGCTTGCCGACTTTCAGGAAAGCGTCAAGAACCACTACACCGTCGCGCTCGCCGTTGACAACAAATCAACCGCGAAGAATACATTCAATGCTGTTGCGAAGTCCTTTCCCGAAAAACACGGTCTTCTTATAACGGCTGATGGCGTCACAACGAGCGCCGAGTTTAACCGCCACGTCTCGTTACGCCCAACCGATATTGATGAAATCTGGTCGAACCTGGACCAACGACTCGCCGACTTCGATTACTTGGTCTACTCGCCGACGCTTGGTACTGGTTACTCGATTGACGACGTGTCATTCGATACGGTGTACGGCCATTTTTCGTATCTGATCCCAAGCGATAACGCCCAGCAGCTCGCCCGGATACGGAATGCCCATTTACGGAAGGTTTATCGTAAACACGGAATAAATGACTTTTCAGGCGTTCGGGCGGACCGTAGTGTCTATCTTTTCGAAAATGAATGGAAAACCAATGAAGCGCTGCTAAAGATTTTGGAGGATGGTGATCATATTCGTTGCGCCTACGACCAGAACCTCCAGCCGACGCTAGAAAACGCCCTCAGTCAGCAGTATCTGCAGTTACTTGCCACAGTTGGCCATCACGAATACGACCAATATGGTCGCGGTACTCTCCACTTCATAACACTCCTTGAGGAACAAGGCTATTCACTGGAATACGTAGACAGCACTGAGACGGAACACACGAACGGACTAGCACTTTTGTCCGAAGGCCGTACCTATTCCGACGAAGACCGGAATGAGCGCATTCTAGAAGCGTCGTTGCCGGCCGATTCGGAAGCCTGGCAGTTGCGTCAACGGACTGCACGGTCCGCGAGCGACAACTGGAGGCTCGAACGTTACGATATGGAACAGTTCTATATTGAACCCATATCCGAGGCGCTAATCGTATTCGACGAATCCGGTGCCATGCGGCAAGCCATACCGAAATTGGAGTCTCTATGTTGCGACTTGGCCACTCTGCAGAGAAGAGATACTGCGGCCGGGCGTTCGGACGCTCTCGTTCATTGGCGCTCGGAAGCCGCAAGAAAGGTCCTATTTGATGAGATTATCGGACATATCGATGGATGCTCGGATATTTATGATATTCCGTCGGCCATAATCTGCAATGCCCTTCTTAAGAGTAGAGGACTCGGGCAGTTTTTATTGAGAAACAGAGACGAGGCTAATCGAGTGTTTAAAGCCAAAGTCCCGAGCAACGTCGTTGCACAGCCTTCTTCATACCTGAAACGCGTTCTCGAGGAATTCGGCTTCCGGCCTAGTCCCAAAGAGTACCGAATTGGTCAATTGTCAGCCTCTGTTAGGGAGGTTTTGGAAACCGCGTTGGGAGTTGAAGAGTTACCGAAACGGGTCAAGTTTTTCGAGTTCGATCAATGTCACACGACGCGGCTGTTCAACTATCTCGAAAGGCGCGATAAGGTTATATAGGCTGAGCATCTGCCGCGGGGTATCTACTCAAAACCTTCATTCCCTAAGAGAGAGTGGTTACCCCGCGGCAGCGCCGTTGAACGAGACTACCGTATAGGCCGCGAGCGTGAGCAACGGGGCGCTGAACTTGCCCGATGGCGTTCCAATTACATCTACAGTTCTCTGTTCAAGGCCCAGTTTCCCCGAATCACCCTGGCTTGGACTTGAATCACCCTGGCTTGGACTTCTCGCCGGGTTCAGTAATCCTCATGGCCGCCGCCTCAATTTCACTTTCCAGCCACCGCGAAGTATTCTTCGACAGCTTATGCGGTCCGGGGAGCACCCCTTCGCTCACCCAACGATAGATCGTCGGTATACTTGCATCAAATCGCCGGGCTACTTCTCGCGCCCGCAGAAACTGATACGGTTGCCTTGCGTGTTCGAGTTGATGTATCTCCTGCCGGTACTGCTCGCAGTTCCGACACATCGACTCAAGCTGAGCGTTGATGTCTTGGACCGTTTTTACGGCCCTTTGAAGTTCATTCTTGAGTTGGGTGATTTCGTCGGCCATCGGACTAGCCCTGATTCAATGGATTCCTACAGCTGGCTGTGGAACTAGGAGCAGTTCCAGGACACCGTCCGTTCCCAGCGTAACGGAGGTCAACAGTTATAAGCGCACCGTGCCCGAACTCACGTTCGCGTTAGATATCGGCTCCTATATATACCCTTCAGAAAACACAGATACTTACGTCACGGGTTGGCGAGCGATACTGCTGCATTCATTACGCCCGCGGATCACCGCCTCTTACCCGACTTGCTATAGCACCGTTTCCGATGGAATACAATCATCCAAAGATCGCCTTAAGAACGCCCGATCCCGAATTCCTAGTCGCCTACCGCTTCAGTCTATCGATCGCGCTCGCTTTTTCCGCGTCCACCGACCGAACTCAATTATCCACCAAACCTGACTGTCACAATGACCTCCATTCCACGAAATCTGGATACTCCTGATATGCGGCGTTCAGCGCGTCCCTGACTGGGCCTCCGCCATCTCGAATATTTATCACCAATGTATCCATTGCGCGGGTAAGAGGAATCATAACCCATCTTGACGCGAACACCGCGGCCAAGTCCTCGCGAGATCCACCTAATTCGTCAACCGGATCGACAGACTCAAGGCCTTCGCGATACTTATATCGCCACAAATCATCTAATGCATAGTTAATTACCGACCATCCCTCTAATCCCCGGCATGAGTCATACTGAACGATCCGCAACGCGTCTTTCTCCACCGGATATGTTCTGCGTACATCCGTTCCAGTTCCGTCCCATACATTGCCTCCTCGCGATACAATCTCGCGGCCGATCACGGACTCTGCCCGCGCGCCATCATGGCGCACTAGTGACGGAGGTACACAAGCTAAAAGGTCGATGGGATCGTTTCCTAGCTCTTCGGCCGACGCACGAAACTCCTCATACACGTCTGCACGCCCTGTAAGGTCCCCTTCGATCACGACTACTTGCCCACCATTCGCCTCTCGATTTACCGCAAGGTCCCATTCGTTCAATCCGAGGTGCTTAGCTACCCGGCCCACAAACGCCGTCAGATTCGCTTTCATCCGCAGGCATTTCGTCATGCGTTGTGTCTTACGTCGCTTTTTGTCAATTCCCGACGACCAGTTTCCAATGGATTTCCGAACGAACTGATCGACCCCATCGGCGATCACTAGCCGTTCGGCTCCGTACATATGGCGAAGGATTTCAATCTCATTCTCCGGCCAATCCTGCGCCTCGTCGACGAACACGGCATCCCAATCCAACTCGAATGGTTGGCCACGTTTTACATCCTCAATGTCCCCGGATGAGATCGCGCCGGCCTTAATGTATTCGAGTAAGCGTGCTTTACTGTCCTCGTATTTCTCCAAGAACCTGTCTTCGTCGTCGTCCAGTAGTCCAACGGCTTTCAACACGGTTCTCACTAACGAGTGCACCGTCGTGACCGAGATCCCGCCTCGGTCCAACCCTTCCGGAACCCCCAGTAGCGCCATAGTTCGTTTCAGGTCCGCTACTAGCGCGCGGTTATATGTTAGAACCAGTGAGCGCAGCTGGTTCTGGTCAAACGCGCGATATGCAAGTTGCAGTAACACGACCGTCTTCCCAACCCCTCCACGTCCCCGAATGGTAACTTGCTTTTCGCCAACGTCCCGTAACCACGTTTCTGGTACGCCTCCTTTAGCGATCGAATCCATGCGTCTTCTGTCTAATGCCGACGGCTCCAGTCGCGCAAGAACCCCTGTTTTCGGATCGAGCGCCCTTTTGAACATGTCGTCGGACCCGGCCGATATAACGGCGTGTCGGCCCTTACGTATCGGCCCACTCACTTGGCCAAGAATATTGAGTATCCTCTCGACGCTTGCATCGATCCCAAAAAAATTATGGGGACGTTTCGGAAGGTTATCTTCCCGAAGGCCGGTAAAGAATACTAGATTCTGAACATAGACACCGTGGATTCCATGATCGGCCAAATAGTATTTGAACTCGAACATTTGATCTCGGTTCTTTTCAGTAACCGTCTGCCACGTCTCCTTTCCATTTCGTCTATACCGAACCGACGCTACGGTATCGTCGAAGTGGACGCCACTTGGGTCGTGACCTTTTACTTCGATCACAAGAGCCAAGTTTCGGACTTCCGCCGTCTTCGGGATGAAGCGCTCCCCATTCCGTGGATGAAACTCGCACTCCACGCCAAATGCACGCGGATCGCCAAACCTGCCGAGGACGACAAGATCTAAATCCTCAATACGTCGGCCATGCATCTTCATACCAGCAAAGATCTTGACCTGATCTCCGCGGCTTTGGGTTATATCGGGCCACAGCATTTTTAGCTGATATGCGAGATGGGTCGCCGCCTCATATTCCGAACCTTCTTTTACCCCGACAATCTCAAGCATTACTCTGAACTCGTTGGCTATCGTCTTTCGGTCGACAGATTCTCAGGACTGCTGCTATTCACTCACCTGAATGATAGGTTGGCCTCCTTCAGTTGACGTTGCACATTCCGAGTCGCTGTAGGTAGATTCCGACGTACGAGTAATTCGTTCTCAACATAGACGGGGATTGTTCCATCTAGCATATCTCTAATCTTCGGATCGGCCGGATGTCCGGCGGTTAGCGCGCCAGACAATGCAATAATATGTTGCTCCCCCGTCTCATCTTGCACGAGGATCGGCACCTCTCGAGTCACGCCATCCGGTCCCGGGACTCGCGCATCTTTTGATATGATTCGACTTCCGTCACTTTGACGCTCGAGATCGCTACACAGTAGATCCGTGGACGCACGGATACGGGCTTCGTCGAATTCGGGTTGCCGTCCGTCAATCAGGTACTCCAATAGTTCAGCGCCAACGTGACGATCCAGCAGTTCATGCTCGAACCTATTCTTGAAGCTGCGAAGACATCGATAGCATGAGGCGTCGCAGTTGGATGGACACGATTGCAATAAACGTAATGCCCGCCGGTATAGGTCCAATGTACATTCCGATAGTTGACTTGCGAACCCCGCTCCACCTGGCAACGTGTCATATAAAAAGATCTCTGACTCAAGGCCGCTCGACCCTCCGGCCGTTAGTGCCGGTCTATACTCGGCCATCAACTCACCGGGTTCAATCTCCAAAATCTGGCAGGCCGCCTGTGCTAACGCCTCGCTCACGGTTCGGAGGGCAACGTCCGTTGTATACTCACCAGGTTTCAATTTGATCGGAGCGGCGACCTTCATGGATAAGAGAAGGATATCTGTAATAAAGTCCGTTCCGAGAACCAAGTGCTTAGTTGCTCCGCCGCCCTCACATGTTTGCTGTCGATCGGTATCGGGGTAAGGTTTTTTATGCGCACCCGAAACAGAAGGGTTTGGCGTATCACTTGCTTCGATACGACCGCACTTGACGCAGTATGTATATCCCTCGTCGTTCGGCCCTGTATTGGATACAAGCAAGTGTTGCCGGATTGGAATAGAGCGTACGCGTTCGGTTGCGGCAGTCCACCCCGCGTCGGCGTCAGGCGTTCCCATCGTCAGTTTTGCACGGGTCGCATAACTCGTCTCGGGCATATCGTCCGGCGAGGTTACTTCCTCTGCGTCGATAGGGTGTGCAAATCCCGGGGGACACATCCAGTAGCGGGCCGGACCAAAGGTCTCCTCGCCGCCACAGGCGGTACAATCACGCACCTCATTCCGCTCGGCCTCATCTGGACTAAGCGTTCTCGCAAATCCACAATCGCTACATTCCATATATAGACGTTTATCATTCCATGCCGCGTACCGATCTTCTTTCATTACGGAATAGATAGCGCCCGATGTATAGCATTTTCCGGAGATCCACACCTGCTTCCCCGGCGCATATTGACTTAATGCCACCGGCAAGCCTTGCGACGGTGCGAATCGCATGACCGGACGAAACCGGGTCGACCTCTCCGTATCAAATACGTGGAATGTGGCGACATCCGTCGGGAAGGCATAACGTGGGAGTTGCCCGCAGTACAGTAAACGGTCGAGAAGCTTATCTTGGTCGGTGAGTTCTCGTTTTAGGTCGTCGCCTTCCTCGGGAACGCTCTCGACTATATCGGTCTCGACCGTAGTGCTTTCGGATTCCCCCCGTACAGCATCTGGTGATTGCCCCGTTGCGTGGTCCACTGCTCGCAGGCAATCCGACACAAGGTTGTCAACTATCTCCCGCTGCTCCGACTTAGGGAGCTGCCGCGGAATCCACGTTAGTATATTCTCGCTCAGTTCTCTCCTATGTTCGTTTAACCAGTTCTCGAAGTCCCACCTGTTCAAGACGGCGTCTTCCTTTAAGAACTCGGATACGGTGCCCAGCACTGAAAACAAATCGTGCGGTTGCTGCGGATCGACTACCCGAATCCGATCCTGATGGTAAGCCTGCAGTACTGAGGCACGTACATGCCGTCGTACGATCTCACGGTTATCAAGCGTAAGCTGTGGGTCTACTACCGCGCCGCGGATCATTTCGTCCGGCTCTGCAAAGTAATGCTCGTCGTGCGTATCCGAACTGCCGAACGCCACTACGGTCGCTACCGCCTTACCCCGTCGTCCAGCACGACCCGAGCGTTGTTGGTAATTCGCGCGGCTTGGCGGCATGTTCCTAAGCGCTACGCCCGACAACGCCCCGAGGTCAATCCCAACCTCCATCGTCGTAGTACTCGATAACAGATCGATCGCAGTTGCCCTAGAACGGCTCCCGTCGGACGGTAATGCAATGTCCTGAAAAAGCAACTCATTTTCTTCAGCTTTGGAGAATACATCTTCATTTTGCGGTGAGTTTAACTGTGCTGTGTGCTCGGCCGCGATTAGCGCCATAGGTCGGCGTTGTTTATCACCAAGGGCCTCCATGACGGGTTTCCTGTAAAATCCTTTTCGCGCGAGGAACACCTGATCCGATTCTGGATCAATTTCCCTTAAATCCGTGCCTGCGCAATCGACACAGCGCTTCACTTCCGTCAAGGGTCGATGGATTGATCGACAACTCCGACATTGCACCCACGCACCGTCAAAGCACAACGACAATTCCGATCCACGGAGCCGTCTGTATCCTCCCGCAACATTTTCCGTGAAGATCTCATTAAGTTTCGGCGTCCACGAGTCCCGGAACGACTCTCGGTTCGCTTTTTCACGTAGTAGCTTTTTGATAGCCTCGAATTGCGCTCCCCCGTCCCGCGTCTTTACACTGACGCCTTCGGTTTTCGACCGGTTCTGCCAATCGCCAGGCATTGAGTTAAGCCAGAATCCCCAGTTTTGCCAGCACCGCAGCCACGCGCGTGCCAATTCGACTTTCGTTTCGTCTGACGTCGCAACACCTGGTAGATCGGGTAATTTCTTTATTTCTTCGGTATGTTTTCCGCGTTCGCGTATGGAGGCGATCGCGAGCGACTCAAAACCGATATACCGATCCTGCACCGTCTTTATAATATCCTCTAGCAGCGCTAGCGGTGGCCGTTCGTTCCGCATCTCCATCCACAATTCGCGGACACCATCTTCCGTCTGGATGGAGGCATTGTCGACCGCTTCCTGAACACGATCCTCCGCTGCAAAACTCTCACCGGTCTTCAACTCCGGCCGTAGCCGTACCTTCAACTCCTTTGACGCGAGCAGGACCGCAAAGTACAAGTCCTCCAAACTCAACTGCGTCGAAAGTGACTTAAACGCCTGCAGGCGTTTAAATCCCCATGCGATCATTGGGCGCAACGAATCCCGAACCGAGTACATTTGTAGATTAGGGGCCAACCGAGCCGCAACTTGTCTCGAGTCCGAGAATGTCAGGACTTTGCGACCACGTAACGGGGCGAAACTACTCTCTTCCGTGCTCGTGGGCGGCTGAATCTGTATTTGTCGTGCCACGAGCGCCTGGAACGGTTGGTCTCCTTTCGTTTGATGGTCTTGAACCGACGATCGCCCAAAGCTGGCCCCTTTACCGCACACAGCACACGGAATGAATTGACCACGTGACTCCAATCGGGAACCCTCACCCGTCTCAGATACGCTGTCCGCAATGCGCTCATTCCGTATATACACCTGCCTCATCCGAGGCCCGAGCATCTCAGGGTTCAATCTTCCGGTCTCAACATCGTACTCTGCAGGTTCAACGACCTCCTCGTTGCTTGGCCTTTCAAGGAGAAGATCCAGTGGCTTTAACGCCTCGGTCCGCTCTTCTCCAATACGAATACGGTGGCCCGGATGCGACCACAAAGCAGACGGAGCATCCACGTCGTCTGTATATGCTCGCGCGTACGCGGTGCCGCAGTTCCTGCACGTAAATAGCTCGAGAACCCGCGAACCGCATTCGCACCGCTCAACCGGCTGCGAGTACATCGCTCCACAAATGTCATCCTTCTCCTTCCCGTCCAAATTAGTGCACTCTGGATTCATACACACCCATAACCCAGGAAGCCCTCGGAAGAAGTTATGTATCCGGCAGGGAAGCAAACCCGCTTCGCCTTCCTCGCGTCGCGCGCTGCTTCCGAGTCCCATTAATGTTGTAACGGCTGCATCTGCCGTTTCCGGCGAAGCCTCCGGAAATAATAATGGTCCAAGTTCCTCAATTTTCTTGGCATCAACCATCGTTTCATTAATGAGCCGACTCATCGGGGGGTACTCGATGAGCGCGTCAAATAGATCCATCTCCGGGAGTCCCGTCGCGGAACTTCCACGGTGATCTAATAGCGGCTTTATTATGTCGGACTTTTCGTTGTCTGTTTTTGCATCGTAAAATCTATCGATATCAATGCCCGCCAACATCTCCGCATCGGCCCGTGTCCCACCGTCCCCATTATCCTTAAGTGAAAGATCTCCTTTAATCGCTCTGAAAGTATCCGCCGGAATTCCCGATAGCTGCTCACCAAACTCCGGTGCGTAGCTCTCTTGCTCGAAACTCGCTGTAGAGCAAATGACCTGCAGCCGCTCTGGGGGAATGTGGAGTCGATCTCGTAGACGCCGGATAAGTAGACCAACCTCTGCACCAGCTGCACCCCGATACAAGTGCGCCTCATCCAAAACCACGACGAATTTTTCGCTCGGGTTCTCTTCCAGCCACATTCTTGTGCTGTCAAATATCGACCGCTCTATCGGTCGCATAAGCATATACTCGAGCATCGAGTAATTGGTTACGAGAAGATCTGGCGGAGTCTCCTGCACTTCATGCCTTGTCAATAACTCTGCGTCCAACGGCTGAGTCACCGCCCTTTGAAACTTACCTGTACTTCGATTTTGCCATTCAGTCCCTTTATTCCCCATCCATTTCAATAAATCGTCCTTTGCGGGCCACTTACCCTTTGCCTGCAGCGCCTTGAAAAAACGCTCCGCCTCTTCTCTCTCTTTCTGATCGTCACTGCCCCTGCGTACCAAGACGTCGACGTAAAATGACTCGAACGGCTTAAGCTTCACACCATCCTTTTTTGCCGTCCTCACCCCTGCGTATGGTGTTCTACTCGTGTACCGCGCAAATCGGACGGGACGGCCCGCCCATTCCATAAATTGGTCGACGAGACGCCTGTCCCCAAACAACGCCCTTAAACGCCCCAACTGATCGTTGACCAACGCGTTCATTGGATACAAAACCAATGCGCGCATAGCGGGCCTCGAATTGAAAGTCGTCGGACTTTCCTTCGCCTCGTTCGCCAACCGGCCCAAAACAGGAAGCAGGAATGATTCAGTTTTCCCGGAACCGGTGCCGGTCATTACGAGAAGATTTTTATTTTCAACCAAGCTATATCGGATTGCTTCCGACTGGTGCTTATAAGGCGGGTCATAAAGTATACGTGGAAGTTCATCCTCCGGCCCCGAAAGCCGCGAATAGATGTCCAGAGCCGCTTGTGGCAATCCTTTGATTGCGTCAAATGAATGGCCCAACTGGTAACGTCGGGTTGACTCGACGTACGGCACCTGATGGACGACCCCCGGGGTGTCGAGCAACTTCTTTCGTTGCTGTATCAGCGAGGGAGCGCTAATATGATATGTCGCTTCAATATAATCCGTTAAGGCGCTGTGTAATTCATCGATCGTCTTGTGAATTGTATCGACCATCAGTTTTCGCTCGCATTTCAGTCATCGGTCGGGATCAACCAAGTTCGGCTTTTCAGAAACTCTTCCTCAGTCTCTGCTTCCTCGTTCGATAGGACGTACGACACAACGCTTCGGTTGCTCGGACACGCGGCTCCCACTGCCATCAACCGCCGCTCTGCCCACTTTGGCAGCGGTGACAGGAAATCCAGCCGGACCTCTCCATCCTGCTCTTGTCGTCGGTAGCGCTGCGGCTGTCCTGAAAGATAATCCAGTGCCATCTGAACATGCCATGCGATATCACACCCTCTCCAGCGGGAATTCCCCGAGGGAAGATCCATTAACCGCGTCGGCACACCATCTTTCAGTTTAACTAAACACCAAAGCGGGTTTCCGTACTCTTGCGGGCGCCGCCCAACAAACATTCCCGTGTGCGCATTAGGCTCTACCCACCTACCTGTGTAATACGTGACGGGCTTATCCATATCTATAATCGTTAGCTTAGGGACTTTTCCGCATTCAGCCTGAGCGGCCAGTCTATTCTCCATATCGATTACCAACTCGTCCGCCGTGTCGGCCCTTGGTGTTTTCAGCCAGGCGTCCATAGACAGTTCCAGAAACCCGTACTCCCGGAGTTTCTCCGCTAGATCCTCCGTTGCTTCCGGATTAATCACGCGCATCGATCCCACGACCACCACGCGATCGACCAGCGCGGCCGGGATAAACGTATCTTGATCCGGCGAGATTCCAATCAGGAATATATTACCGCTAGGACGCACTACGAAGCTCGGCGGTGCCCCATACACCCACGTCCCCTTAAGCGCCGGGTCATGTGACGACAGGTCCCGGACCTCGAGCAAATCGCCTCCGACCACCAACATTTCAATGGCATGCGTTATCTCGTCTTCCAGTGACCGCGACGCTTTGCTTAAATACTGTAACGATTCCCATACTGTGCTACGCAAAGTCGCTGGTGCGCAAGGACATAGGATGCCTGCCGCTCGACGCACAAGCATTGCGAGCAATTCACCGCTAATAGTTCCTTCACTATCGTACCTTAAACCTGTGGTTCTCTTTGATAGCGCGATTACGTCGTGCGCCTCGATCTCTTCCACGGCCATTGCGTCCCTATCCATCTAGTTCACGGTTCATTCGCCACATAAGCACCGCGAATCTGGCAGCGCGCATGATATATTGGTTCGCCCAAATATACTGGAGGAGACTCTCCATACCTTGGTTGTATTCGTCATTGATTCGCGCCGGATCGACCGCCAGCCAAAATGCTCCGTACAGATGTGATCGATCACCGCAAAGACGATATGTTTGAGCCATCCCTGCAAAGTGACTTTCCACATCCCGAAAAGTCGGAAGGTTCTCCCAATTGCTTTTCCGTAGTTCCGTAACGCATTGGCTAGTGCTTGGCCCCACACCGCGCATAAGGTTCCGTAACGCCTTTTCGTCAGTCGGTGCTTTCCAATATTGTTCTTCGAGTCGCATCCATTTCGAACCACATAGGCTGCGCCATATTTCCGTTTGGATACGTTCGATAACCTTTTTGCGGCGAACATCTGCCAAAAGACCCGCCAGCCATGCTTCTTTCCAACGCACCAGGGCGTTCATTCCGCGCAGTAACGCTTGCGGACCGGCGCTGAGATCATCCACCTCCGGCGACACGTTTAAGCCTTGAAGCCCTTCACCGGCAAGTCCCGTACTGACGACAACCGAATCACGAAACTCTCCGGCGTACGCTACGAAGAGCGCGCCCGGCTCATGGACATCTACATTCTCTCTAAATAACGTCGAGTCAAACCTCCGCTGGCGCACCGGCGTTTGCATATCGAACACCTCGCACCCCGCTCTCTCCGATTCCATCCCCGTCTCGTCTATCATTCTTAGACCGACAGTGCTGTTCCGGCGCGTAGGAACCCACCGCACTGGTCGCGGACGACGTTCGAAGTGGATCGTGCACGCACCAATTTCGCCACCGTCTATGGTTACCCTGCACGAGTTGGCCTCAAGGTACGCCCATTGGCTCCCTTCATCTCTTGTGGAGTGGTCGAACTCATGCGCCCATGTTTCTGTTGACACCGGCAATCCCATTGCGCCGTCAACTTGACGCGAAAACAGTTCATTCCCTTGGTAGTCGTGTAATTGTAGGGTGCAGATGACCTCATGGCTTGGAGGGCCCGATATCCCAATCTGCACCTTGTTCTCCCAGAAGTCCTCGAGATATGCGTCATAAGGATCAGTCGTGACGAGCAGCGCATTCTGCAACGTGGTCCCGGCGCGCCAAGGCTCTGGATTTCGAACATCCAGGATAAGTTCCCCCTCAGGCGGCGCATCTACACCCCCGAACTTATCGTCCCCGTCTCTCTCAACTTCAATATCTATGTAATGCGATCCAGTACTCAGCGGTGGTATGCGGAAAAACGAAGGGTCCCCGTTTGATTTTGCTGACACCGACGTGCCATCATCGTCGTCGATGTACACGACGTATCCATTGACTGGATAGTCACTAACAACCCCAAAACACGGTGTCTCAGTAGTAAGCCATTCGCTCCTACCTTCACCGTCCCAATTCCGCGCTGGCAAACCAGCAGGCCATACTCGGATTGTTCTGGCGACATGTAATCCTTCGCTTTCGATTCTGCGTCTCAATGCATCCGGTACGTGATCCGGCATAGAAAAATGCACTCCCGATACCAGATCGCAATCGATCAAACACCGAGTCATGCCAGGTAGATCTTGAAGCGCGTCACTTTTGCTTATTACGATGTAACGATTACCCGGCCTGACAGCCTTCGTTACGACTTCTTTTGCCAGACCATCTCGCCCGACCTTAAAAAGCCAAACGGGGCCGGCACTAAGTCGGCAGTCATTGTCGAGAATGTTTTCAATAAGCGGATTCGCTCTTTCAAATTGAATCAACGGCTGCCGGTCGTCAGGCCATGTTCTTATTACGGCCATGCGTCTACCGGACGCCGCCCACCCACGGGGTTTCCAATCCGGAGCACCTTGGACCCTGCATCGTGTTTGGCGAAGGAAGTTCCTTGTTTCGTCATTGACCATACCCAAAATGGCGCTCAATCCGGGGATATCGACGATGACTGACCACTCGTTCTCGCCCACGTGGCGCAGGACCAGTTTCGGTCGAATCTCGGGGTATGACTTCTCGTCCTGATCGTCTGATGATTCCCTCGCGTCCCGCGTCCGCGGCCTTGACGATCTTGAGCGGCGGCGCGCCCATCGAAATGAATCCGTTACAACGTTTCGCGTTTCGTTAAGCCACTCCCGCGCCTTACGGACTCTTTCGAGATCCGTTACTATACGAGACAAAGTCGATTCATATATCGGCTCTATTTCCAGCTTCTGTTCGCTGTGCAGCATGGCTAGTACGATGCGTCCGCACAGTTCTTCCTGCTCAAGGAATTGACCGAATCTTTTTGAATTCGGATGTGCATGCGCCGCCATAACGCGGCCGATTTCAATCGGTGACCCGGTACTCAGCGATAACAACTGATAACGAAGATCATATACCGCTTTCGCGAAGTGCATCTGCAGGAAGCGCGGAAGAATGGCGTGCGTTATCGGCCACGCTATGATCTTAAACTGGTTCGCCCACGCTCCCGATGGAATTACGCCGTCGTACCGTTCCTGAAACGCTTTGAAAAATGGCAATATGCTGCTACGGTCTCCGATACCCCAACCCGGTGTATTCGCTTCAAACGATGGCCAGTACTCATCGCCTTCATAGGCATAGCCCTGCTCAGTAGCGTACACGGCCCACAATAACCAGTAGCGCTCCCGGGCCGTTCGATCATACGCAAGCGCGCGCAGCCCTTCCGAGAGATCAATTAGATCGGACTGCGAGAGTCCGTGTTCGAATACGAACAATCGAAACCCAGTACCACTGCGCCGCGATGCGAGTCGCGCAAAGTGAGCCTCTAGTTTCTCTTGCAACGAATCGAGAGGTGCTGACACGCTCAACTAACCTTCTTCATCCGACAGTGTCCTCGGAGTGTTACTATCCCCTTCCCTCGTCCATGCTAGGTCAACTCTTTGTGGATGCGCGACTAGATCTCTTATTCCTTTTGACGGCCAGTCGCGAAACTCCGGGCGTCTAGACGCACGCGGCACCATCCACCGATTGACCGCCTGTTCGCCGATTTCCTGAACCGTGGAGAGCGATGATAGGTCCGGACGCCCCTTACCGGTACGTAGAATCGAGGCACCGTTTCGGGCTAAAAACGAAATAAACACCTCCCGGTTTACACCGTGACGTAATATATCGTCCCCGATTCCTAATTCCACGAACGCAGTCCGTAACGTTCGAAGTCGCCAATTGGGTCCTTGGCCGTACGCATGGTGATCGGCGTAATGATGCCCAATAAGCCGCAAATACTCGCGGAGTTCCTGGAACAAACCATCCGGGATGTGGAAATGCCCCCACCCACCCGTATAGCCGATTGATGTCAAGTACCGAGTACCGTTAATTTTTAGTCTGTTATACACGGAGGAACGGCCCATCGACGAGGACGTGGTTATTGCGAGCAGACGTGCTTGTTTCCGCTGTTCCGATATTATCCCCGTACTCGATCCGTAGACCTTTCGAAAATCATCATAAACGTCTCGACTACTGATCAGGCAGGCGACAAGCTTTCCTCCTAGTAGCAAGTTGTACGGAGGCACTGCACCAACCACGTATGCGTCCATGAGATTCGCAAGTCGGTTTGATCGGTCTCTCGAGTCCCAGCCAATGTAGCGGTCTCGCACTCCAAGATTGAAGACCGGATCGCCAATTGCGAATATTCCTATCAATTTGCCGTTGGACGCGTCCCATACTAGATACCTGAGCCTGCGACCAAACCCTTGAGACACAGGCACTGACCAAGTCAACGAAGCGAGTCGGAACAGATCGCCCTGCCAGCTTTTTGCTCGAACCCGTTCTATTGTAGGTCGAATTCTCTCCGGGTCGACTTCATTTCCAGATGCAAAGTACTTATTTAAACGATCGATATTATGTTGTATGAATTCCTTATTCTCTTTTTGTCGGTCCGCTCTTTGCGGACCGTGCAGCGCTCTCACCACCTCTTTACCATTACCGGACGCATGAAGATTGCCGTCAGCTCCTTTCCGCAAACCTATTCCATTCAAATGCCGTCGTATTTTCCGTTTTAGCTGGGCTTCACGGGCGCTAATCTTCACGACTTGGTTATTCTTATTCGACATTACATATTTCCCACGTTGCCTACTAACATAGTTTTGAATGTCCGCAGGGCGTCACGCACCCACGTTCTGGTCTTACGATATCTAATAGGAAAGCAGTTGTGCGCCGTACGCTAGACGGCGCACAAATGTCAGTTGCACTGGGCCGCCGTCCATCGCGCTCAAGCGTTATGGAGGCGCATTGTCCTTCTAGCACCGGGACCTGGCGTCCGAAATCACCGTGGGAGCCACGTTGGGTGGCTGGGCGGCAGAGTGGATTGAGCATCGTTTCCTTCCCTGAGTTCCGCCTGTGCGTTCAATGTAGCGCGCACCGGGGGGCGATGACCAGCATTCGGGGACCCGTCGCCCATGCGAGACGCTTCGTGCCGGCATTGCAGCCCCGTGCGTCAGCGCCGTATTGGGCGAACGTCACCGGTCAGTGCTACAGCGTCGACACGGGACAAGGGAGTCCGGTCACATTAGTCGTCCATTCCGTCCTGTTTACTTGTCCC
This sequence comes from Halofilum ochraceum, assembly GCF_001614315.2. Classification (NCBI taxonomy): domain Bacteria; kingdom Pseudomonadati; phylum Pseudomonadota; class Gammaproteobacteria; order Chromatiales; family Ectothiorhodospiraceae; genus Halofilum; species Halofilum ochraceum. The sequence continues at coordinate 214,540 of NZ_LVEG02000005.1, forward strand.
CAGGCCTAATGCGTCGCCATCCGGCTGATAAGTCGTTTCCACAACCTTCTGATTCATACCCGGAATGAGCCGTGATGCGATCGGCGCACTCACTTCGTATTGAACGTTCAAATTCCGGAGGTTCTCTAGTAACCCCGACAGATGGTCCGATCGTGGCGGAATCGTGGCCAAGGGTTCATCTCCGGTCACCAACGAGATCAACAGCGAAATCGTGCCGGTCAATTCGGCCGATTCTACCTGTTCTCTAGCGGCCTTTAGTTTGGCGGCGGGCGCTTCGTCGGCTACGAGGTCCCCCATTTGCCGGTATGCGCGTAGTTCGCCGACCAAATCGGTATCAAGACCGAGTTTTCCGCTGTCCGCCCACCAGATCAGCGCATCGGTAAGCGCGTATCGGTACTCGTAGCCTGCGTAGGTTCTAGTATCCAACCAAAGCTCGCTCGGTGAACGTGGTTCATCACCTTTACGTCGCCGCGGCATTGATGCCCGAATCCACGCGGCTTTCTTATCCCTCCGTAGAATCAGTACGGTAGTCGGACTCTCGATACCTGAGCGCTGCCCGTGTGGCTGTCCGATTGCCAGCATACCGCCGCATATCATTGTCATGTAGACGCCTCCAGAATTAATTCCTGCCGCGATAGCACGATCGTGCACCTCGTCATTGAGCGATGGTTTTGACCGGTATTGTAAAGCTAGACACCCGTACAGCGTTCGGAGCGAGTTTGAAAATTCGGACCGGGAGTCCCAGATGGCTTTCGCGCCCCCGCGCCGACCCCCGTACTAGCCGGAGGAAAAGACCGGTGATCCGGCGGCACGCCGAGCCGTCAAGCTCCTGCACGGCCACGGACAACCGGGGTTCACCCCGCTCGTACCGCCGGAATCGTATCCACTGGGCCGCCACAGCGTCCTGTATGAGCTTTCCCCGTGCTTTCCCCGCCTTTGCCCTACAGGTTCGCCATACTCGCAGTACACAGCGTCCACATGCGCTCTCGTGAGGCAGAAGGCCTGGTGATATCCGATCATATCCGTCAATTGGCGCCGCGGCACTCCCATGCAATCGGCGATAGGGCTGAGACATTCGCCGTCGTTGCGCTGTCTGTTTGCTTCCGAATACCCTTGCCTACTGTCCTTGCCGGAAACGCCCACCGGAGCACTTTCCTCGTGCCCGGGGAATCGAAATTTGATTTTGCCTCGCGGCTTCGGGACTTCGCAGCTAGGGCAGCGTTCCGCCACGCGATCCTTCAGCACACATACTCAAGGGCAGCCATCCGAGCGAGCCGATCAACGGCAGAAGGCCCGCCTAAACGTCGCGCGAAGCAGCCGGCCGAAAGAAGCTTTCGCCAATCAGCCCGAAGGCGAATGCAACCGCCGCCACCGAGGCCGGGTAATCGGCGTCGTCGGCGCCTCCAAGCGCCAGCCAATTACTCAACCAGTACAACTTGCCCAATCGAAGCCGAGACATTGACAGGCGGTCCGCGTCACCTAATCAGTTCCCGCATTTGATCTACGGACAGAACCCCTGGTCCTTCTCTAGCGTTAACTTCAAATGGCTCTGCACCCGGATAGGCTTCTTTCCAGATTCGCTCACCAGCTTTCTCGAGAACGCGTATATCGCGTTTAGGGAGACGATAGGCGAAATCCGGAGGCCGGTAAGCGAGTTTTATCGGTGACGCCCCTTTAACGTCCTTTACCGGCGAATCTCCATAAACGCGCCAGATGACGTCCTCATTATTCAGGTTTCCCCAACGGTCAAAGCACAAGTCGATAATGTCTACACCATCAAGAAGTCTATCTACTTCCCGCCAATTCTCGTACCCGTCAAGATTCTCTGCCAATTGAGGCTGCTCTTCTTGCAACTCTAGCGCTCGGTCTTTGATATACCCTTTGGCCGCCTTACTTAGATCAGACTCCTCCTCATTGTATACGGCGAACACAACCCGATCCCGAAGATCATCGGGGCTATTTTGAAGCACGTCGAGGAGCCGTTCATTGCGATTCCGATGGATTCGTCCCTTAATGCGGCGCCGTTCCCACGCTTTTCGCGCCAGCTTTAAATCGTGCTTCGTGATCTCTTTCGTCGCCGCGGAATCCCAAAGCGACTGCGCCCATGAATTGATGTCGGCCAGAATATTGGGGTCCGATACCTCAATGGCCGCCTCGTAAAGTTGAGTGCTACCTTCATCCTCAAATCCCAGTCCATTCGCCGAGGCATTCGCGGAACCTACGATTGCCCGATGAGCGCTCGCATATACCTTCGCATGCAGATTCGAGTTATGTCGGATATAGACCCCCCTATCAAGCAAGTCCTGGACAGCGTCTGGATTTGTTCCTCCAAGGGCCAGATTGCAAATAGCGCGAACCTGCTTCATATGCGTGGAAGAACCCAGCAACTTCTCGGGCGCGCCCTTTCCCCAAAAAGCAGATATTAGAAATGCATCTCCTGGCTCATCGATAAGATCGCGCACTCGTTGCACTATATCGGTATCGGTGACAAAGTCGGTCAATTTATTTCTCTCCTCTTATAGCGCGATGGTACCGTTTTCATAATCAACACAATTCTTGGATCACAATTTCACCCAACTCCGTAACTGGATACTAAGCGGTTTCAACATTTACGTTCGGCTTTCTTCAACAGTCGTAACTACGAATGGACCTTCCTACTGCCCGCAGACGACAAAGCGCTGACGAACTCAGTGATCAAAACGATCCACTTTATTTGATTACTACCGTACGTTTATTGGATTGGCGATGCGACCACAAACTGTAGCTTCTTTGCCACCATTTCATCCGTCTGCGCTTCGCTGATCCCTGCCTCCAGGGTCGCGAGATACTTTGTCTCGACGCGTTTCGCTTCGGAACGAACCTGTCGCTACTTGTCCTTGCAGGTCGTCTCCGCGCCGGGGAGGAATATCCTGTCGCTTGACAATGCCGGATCATGGCACGCCCAAGAAGTCGGTCGCACCGACGTCATGGGCGCTTACGCCCAACAGGACGCGTACTCCGAACTGCATCTGGCCCCCGTTGAAAGGACACCTCCCCAGTTCTCGTTCAGAGCTACGTCGAAGCGTCATCGACACGTTGGCCCGCGAGGAGCGCGACCTCGAGGGTGCGGTCATCCAGCACCGGTGCGGCGAGCGCAAAATTCGCCGCGGGCGCGATTCGCCTGAACATATCCGCGACGTGCTCGAACTCCCAGATGGCGCAGTCAGTCGGCAGCCCGACCACAACGAAACCCGCCGAGTAACACGTGGTGTCGAACGCGCGGCACTCGAGCGCGGCGATTGCTTGGTCGCAGGCCAGCGCTGCGCGGCCTTCTCCACAGGCCTGGCCGAAGCCCGCGAGCACTTGCCACCAGCTGCCCCGGAACACCTGCCGGAAGTCAGCCCAGTCCACGCCGACCATTCCCTTAGTGAACAAGCCGGTGAACAAGGCCTGCCCGAATCCCGCGAACACACACGGGCCATCACAGTCCGGAGCGAGTACGCTTCCGCCCGAAACGCGTAGATGGGGCTTGGGCGCGACGGAGGCGTCGTCCGTGGCTCCGCCACCCACATTACCGAGTTCAAGGTGCAAGCACCGATCCGCACACGCCGTTAGCATCTCCCGGCCAAGATCAGTGTATAGAACCGACGGACCAACCGTCACAAGTACGACCAGATCTACCCTCTGCAATGAAACAACCGATAGCAACGCGGACCGGCTCATCTCACCGCGTTCTGTTTCGAGGGGACAATTGGGTTTAGCACACCATGCCTGGGCGTGGCGCGTGAGCGCATCAGCATGGATCGCAGCGGCGTCACCGAACGCCAAAATCAGTACATTAATTTCGCTGACCTCCACGGACGACTCGGTTCCGACTAGCGCCCGGAATCGCCACTTGTGCACTGTCCACGCGGCGTCTTTATCCGAATTGTCTTCACTCACTTCGACAGCCCCCAGACTATCCGCGCGTAAATAGACCCGTGATCACAACTATTTGCTGTTAAACACCTTCGCCGTTCACGCTGCATTACGACAATACGACAATACGACAATACGACAATACGACAGAATCGTCCTCCATGATCGGTCCCCCGTGATTTTGGCGATCGTAGTCTCCTCGCGTACGACATCCGGACCGATCTCAAGAATCCGAAGTGGGAGTCCCAGTTGGCTTTCACGTCCCCATGCTGTTCTGTGGTGAACCATCTGGAGGAAAAGACCGGTGATACTGCGACACGCGTGGGATCGAGCCTCAAGACCACCACCGACCACCGGGGTTCGCGACGCTCCTATCGTCAGACTCGTCGCTACTGGGCCGACACAGCCTGGTGTATAAGCTCTTAGCGCGTTCTCTCCTTGCACACCCCCTACTCGAGCAACTGGCTGGTCTCCGACCCTTTACGTGCCTTTCAGCTGCCAATACCGCGAAATTCTTCGGTTTCGGGCCTCAATAAAGTTTATCGATTCAGTCATGTATGCATTGTATTCAGTTGGCGTCTGCGGTAACGGAGACACGTCAAAACCGTTAAATGGTATGAACATGCATACACCGTCGAAACTGCTAGTGACAATATCCTGCAAGAGGAAATGCTCAACGAACCCCTTAAAGTCACCGAACAAAGAAAAGAACTTCTCGTGCCGATTCAAGGTATCTGACATAGGACTCGGCGATGCATCGTAATGCCGCTTCACGCACTCCAGCGTCAGGTCAAATCGGTCTTTGATTCTCGGATGCAATCCGCGCCGCTGATTTATCGTCATTTTTCGACCAACGCGCTGACTGGGCCAGAGCATCATTCCGCCTATCGTGTAACCAACCGCATTAAAAAACTCTAACTTTTCCTCCGGAATTTGCTCAATGACATGTCTTATCGTTTGCTCCCTCGCGAACGAAGGAATAACGGCATCGCTTCCTAGTCGGAACTCGCCCATATCAGACTTGTGATGCAAATAGACCTCTGGCTTAGTATCTACAAGATGGAAATGCCGTCCGTTCGGAAGCGGTTTGCTCCACAACATTCGGTGATAGCGGCGAAGCGTAGGACTATGGGTGTCGGGGTCCTTACCTGACGGTGTATCGCGGCGCAAGTCAAACGTAATATCAATCGATTCCGTCATATATACTCAGAACCTCTTGTCAAAAGCACGGCAAAACGCAACAGCACGCAACTTGACGCTCAACGCATAGCTAACAGGACGGCTCGACAAAGCCGGTAACGTGGTCCAGCCAGAGATAGTCCGGGGGCAATCGCACAATCTCCCACGCGGTTACGCACGGCCGACGCACACCCCACTCATACCGCCGGAACCGTATCCAGTGGGCCGCCACAGCGTCCTGTATGAGCTTTTCGCGCGCCATCCCCTACTTGCCCCACTGGCTCGACGTGCGCGAGATATATGGCGTCCACATCGGCTCTCGCGAGCCCGAAGGCCTGGGGATATCCAATGATATCGAGCACATGGCTCTGGGTAATCCAGAGCAATCGCCCTTTGGGGCTTAACCATCCGCCGCCGTTGCGCATTCTGTTCTGTAGCTACCCGTCTTTGGGGAGACTTTGCAGCCTAAGCGTTCCCTCAACGGTCCGGGCTAATTCCTGAACCCAGCTGAGATAGTTCCGATGGACTGCCATTACGTCCGACTCGTCCTGCTTCTTGTAGAAAATCTCTTTCCCCGTTGTTCCGCCACGATCGGTCAGCCACTTTTGCGGTAAGTTCTCGCCCTCTCGAAACTGAAATGAGATAACACCATCGTCGATCTGCGCGCGGACCCGGCCGACATGGGCACGCACCGGGATTTCCGCATCAATGTACCCCTGATCCCGTGAAACCTCGGTCATTCTCCACCCTCGCATGACGAACGCGGTCATAAGGGCTTTCGTAGTCTCGTTTTCCGTCAATCCCTCGGGTACTGAGACCGTATCCGGATCAAAGGCGATGAATTCCCTGTTCGCTGCCACCCAGGTCGGCGCCAAGGCGAGCAATACCGCGAGCACGATACCGGTACGGTTTCGGGTCATCTCGATTTCCTTTTTCGAAGCTGGAGCGCGATATATATGGTGTACCTTATCCAACCCGTTTCGCAAAGGACACTAGAATCGGAGCAACGCCATACTGCGATCGCGTCACGGGAAACGACAATTATGTATTCCTAATGCACGGTTGGTTTCGTTCTTTCGTCCGTGCTCGAAGTCCGCCCGAATCGGTACCGTCGGGCGTCAGAACGCGGTTAGTCGGTATTGAATGGCTCTGGACGCACAACGACGAACGACCGAATATGGCCCCCGGCGAACCCCCGACGATGAAGACCGCCATGGACGCTCGATTTCCATTTCTGGGGTCACTTAGAAACCACGGGACCACCCACCGGCCTCTCATCCTCTACCCTCGAAAGCGGATGCATACGAATCTCCGTAGCGAGGCCGTCGAGTAGTCGACGAAGCGTTCTATCGCCTCGCGTATTGCTGAGGGTGTCTCGGTATTGGTCCAAGGCGGCCAATACTTCGACCCAGGTCGCACACGTGACCTGTAGGCGCGAGACGACATCCATGATCGCGGCCCTGTTGGCCTCGAAAAGCGCCTTTACCTGAGGATTCGATACCGACCTCTCCAGCAAGGCTGCGTCTTGACTCGACAACTTATCCGGCTCTAGGGATGTCTGCCTGCGGAAGTTCTCGTCGCCCAGCGACGGCGAAATGTAGAGCAGATTCAGGTTTTCATGAGCGTGTCCTTCAATCTTCTCTCCCGCGATCAATGCAATGTATTTGGCGAGCTGATCTAATGAAGTTTTAGCATTGAACTTTATCTCGATCGCCAATACCGACTCGGCCGAAACAAGAAACGCGTCTGGAGTTGTTACATTGGCTCCTCCAATCCATGAGTACCTATCACGAATGCCCGCTCCGCATAACTGATAATCATGTATCCGATCCAATCCCAAAATATCCTTAAAGATCTCGGATACTATGTCACCCGGTAAAACCGAGAGCGTTAGATTGAAAATATGGTTGAAGGTTTCTTCTTGCCGACGAAAAAACTTCCAGTAGTCCTCTCCGGACCGCACCCGCCTATACAATGGTCCTGAAGCGTTTGTCATCTCTCGGGGAATCGAGACCATGTCGCCATCGATGGTCCAATCGCGACGTGGAATCGATTTCAATCCCAAGTACGAAGGCACCCAATAGAACTCCCCGACAATGTCCCAATAGTTTTCGGTCCACGTCATTATACGGCTCCATCTGTGTATTCGTCCGCCAATCGCGCGCCTCCCTTCTTTTTTAGAGGTGCCGCATACGTGCCATTTATCGCCTTCACATAGTTACCGCGTTGTCCGCCACGGAGGCCACGCGAGTTGTTCTATAAAGCGCCAATTCGATGGATAACCTGGCCATCACTTCATGCTACGAACGCCGATTTGTAGCGTTCAGTATCCCTCGGGTGATCTTCGCCCAATCTACTACGCGGCCACGCGATCCGTCATAGACCCGAATGACGTAACCGAATGTATCTTCGAACGCCGCCGTGAATGAGCGAAGCCATCCCGTGTCGTGTTCATCAAATGTTGTTGGTGGTTTACCTATCCGCTTAAACTTCCACTCCATCACAATGCGGGGCCAGTCCGCCACTTCCCAGTTTTGGTCCCAACTCGTGCTCAAGCCATCGCTCCAGACCGTCAAGTCTTTGTGCGCTGTTGGACTTTTATATCCCGGAGGCTGCGGGACTGGCGATTCAATCCGAATCTGCGCCATGTCTTCAATGGCCACCCCTTTTTGGACGTTGCGAGCAAGAAAGCCGAGCGCATACATATTCACGCAATCCCGTTCCTTCCCATACCACTCCGCATCGATGTACCAGTCCCCGAAATCCACTAACGCATCTTCAACGTAGCGGTCGATGCGTTTCCGCATATACGCTCCTCGTGGTCGTGATTGGTCTTCGATTCTCACCATACGTGGCTGGATCGCGTACTGGCCGGAGCATCATTCCCTTCCCTGAGTCGCGCCTGTGCGAGCAATGTAGCGCGCCTCGGGTGGCGATGGCCAGAACCGGCGCACAGGGGTGCATCCACCCGTGGCCGAGCGGATTGGTTTGGTCGTATCGGTTGCCGGTATCAGTGCGTCTTCGGTCCGCCTCCGGCCCGAGTGGGCGCGGGCTGTGCTGCTGAGAGATCGCCGCGGCCAGGCTGACCGTACCCTGGATTCGAGCCGCCGGGAATGTGAAGGTGGGAACGAGGACACCTCAAGCCACTACCCGAGCGAACGCGGACCGAGGCTCTAGCGGAATGCGCCCCGCGCGGTCACTTCCTTTAGGAGCTGCCATAGTGCCAGTCAGGGCGCATCGATTAGAGTTTCCTTAGTGAGAACCACACCGGGCTACCCCTAGTATCGCTCTGTGCCACAGTAGCCTGTTAGTTCAATATCCAATCCATACTTGCGGCACTAAATCCATCAAGGCAAATCTCTGTACGATCCCAGTTGACGAAGCGATACCGATCCCGAATTTCAGCGTCGTTTTTATCGCTCGGATCGTAGTCGAGTATCCGTGCAGGCCCCTTCTTCCGTCCCGCCAGTTCCAAATCCGGCTCAACTTCAGTAAAATTCGAAAAGATATGGTATAGGACTTGTTTGGCGTACTCATCGTACGGCGGCAATGAGTATCCGATAACCGACAACGAGCGATTTAGCCCGCCGAGTCGCTGTAATCCCCACCAAAACGGCCGTAGAGGTCCGGAATAGAAGATCTTGTTATGCGAGGGCGTCAGTACAAGCGGACAACATTCCCAGAATCCTCGATTAATCAGAGGAGCAACATCTGATACCCGGTAGATCTTCGCCAAATGGTCTCCTTCTTCTCTTGGACCATCTGTCAGTGGAACTGCATCGACTATTGATCGCTCCCCGAAAACCGCATGCTTAACGGTATAAGGCATCGGGCACGATTGAGCATGCTCTACCTTCCTTTCATACGGTGCACGATGAAACCAATCAATAGAGCCGTGTAGTTTTATAACAACAACTTCTTCACGAGAGTCATCGATCGTATTAGACGCCCAACCGATCTCCGAGAAACGCTCTGGGAATAGCCGATACGGAATTTCTTCAGCTTCAAGAGCACACTCAAGTAACGTGTCATAGTTGAATGTAAAGATTACGTCGTCTGGGTTTAGGCGTCGCGCAAATTCTCGGTACAGTGACGGAACCTCTTTCGGCGTAGCAGTATTTAACACTTCGGCGATCCCTTGTCGGATCATCAACTGGGATTCGTTTCCCTCATCACTCCATGTATCTTTTCCCTTAAGCCCGAGGACGTGTTCTATATCCAAGAACCCCATAAATTGTTCGTAATCGACGGAGTCGATCGTAACGGATATTCCTTCGCAGTCTTTGATGTAAGTTGCATAACGGATTAGGTCGCGTTCAATTGGATTATCTATCCCGTACCGTCGCTTGATTACCTCTCGAACCTTCGCGAACAACTCATCACCGAGCGGGAGACCTGCAGGTTTCGAAAAACCAGCGCCGAGAATCACGATTCGGAAGGTCTTGGACACTGCGCTCTCTCTTAAACTCAACAAAAAGGCTCAGCGGTCCCGCAAGCACGTAGCGGTTGCCGCGTCGGTTGCAGTGATTCCTTGCGCATCGAACTACTAATCGACATTGACGGATGCCTCCCTCTCCAGCGTCGTTCGGACGTTGTACTCACCGAACACGAGATCTCGTCGCGGCAGAGTGAACGCTTCGCGAAGGCTCCGCGCCAACTCTAGCGCTTGCAGACCAACGCACGCCGTCTGCTTTACTGCTTCATTACGAGCCGAGTCCATATCGCTGACCAGATCCCACCAGAAGGCGGCGGCTTGATCTGCCTGTCTAACGTCTTGCGGGAACGACGCCAATCTGTCCGCCACGCGCGCTCTCTCGCGTTTCACGAAGGCTGCAACAACTGGTATTTCTGGGAGTTCTGGTACACCGCTAATGAGATCGCCCGCAGCCCCGGCCGAGTCGATTGCGGTCCGGTGATCCGCTACCTTGTCTGCGCAATGCAAAGCGTAACCCTCCAGCCCTACCGCAGCGTTCAACGCGGCCAAACGCTCCGACGGCCAGTTTCGCCGTACCATCAATACTTCGTTGACAACAGGGCCGACGATCGACGCGACCACGGAACTCGTCACGATGATGGTTATAAAATCGAGCATTCGTAAGTCGCCCACCAGGCGTTAATCTTCGGCGAGCGGCCGTCATTGAACATGGCACATCGCCGTCAATCGTGAATTTATTACCCGCCCCGAGACTTCGCCTCCGCTTCCCAAATCAGGCGCCCCATGGCTAACTGGAAGGCTACCTCGAAGGGGGGAGACAGCGCACGGCCCTATTTTCCCGCTTCAGGCCTCAATTCTCCCGATGCACTGGTTATTTGTACAGACCCGCTCAGAGGAGTGCGAATTCAATGATAGTTTCTCTTTTCATGGATGGAGTAAGCGGAACGACGCGTGCCCACCCCTACCGCCACTGCACGGTATGGGGCTGCATGGCAGGATTCGATGATTGCATCGACGATCACGGTAGGTGCCTTCCGTGGAAGATGAGCGAGACCAAGGTTCCGCCCTTTTCTGAACCAACTTGGCACTGATGGGGAGGTTGCCACGGCAACAGGGTATCAAGGGAACGATACCCTGTTGCCGGTGGCGATCATTGGTACGTAGTGATGTTCATAGGCGGTCCAAGACTGCCTTGACTTGTGCGACATCCTCAGCCCTATAGTGGACATACTGCATCGTCATCTGGATCGTGCTGTGTCCAAGCTGATTTTGCAGCTGGTATGCAGGGAGTCCGCCGTCGAGCGCGCGCGTCGCAAATGTATGGCGTAGTCCGTGAAAACTGGGAGCGTCCGGAACGCCTCCAGCTTTCTTGATGCGCTTAAAGGTTTCCTGCAGTTGGTACATGGGGCGCTCCGGATTTCGACCGGGAAACAGAAAGTCTCCCTGACCGCTCGCATTCGAGACTGCGGATAGTTGCAGTAACAGCTGCCGGAGGGCGTCGCACATTGCCACTCTACGTTGGCGCCCGCTTTTGGTGGTGCTATGGACAGTTCCCCGCTGTGCGGTCTGGGCGATTTGAATTATGGAAGCGTCGAAGTCGATGTGGCGCCACTGCAATCCGAGAACCTCACTTGCGCGCAGCCCCGCGTACGAGCCTAAACCGACCAATGCTCGCTCCGAAGCCGATTTGCAGCCTTTCCAAAGGGAGCGGGACTCTTCCTCAGTGAAAATCCTTGCTTCCTTCGGTTCTGGGCGAAACGCGCGTACACCTCTTGCTGGATTCTCGATCGTTCCATCGTATTGGCGCGCGTGCTGGAACACGCACGACAAAAGACTCGTTATCCGTGTGACCGTTGATTTCGAGAGTCCCTCGGCCAGCAAATCAGTCCGGTACGCTTCTACATCGCCGACAGTAATATGGTCGAGACGGTGACCGCCGAATCGAGGCAGGAGCCGCGCCTTCATGCGCTCGGCGTTATGTTTGTAGTCCGCGTGGGTAACCCGACTCCACTCCAGAAAGCCGCGACTGGCTTCTTCGAACATCGGGGGGGCGTTAGGAGTTCCCCCACGCCGACCTGCTGGCGCCGTTAGAACCGCTTGCGCGCGGACCTCCTCGAGCATGCGTCGCGCTTGGGACAAAGTCATCCCGTCGCGGTGCTCACGCCCCAATGTGCCTTTGCGGCGGCGGCCAGACACCCGGATGTCGTAGCGCCAGACTCCGTCGCTGCCGTCGGCCAGCTTGCGCCAAATTAGCCCGTTTTGGGAAATCTCGTGGTTCGGCTCAAGGTCCGCCTTGGCCTGGCGCGAAAATGGATTGGCGGATTTGTTGTTCGTGGATTGCATGTATACCTCCGTTGGTTGATTTCGGAGGTATTTATTCGCGCGCCCACGAGGGGGCATTGAGGGGGCACCGGCCCGCGTATCCGCACGGAATTCAACGTATTAGAGCGTATTCGGCGACCGAAGGGACGGCGGCACCGCCTTATCCCCGCATCACACAGTGTACGCGTAACTTATTGATTTTCCCGCTTTTGGAATGGTGCCCGGAGCCGGACTTGAACCGGCACGGCCTTGCGGCCGAGGGATTTTAAGTCCCTTGCGTCTACCCATTCCGCCATCCGGGCGGGTCCGTAGAGCCGTGTCACGCTGCTGGGATCGGGAGAGATTGGTGGAGGCCAGGGCCGGAATCGAACCGACGTAGAACGGCTTTGCAGGCCGTCGCATAACCACTCTGCCACCTGGCCGGGGCTCATACTGTAGCGGGGCTTCCCGGCCCCCTGCTACCCCGGCACCTTCCCGTGTGCCGGAAACAAAAAAACCCCGGGACTGCCGAGGTTTTTCGGAAATCTGGAGCGGGAAACGAGATTCGAACTCGCGACCCCAACCTTGGCAAGGTTGTGCTCTACCACTGAGCTATTCCCGCATGGCGAGCGCCATTCTATTCAGTGCCGCGTCGCTGTCAAGGGGATGCCGCCTCTTCTTCGGCCCGATTGGCCGCGGACCAGCCCGCCCGCAGATAAACGACCATCGAATAGAGCGTCAGCACCGCGGCCAGGTACAGCAGCGCGACCCCCACGAGGAACGTCGGCAGCGCCCCTATCGGGTCATGATACAGCATCAGCAGGAGCGCCGCGATCTGGGCCACGGTCTTGATCTTGCCCAGGGAGCTGACGGCGACCTGCGCGCGCTGGCCGATTTCCGCCATCCACTCGCGCAACGCCGAGATCACGATCTCGCGGCCGATGATCACCATGGCCGGCAGCGCCATCCAGATATACGGGTTCGCCTGGACGAGCATCACCAGGACGATGGCCACCATGACCTTGTCGGCGACCGGGTCGAGGAACGCCCCGAACGAAGACGACTGATTCAGGCGCCGCGCCAGATAACCGTCCAGCCAATCGGTCAATCCCCCCAGGGCGAATACCACCGCGGCCGCCGGCCCCGCCCACTCGAACGGCAGATAGAACAGCAGTACGAGGACGGGTACCAGGACCAGACGTCCGAGCGTGAGGACGGTTGGCAGCGTCAGTTGCATTCAGGGAGCTCCAGAGCCCGAGCCATGGGTCGCATCATAAATGATGCGGGCGAGTTTCGTACTGATACCGGGTACGGCCGCGAGATCCTCGACACCCGCTTTGCGTACCCCCTGCAGGCCGCCGAAGTGTTTCAGCAGCTGTGCCCGACGCTTGGGGCCCAGCCCGGGGATGTCCTCGAGGACCGAGCGGTTGCGGCTCTTGGCGCGTGCCCCGCGATGGCCGCTGATGGCGAAGCGGTGGGCCTCGTCCCGGATCTGCTGGATCAGGTGCAGCCCCGGCGTGTCTTCCGCCAGGTGGCGCTCGTTCAGGGTATCGCCGATGTACAGGGTTTCCATGCCCGGCTTGCGCTCCGGTCCCTTGGCGATGCCTACCGGCAGCAGCTCCTCCGCCCCGATACCGAGTTCGTCCAGCACCTCCCGCGCCTGGCCGAGCTGGCCTTTGCCACCGTCGATGAACACGACATCCGGCAGCGGCCGATCCTCGCGCTGCAGACGCGAGTAACGCCGCTGGACGGCCTGGCGCATGGCGGCGTAGTCATCGCCGGGCTCGATACCCTCGATATTGAAGCGGCGGTACTCCCGCCGCAATGCCCCTTCAGGACCGAAAACCACGCACGATGCGACCGTGGCCTCTCCCCGGGTGTGGCTGATATCGAAGCATTCCATCCGGCCCGGCGGCGTATCCAGTCCGAGCACAGAGGAGAGCGAATCCAGCCGGGCGGCCATGCCCGCGCGCGAGGCGAGTCGGCTGCCGAGGGCATCGGCGGCGTTGGAGCGGGCCAGATCCATCCAGCGGCGGCGCTCGCCGCGCAGACGCGAGGACAGCGTGACCCGGTGCCCCGCGCGCTCACGCAGTACCTCGGCGAGCACATCGGCGTCGTCGACCGCGTGCGACAGCAGGATCTCCGACGGCACGTCATGCTCCAGGTAGAACTGGGTGAGGAACGCGTAGAGAACGTCCTCCTCGGCGGCGTCGTCGGGCGTGCGCGGAAAGAACGTCTTGTTCCCGAGGTTGTGCCCGTTGCGCACGAAAAAGACCGTCACACAGCTCTGGGCGGCCTGTGTGCGGCACGCGACCACGTCGAGGTCACCGCCCTCCCCGCTGACGTGCTGACGCTCGCGCACACGCCGGATCGCCTGGATCCGGTCCCGGTATTGTGCCGCCGTCTCGAAATCCAGTTGCGCCGACGCCTCCTCCATACGCTGGACCAGCGAATCCAGCACCTGGGTCTCGCGTCCTTCGAGGAACAGGCGCGCGTGCTCGACGTCGCGGGCGTACTCCTCCTCGGAGATGTAGCCCACGCAGGGCGCCGTGCAGCGCCCGATCTGGTACTGGAGGCAGGGGCGCGAACGGTTGCTGAAATACGAATCGGTGCACTGGCGTACGCGGAACACCTTCTGCATCAGGTACAGCGTGCTGCGCACGGCCGTCGGCGATGGATACGGACCGAAATACTTGCCGGGTCCGCGCGTGCTGCCGCGATGAAAGGCCAGACGCGGATAGTGGTCCTGGGTCGACAGGTAGATGTACGGGTAACTCTTGTCGTCGCGCAGCAGGACGTTGTAGCGCGGGCGGTGCTCCTTGATCAGCGTATGTTCGAGCAGCAGGGCCTCTGCCTCGGTGTGGGTCACCGTGACCTGCACGTCGGCGATGTGCGAGACCATGATCCGCGTCTTGGTCGACCCCGGATCGCCCCGGAAATAGCTGGCAAGGCGGTTGCGCAGGTTGGCGGCCTTGCCCACGTAGATCACGGTGCCCCGCTCGTCGAGCATGCGGTAGACGCCGGGCCGCGTGGTCACCGTGCGCAGGAACGCCTTCGCGTCGAATCCGGCGGTATTGTCCTGTTCACCCGTCATCGTTCCGATCCTGGGGGCGGCGCATCCGATTTCAATGGCGCTGCGACCGCGCTGCCGCAGAATACTTTCACGGTCTCAGAGATGCGCCCGCGCGGTGCGGAACACGTCGTGGAACATCGACTCTGTGAGGCGTCGGGTCTGCGTGTTGTAGCGGCTGCAATGATAGGAGTCGATCAGGACCGGCAGGCCCTCGGGCCGATGCACGGCCGCATGGCCGAAGACGTGATCGCGCTGGCGCAGGCCGAGGGCCCGCAGCGTGGCATCGTGGGCGACCCGGCCGAGCGCGAGCAGTACCGACGGCGGCTGCATCGCGATCTCGGCCTGCAGGAAGCCGTTGCATTCGCGGACTTCGGCACCGGTCGGTTTGTTGCCGGGCGGGAGGCATTTTACGGCATTCGTGATGCGGCAGTCCGTCAGTCGCAGGTCATCGTCCGCGGTGCTGGACACCGGCGCGTTGGCGAACCCGAACGCGTACAGCGTCGAGTAGAGCAGCTGACCGGCGTAGTCTCCGGTAAACGGGCGCCCCGTGGCGTTGGCGCCGTGCTCGCCGGGCGCCAGACCCACGATCAGCAGCCGGGCGTCGGGATCCCCGAATGCGGGCACCGGCGCACAATGGTAATCGGGATGCCGCGCGCGAACGGCGTCGAGGTGGGCCGCCAGACGGGGACAGGCCCGGCATCCCGGGTCAAAAGCGATGCCCGTGCGGTCGCGGTCGTCGCGGTGGTTCATGCGGTCTGATCGGGGGCGGTCAGGTTGTACTGGATAGCAAGCCGCAGCAGATCCGCCAGCGTGCGGACCTCGAGTTTCGCGAGGATCCGCTGGCGATAGGTCGTGACGGTTTTCGGACTGAGCCGCAGCGCGCCAGAGATATCGCGGTTCGTCTCTCCGGAGACCAGCATCAGCGCGACCTGCAGTTCGCGCCCGGTGAGACGGTCGAAGGGATTGCTCTCACCGCCGGCGACGGCATCCAGCGCGAGGCGTTGCGCCACATCCTGGCTGACGTAGCGTTCGCCGGCCGCGACGCGGGTGATCGCCTCCTGCATCTCCTCGAACGCGCAGCCCTTGGTCAGGAAGCCGGCCACGCCCGTTTCCAGCAGTGCCCGCGGCAACGGCCCCTCACTGTGCGCGGTGAGGATGATGACGCGGCAATCCGGCTCGAAACGCCGCACCCGCTGGCTCGCCTCGAGCCCGCCGATACCCGGCATCTGGATATCGATGAGTGCGATGTCGGGATGCAGTTCGCGCACGCGATCCACCGTCTCTTCGCCGGTGGCGGCCTCGCCGACGATCTCGCACCCGAGATCTTCAAGCAGACGACGGATCCCCGTGCGGACCAGTTCGTGATCGTCGGCAATGAGGACCCTCGACTTCATGCATCCGCCCCGCCCGCTGGATTCAGTACTGACCCGCCTCCTGGCGGAGCCTCGTCAGCGCCCTGGTAAGGCATGTCTGCAGCGCGGCGTGCGTCTCGACACGGCATGGCCGGCGAGCGCTTGCTCTGCAGCTGGCCCGGAACAGACCCGCAGAAGGTGGTGTTATCAGTGCACGGGTCAGTACGTGACGAGTGCGGACCCCCAGGTGAATCCGCCCCCGAATGCTTCCAGCAGAAGCATGTCGCCGCGCTTGATCCGGCCATCGCGTACGCCTTGATCGAGTGCCAGGGGCACCGAGGCGGCCGAGGTATTGCCGTGGCGGTCGACCGTGATGATGACGTGGTCGAGCGACATTTTCAGCTTGCGCGCGGTCGCCTCAATGATACGGATGTTTGCCTGATGTGGCACCAGCCAGTCGATATCGCTCTTGTTCAGGCCATTGGCAGCGAGTGTTTCGTCGACAATGCGGCCGAGCGTGTTGGTGGCGACGCGGAACACCTCGTTGCCCTTCATCTCCACGAACGTGCGCGCCGCCGCGACCTCGCCCGGTGCCGTCGCGACGCCCTTCGGTACGTGCAGCAGATGAGAATAATGGCCGTCGGCATGCAGGTGGGAGGAATGAACCCCCGGCTCGTCGGATGCCTCGAGCACGACCGCACCGGCGCCATCGCCGAACAGTACGCAGGTGGAGCGGTCGGTCCAGTCAATGATGCGCGACATCGTCTCGGCACCGATCACGAGCGCGCAACGTGCGCTGCCGCAGCGGATGAACTTGTCGGCCACGCCGAGCGCGTACACGAACCCGGTGCACACGGCCTGCAGGTCGAACGCCGCGCAGCCGTGAATCCCGAGGCGCTGCTGCAGCAGGCAGGCGGTGGAGGGAAAGACGCGATCCGGCGTGGTGGTGGCGACGATGATGAGGTCGATGTCCCCGACCCGCCGATCGGCCGCCTCCAGTGCCCGCCGCGCTGCCCGCTCGGCGAGGTCGGCCGTGGCCTCGTCGGGTGCGACGATGTGGCGTTGCCGGATACCCGTGCGTTCGCGGATCCATTGGTCATTGGTGTCGACCATCGCCTCGAGATCGGCGTTGGTCAGCACCTTCTCCGGCAGGTCGCTGCCGGTTCCCGTGATCCGCGCAAATGTCACGCAGGGTTTCCCTGAGGCAGATGTTCTTCGATATGACGATCGATGCGATTGGGCACGTCCTTGCGCACCTCCAGCACGGCGATGTCGATGGCGTTGCCGAACGATACCGCATCCGCACCGCCATGGCTCTTGATGGCGATGCCCTGCAGACCGAGCAGGCTGGCCCCATTGTAGCGGCGCGGATCGATCCGGCGGCGCAGCGTGTTCAGGACCGGCAGCGCGATCAGGCCGATCAGCTTGTTCAGCAGCGTACGCCGAAACTCCTCGCGCAGGTAATGGCTGATCATCCGCGCGACCCCTTCGCTCGTCTTCAGCGATACGTTGCCGACGAAGCCATCGCAGACGACCACGTCGGCCCGGTCACCGTAGATCTGGTCACCCTCGACATAGCCGATGTAGTTCAGGTCGCCGGCCGCAAGCAGACGTGCCGCCTGCTTGACCTGGTCGTTGCCCTTGATCTGCTCGGCGCCGACGTTCAGCAACCCGATACGGGGATTGTCGATGTTGTCGACGGCCGAAGCAACGATGGCCCCCATCGTCGCGAACTGGGCGAGGTGTTCCGCCGTGCAGTCCACGTTGGCGCCGATATCGAGCATGTGCGTATGGCCCTGCAGCGCCGGGATCGCGGTGATGATCGCGGGCCGATCGATCCCCGGCAGCGTCTTGAGGACATAGCGGGCCGTCGCCATCAGCGCGCCGGTGTTCCCGGCGCTGACGCAGGCCTTGGCCTGATCCGAACGCACGAGGTCCAGCGCCACCCGCATCGACGAGTCTTTCTTCAGACGCAGTGCCTGCGCCGGCGGCTCATCCATGCCGACGGTCTGCGACGCATGCCGGATATGGAGCCGCTCCATGCGGCTGTCTCCGCTGCCCGGCAGTTCAGCACGCAGCACCGCCTCGTCCCCGACCAGCACGAGTTCGAGGTTCGGGTGACGCGAAAGCGCGCTCAATGCGGCCGGCACGACCACGGGCGGCCCGTGATCGCCGCCCATGGCGTCGAGCGCAATGGTCATGCGCGTGGGTTCATTCATCGCGGGACGGACTGGCGGCCCCGGTGAGCGGGGCCGAGCGGCCTTTTAGTCTTCGTCTTCGTCGTCGTCACGGCTTTCCACGACCTGCCGGCCGCGGTAATAGCCCTCGGCCGAGACGTGGTGGCGCCGGTGCTGCTCGCCGGTCGTCGGCTCAGTGGAGAGCGTCGGCCCGCCGAGACTGTCATGTGCCCGCCGCATACCGCGTTTCGACGGGGTCTTACGCCCTTTCTGTACCGCCATGGGAATCGATCTCCATCAATCACTATCAACTGTTGTCAGCGTCGCCGGGATCGTCGAGATCCGCGAACGGACGCTGGGTACCCGCATCCTGCCCACTCATCCGCTCACTGTCGAAGACCTCGACCGCCGGTGCGCAATCGGAGGCATCCGGGCATTTCGCGATCAGGGGCAGCGCGAGGATCAGGTCGTCCTCGATCATGTCGACCGTGTGCATCGTCGCCCCGTTGCCGACCACCAGGGCGTCGACCTCCTCCGGGAGTGTCTCCGCTTCGGCCTCGCTGTCGACGAGCACGACCCCGATCGGCAGATCGAGGTCCAGCGCGTATGCACCGAGGCAGCGCTGACAGGTCAGCATGACACGGCCGCGGACACGGCCGGTCAGCACCCGACGCTGATTCTCGTCGCGCCCGAATTGCAGCTCGGCCGCGAATTCGCCCTCGCCGGAATCGAGCCAGTGGACCAGACGCTTGCAGGCCGATACGGGCACGGTGCCCGACAGCGCACGGCCGCGATCGGCCAGTATCAGCGGGTCGACATGAACGGGCAAACGCTCGGACATAAGCCGGTGGATGCTACGGTGCCAGGCCGCGCGTGTCAAAGCGAACCGGCTCGGATACCCGGGATGATCCGTTGCGCAGGGTGTTGTCAGTTGGATGGACTGAATATTGCCGCGCGGGCCGGCCTCCGTTAGGCTCCGGCGCTCCGGTGCCGCCGCTACCGGGACCCGACCACACGCCCTTCCGGTAATCGGATTCGCCATGACCGCGCAGCGACTGCTCCTTGCCTCCACGTCCCCCTATCGCCGTGAATTGCTGGAGCGGCTGCGGGTGCCATTCGAGACCGTCCGTCCCGACTGTGACGAGACGGCGCGGCCCGGCGAGGGACCCGCCGACCTGGTGACCCGGCTCGCGCGCGACAAGGCGGCCAGCGTAGCCGACCATGAGCGTGATGCCATCGTGATCGGGTCCGATCAGGTTGCAGCGCTCGGCGATCGGATCCTGACCAAGCCCGGCAACCACGAGACCGCCTTCGAGCAGCTTCGCGCGAGCAGTGGCGCCAGTGTGGTTTTTCACACCGGGCTGGCCCTGATCGACAGTTCCAGCGGGCGCGAGGCCTGCGTGCGTGTGGACTACACGGTGGATTTCCGCGATCTCGGCGACGACGAGATCGAGCGGTATCTGACCGCGGAGGCGCCTTGGGACTGCGCCGGCAGCATCCGATCCGAGGGCTACGGGATCGTATTGTTTCGACGGATGCACGGCGACGATCCCACCGCTTTGATCGGTCTACCCCTGATTCAGCTGCGCAGCCTGTTAAGCGATTTCGGCTGGCCCCTGCCCTGACCCGTATACACCCACCGGGCGGGTCAGGCGATCGCCAGGCGGACCAGATGGAGCACCAGACAGGCGAAGGCGCCGGCGAGGATATCGTCGACCATGATCCCCGTACCGCCACTCACCCGGCGATCCAGCCAGCCGATCGGCCATGGCTTGGCGATATCGAAAAGCCGGAACAGGACGAAACCGGCGATGACCCACGGCCATCCGCCCGGCAGCAGGAGCATGGTGACGAGATAACCCGCGATCTCATCCCAGACGATTGCCGGATCGTCGTGCACGCGCAGCCGTCGCGCCGCATAGCCGCACAACGGGATACCGGCCACCGCGACGACCACGGTGAGCGCGACCACAGCCGCGACCGGCAACGGCGCGATCAGCAGATAGAGCCCCACACCGACGACCGTACCGGCGGTCCCGGGCCCGCGCCGTGCAAGGCCGGATCCGAATCCAAGCGCCAGCAACAGCAGGGGGTCGCGGAGATGGGTCGGCCTGGCCGCACTCGGGTTCGACATGGTGACTCCCGGGTCGCGTTCTGGTTGTCCCCGGCGGCGCGGTCGGCCGACTCGCGGGCGACCATCACGGCGGCCGCTCGGGGCGAATAATCATTCAGGTCTATTCTTAACTTGTATTGGTAAGAACCTGTTTTTGCGATTCAATTTCGATTTTTTATCATTGACGGATCAGGATCCGAAATGTCGATAGCCCGCTATCTCGGCCAGCGATGAACGGCCCCCATCCAGCTCGACCAGTGCAAGACCTTCGGCGGCGGAGGTCCGTCCGATCCGGGTTACCGGCACGCCCCCCATCGCCGTCAGGCGATCGACATCGAGGTCATCCGGTCCCGTGAAGCACAGCTCATAATCGTCGCCGCCGCCAAGCAGCCACGCACGCACCTGATCCGGAGAACCGGCGGCGGCGAGTTCCGGCGCGACCGGCAGCGCGCCGGCGTCGAGTTCCGCGCCCACGCCGCTGGCGGCCAGGATATGACCGAGATCGGCGGCAAGCCCGTCCGAGACATCGATACAGGCGCTTACGCCGGCGGCGGCCAGCTGCGGGCCGAGTCGGGTCCGCGGCTCCGGCCGGTTCAGCGCCGTGACCAGGGGATCGCCAGGCTCGTCCGTCGACGCGAGACGCCGCGCGAGCCCAGCCGCCGCGCGGCCAGGCCAACCGGAAACGAATACCCCTTCGCCGCGGTGGGCCCCCGCCCGTGTCAGCCCCGTGCCGGATTCGACGTAACCGGCGACCTGGACGGTGATGCTCAGACCGCCCCGGCTCATATCGCCGCCGGCAAGTGATATCCCTTCACGCTTGGCCAGCGCGCCGAACCCGTCGGCGAAAGCGGCCAGCCATGACTCGTCGACGCCCGGACAGGTAAGCGACAACAGGCACCAGGCGGGTCGTGCCCCCGCCGCCGCGAGATCGCTCAGCCCACAGGCCAGGGCCTTCCAGCCGATATCGCCGGCCGCGGTCGCGGCCGGGAAATGGACGTCTTCGACCAGCGTGTCGATCGATACGGCGAGATCGCTGTGCGCGGGCGGGCGCAGCAGCGCGCAGTCGTCCCCGGGTCCCCGGAGCACGTCGTCGCCAGCGGGCGTGAGCCCGGCGAAGTAGCGGCGGATCAGATCGAATTCGTCGGCCATGACGGTTCCGCCCCATTCGACCGCGTGGGTCAGCTGGTTCGCCCGAACTCGCGCGGCCGCAGGCGCCGGGCCAGGCGATCGACCACGCCGTTGACGAAGCGGTGCCCCTGCTCGGCGCCGAAGGCCTTGGCCAGCTCCACGGATTCGTCGATCACGACCCGGCTCGGTACTTCGAGGCGATCGCGCAACTCGTAACAGGCCAGGCGGAGAATGCCCCGCTCGACCGGATCGACCATCGCCACCGAGCGTTCGAGCAGTGGCGCGATCTGCGCGTCCAGCGCGTCCACGTCGGCGGGAATGGCCCGCATCAGGTCGCGGAAGTATTCGACATCGGCGTTGCCGAGGTTACGGCCGTCGACGAACTGAATCAGTACGTCGTCGGGATCGTCGCCGGACACCTGCCACTGATACAGGGCCTGGACGAGGAATCGGCGGGCGCGGCGCCGTCCGCTGCTGGCGCGCTGTCGGGATCCGCTCATCGTATTCAGAGTTGCCGCATCAGGCTGATCATCTCGAGCGCACTGCCCGCGGCGTCGGCCCCCTTGTTGCCCGCCTTGGTGCCGGCGCGCTCCAGCGCCTGCTCGATGGTATCCGTGGTCAATACGCCGAATGCGACCGGGATGCCATGACGCTGCATGGCCTGGCCGATACCGCGGCTGCACTCGCCGGCGACGTAATCGAAATGCGCGGTACTGCCGCGGATGACGCAGCCGAGCGCGACCACCGCGTCGTAACTGCCACTGCCCGCGAGGCGATCGACGACGAGCGGCAATTCGTAACAACCGGGCACGCGAACCACGGTCATGGCGTCATCATCGATCCCGCTGCGGCGCAGCGTATCGACCGCGCCGTTGAGCAGGGACTCCGTGATGAACCCGTTGAACCGGGTCACGGCCAGCGCGATCCGCGCATGCCCCGGCTGCAGTTCACCTTCAATCGTTCGGAGGTCGGTCATTCGGCGGATTCCCGTAATCGTATGGAGAAACAGTATTTTACACTGATTACTTAGTGTGTGATGTAATCCTCGATCTCGAGACCGAAGCCCGCGATGCCGTGGAAAATCTTGGGTGCGCTCATCAGATGCATACGGCGCACGCCGAGATCCGACAGGATCTGTGCGCCGATGCCATAGGTGCGCAGGTCTTCGGGGGCCTCGCGCTGGCGCTCCTGCTCAGGCTGCCCGCCCGACATCTGATATTGATGGATACGCTGCACGAGGTCGCGCGCGTTTTCGGGCTTGCGCAGGATCACGACGACGCCGTCATCCTCCATATCGGCCACGCGCTGCATGGCGTCGTGCAGGGGCCAGCCACAGCCATGCTTCGCGCCAAGCGTATCGCAGAGCAGGTTCTCGACATGCACGCGCACATTGACCGGTCGATCGGGTGAGATATGCCCTTTGACCAGCGCCAGATGGAGGCCGTTCTCGATCGTGTCCTGATAGGCGTAGAGCCGGAACTCGCCGAATTGGGTCGGGAACTCCGTTTCGGCTACGCACTCGAGCGTCTTCTCATGCTGCATGCGGTAGCGGATGAGGTCCTCGATGGTCCCGATCTTGATGCCGTGCTGCTGCGCGAATTTCTCCAGGTCCGGGCGCCGGGCCATGGTGCCGTCGTCGTTGAGGATCTCGACGATGACGGCCGCGGGGTGGCGGCCTGCCAGTCGCGCCAGGTCACAGCCGGCCTCGGTGTGACCCGCCCGGGTAATGACACCGCCGGTCTGCGCCATGAGCGGGAAGATGTGGCCGGGCTGTACGAGATCCTCGGGGCGCGCTTCCTCGGCGACCGCGGCCTGGACGGTACGCGCCCGATCCGCGGCCGAGATGCCGGTCGTCACACCCTCCGCGGCCTCGATCGAGACCGTGAAATTCGTCCGGTGTGCCGCCTGGTTGTCGCTGACCATCAGAGGCAGGCGCAATTGCTGACAGCGCTCGCGCGTGAGGGTCAGGCAGATCAGACCGCGCCCGTGCATCGACATGAAATTGATGTCCTGCGGCCCGACCGCCTCGGCGGCCATGACGAGATCGCCCTCGTTCTCGCGATCCTCGTCGTCCATGATGATGACCATCCGCCCGCGGCGGATGTCTTCAATGATCTCTTCGATCGGGTCGAGCTGCATGTTCCCCTCGTCGGATCGGGCCGCCAACGGCGATGGCGCTGACTGCGGGACCGGCCCGCGCCGGTCGCGCGAGCGCGGCAGGTTACACCGCGGGCGGTGTTGTTGCCAGTAGGCGAATCGCCCTGACCTCAGTGCGCTTTCGGGTCGGTCGCGTCATCCGCGAATCCGGTCCGCGCGAGCGTTTCGCGCGTGATACCGGCGGCCGGCGCATCGCCGCCCGTCAGCAGCCTCTCCAGGTAGCGGGCGATCAGGTCGACCTCGATATTGACCGGATCGCCCGGCGCGCAGTCGGCGAGCGTCGTCATCGCCATCGTGTGCGGGACGATATTGACGCCGAATACGGCCCCGTCCACCTCATTGACCGTCAGGCTGATGCCGTCGACGCAGATGGACCCTTTCGGTGCGACGTAGCGCGCGAGCGTGTCCGGTACCCGGATCAGCAGGCGCCACGACTGCCCGTCCGCCTCGCGGCCGACGATCTCGCCGAGCCCGTCGACATGACCGGAGACCAAGTGACCGCCGAGCCGCGTGGTGGGCAGCAATGCGCGTTCCAGATTCACCCGGTCGCCCACGCCCCGCCCGCCAAGGCTCGTGTGCGCCAGTGTCTCGGCGGATACATCGGCATGGAAGCCGGTCGCGTCCGGGTCAACGGCGGTCAGACAGGTCCCCGCGACGGCGATGCTGTCGCCGGGCTGCAGGTCGCGCATCAGCTCCGCGCCGGGCTCGATGCGCAGGCGCCGGTCGCGCCCGTGCGAATCGACCCGCGCGATGTGGCCTACGGCCTCGACCAGTCCGGTAAACATGCTCTACTCCTCCACAACGGGATTGCGCAGCCTGAAACTGCGGCGGGTCAGTGGCAGACCGCTGCCCGCATCGAACTCTGCGCCGGCGGCGACCCCCGCTTCGGCCACTGCCTCGGCCGATTCCGCGCCGCCATAACAGGCATGCATCGCGCCCAGGGCATACTCGGCGCCGGAGCCGATCGCCCAGAAACGGGCGTACTCGTAGATCTCGCGCAGGGCGTAGACACCAAAGATGCCGTCCGGGCCCGCGATGAGCGCGTCGATCCGCGAGGATTCGTAGGGATCGGTCTCGTCGCCGTTGTCTTCTTTGGGATTCAGGAAATAGTGTTCCTTTAATTCCGAATGCAGACGCCGAAAGGATTCAAATATCGACAGGCGGTCACGTAAATCAAACCGCACGCGCCGTTCGCGCAGCACACTGTCGAGCACGAGCGAATGCGCGGCGCTGCCCACAATCGCCATGGCGCCGTCCTCGACCGTCTGCAGCTTGTCACTGAAGCGGTCGTAGCGGGCGGTCTGTTTCTGCTCACCGAACGTGGTCAGTGAGTCCGCGGCGATACAGGCCGTGGAGCCGAGGCGAACGGCGACAACGGTGGACATGGTGCTTACTCCCGATCGATCAGCGGCAATGCATGGATACGCAGATCGCCGCCGACGTGGCGGACCTCGCGCAGGTGCAGCCGCGTGCGCTCGGCCATCGACGCCAGCGGGGTTATGGCGAACAGCCCGCGCGCGCTGTCGCCAAGCACCTGGGGCGCCATGTAGACGATGAGTTCATCGACATAGCTGGTCTCCAGCAGGCGACCGCAAAGCGTCGGACCGGCCTCGACGTGGACCTCGTTGACCTCGCGCCGACCCAGTTCCGCGAACAGCGCCGCCGGGTCGACGCCGTGATCGTCGCGGTCGCCCGGCAGCGGCACGATCTCGGCGCCGCGGGCCTGCAGGGCCGCCGCCGAGGCGGTTTCCGCGGAGCGCGTAAAAATCACCACCCGCTCATGCAGATCGAACAGACGTGCCGTCGGCGGAACCGTAAGGCCGGAGTCCACGATCGCGACCCAGGGCGAACGCATGGCGGAAGGTGCCTCGTCTTCCGGCAGGCGGACCGTCAGCGCGGGATCGTCTGCGGCGACCGTGCCGCGGCCGGTCAGAATACAGGAGGCCCGTGCGCGCCAGCGGTGCACGTCCGTGCGGGCGTCCGCGCCGGTGATCCAGCGACTCTCGCCGGAGGCCAGCGCCGTGCGGCCGTCGAGGCTCATCGCCATCTTGATCCGTATCCACGGCCGCCCGGTCGCCATCCGCTTCACGAACCCGATATTGAGCGCTCGTGCATCCGGGGCGGACGCATCGAGTCGCTCGACCGCGATCCCGGCCTCCGCGAGGTGGCCCGCGCCGGCACCGGATACCCGGGGATTCGGATCCCGCAGGGCATAGACGACGCGCGCCACACCCGCATCGATCAATGCATCCGTGCAGGGCGGTGTGCGCCCGTGGTGGCAACAGGGCTCGAGCGTGACATAGACGGTCGCACCGGCCGCGGCCTCACCCGCCATCCCGAGCGCGGCCACTTCCGCATGCGGCTCACCGACGCGCGCATGAAAGCCCTCACCGACCACCCGGCCGTCACGCACGACCACGCAGCCGACGCGCGGATTCGGGTCGGTCGTGTAGAGACCGCGCTGCGCGAGCCGCAGCGCCCGGGCCATCCAGGCGGTGTCGGTGCCGCTGGCCATGGACTCAGCCATCCTCTCCGAGTCCCGGCAGGCCAAGCTGCGGGCGCGTGTCATCCCGCGGGTCCGGTTCACGCTCCAGGCGTTCGATCTCCTGACGGAAGGCGGCCACGTCCTCGAATTCCCGGTATACCGAGGCGAAGCGGATATACGCGACCTGGTCCAGGCGCCGCAGTTCCTCCATCACCCAGTCGCCGAGGCGGCGGGAATCGATCTCGCGCTCGCCATTGGCCCGCAGGCGCCGTCGGATGCGGTCCACGGCCGCGTCGATCGCCACGGTTTCGACCGGGCGTTTCTCCAGGGCCCGCATCACGCCGGCCCGGAGCTTGTCCACCGAGAACGTCTCGCGCGAGCCATCCCGCTTCACGATCCGCGGCAGGGCCAGATCGACGGCGCTCTCATACGTCGTGAAACGTTCGCCGCAGGCCGCGCATTCACGGCGCCGGCGAACCTGCTCGCCCTCGTTCGCGAGGCGCGAATCGATCACGCGGGTCTCGGCGTGGTGACAGAAGGGACACTGCATGGATGGCGTCGGGTTCCGGAGCGACTGAAGCGCGTTGAAGTATACGCGTCGAAGCGCCTATTCTGCACGGATGAACGCTATATCTGGTGGCTGCTCCGGCCGGGCGCCCTGGCGCCTGGGCTGCATCGGGTTTTGCCTGCTGGCCTTCAGCACGCTGGCAGCGGCCGACGTGTCGGTACGCGGGCGCATAGGCGGTACCGTGGGCGGCGACCCGCAACCGGGTCTCGGCATCAACCTGCACGTCGAACGCACGGATCTCGACGTGCGCTACGACGATGGCAGCGCCGGCGACCGGCTGGAGGTCGGCCGTATCGGCGTCACCCTGTTCGAGTCTCCGGTGCCGGGTGTGCGCCTGGGCGTGTCCATCGGTCGTCAGGGGATCAGCCAGAGCGGACGTTCGACGACGGCGGGTCTCGACCCGGCCGGGTACTTTGTCGGCCTCGACGCCCTGGGGCGATGGGCTGTCACCCGGCGGCTGAGCCTGGAGCTCGGCGGACGGGTCGGTTACGCCGAGGCCGATGACAGCAGCGGCACGGAAACGGTCGATCTCGACTGGTGGAGCGCTACCCTGCGGCCGGCGGCGGCGATCACGCTGGGGAATCGCGTCGAACTCCGGGCCGGTCTGCGGGCCCAGTGGCTCGACGGCGATGAGCGCGTGACCGGCGCTACACGCTCGACGGTCGGCTTCCGCGAGGACCGGGTCACGGGGGGATTCGTCGGCATCGGTCTGCTGACCGGCAATGGCGGCCGCGTGCATCTACGCGCGGATACGGGCGCGGCCCGCGGGTTGCAGCTCGTGTTCGAGCGGCGTTACTGAGCGTTCACCGTGCCGCCGCCAGGGCGCTGGCGGTCCATTCGGCGAAGCCGCGGAACACGGGCTCGACCTCCGCCTCCCGCTCCGCCCGCGGACGTGCCAGCAGCGCGTCGATGTCGGCCCGTTGTCGGTCGGCGCCGGCCGGGTCGCCAAGCCACCGGATCAGGTCTTCGTGCACGCCTTCCCGGGCCATCACGGCAAGGCCATCGAGCATCTGCCGATGGGGCGTGCCTTCCCAGACCGACAGCACCAGCGCCTCACGCAGGAGCCGTTCGATCCCGTAATCGACGATCAGCCCGTTGCCGCCATGGGCCTCGATCGCCCAGCGCCCGGCCGCGACCGCCTGCTCCGCCGTCCAGTACTTGGCGAGGTGGGCGAGCAGCCGGAACCGGTGATAACGCTGACTGTAGGGCGGCGTCTCCTGCCAGACGGCGTCGAGTTCGCCGGCCGCGGCCCAGGCCAGCGCGGATGCCTCACGGAAGCGCCGGCACCGGTCCTCGAATTGCCGCCGGAACAGCGGCTGTTCGATCAGCGGCTGGCCGAAGACGATCCGCTCGCGCGCGAACGCCAGGGTCTCCGCCAGTGCGCGCTGCAGCAACGCGGCACTGGCGATGCTGTTCGCCACCCGCGAGACGTTCAGCACCTCCATGATGAGGTAGATGCCCTGCCCCGGGTCTCCGACTGGACGGGCTTCACTGCCTTCGAGACCGATCTCGCCGGTCGCCACGGAACGGGTCGCGATCTTGTCTTTCAGGCGCCGGATCCGGAAATTGAGCGACTGGTCCGCGGCGAGGCGCGGGACCGCGAACAGCGCGAGGCCGTGTACCCCGGTCGGCGCATCTGCAGGGCGCGCCGCCACCAGCGCGAGTTCGGCGTCGGCGTTGCTCGCGAAATGCTTTTCTCCGGTCAGGCGCCAGCCGTCGCCGGCCGGATCGGCGCGGGTCTCGACGCCCGCACCGAGATCGGAACCGCCAGCGGCCTCGGTCATCCAGGTGGCGCCCTGCCACACGGAACCGTCGCGTCGGGTCAGACGCCCGATCCAGTCGGAAGTGCCCGGGCCGCCATACTTCTCGAGCGCGACCAGCGTCGCCAGCGACACCGTGTGGGGACAGTAGAGCCCGGGATCGAAGAAACTCGTGACATAACCGACACGATAGCCGGGCAACAGCGACCCGGTCTCGTGCGTGGCCGCGACCGTGCCCTCGGCATAGCCGCGCAGCAGCATGTCGCGATAGCCCGCAGACCAGCACACCCGATCGATCCGGCGACCGATCCGGTCATGCAACTGCAGACGGGCCCCACCGACGCGATCCACATCCCGGGAGATCGCTTCGCCGTGTGCGTGCCACCACTGCGCGTAGCGCTGTAGACGCTCGCGCTCGCCGTCGCCCGCACAGCCGTCGACTGCATGGTCGGCCGGTGAGTCCAGCGTATCCACGACCGTCATGGCTGCACCTCCACCCGCGACCGCGGTGTCGCTGCCGGTTCAGGGCAATCCGATCCCGCGGTGACCGGTCTCTATCCGGCCGCAGGTTCCGCGGCCGGCCGACCGAAGAAATACCCCTGCATCATGTCAACGCCCAGCGTCCGCATGAAATCGCGCTGAGAGGCCGTCTCGACCCCCTCGGCAAGCACACGGCGTCCCCGGGAGCGGGCAAGCCCGATGATTGCACGGCAGACCTCGGCATGCCCTTCCGACTGATCGGCACGGGAGACCACACCGCGATCGATCTTGATCAGGTCCGGATCCAGATCCGCCATCAGCGAGAGTCCGGAATAGCCGGCTCCGAGGTCATCCAGCGCCGCCTGAAAACCATGTTTTCGGTAATAGCACAGGATGTCTCGGAGGTGATCGTGGTCCTCGATGGCCTCGGTCTCGACCACCTCGAAGACGATCTGCTCCGGGCGCAATCCGGTTCCCTCGATCGCGCCCACGGTGGTCCGGAGACAGAACTCCGGCTCATAGATCACGCTCGGCAGGAAATTGATCAGGAACAGGTGGTCGTCGCCGACCCCGCTCGCCGCGGCCCGGGCGATATGGATCTCCCGGCAGACGCGGTCGAACATGAACAGCAGGTTCTCATCCCGGGCCCAGCCGATCAGTTCCCCCGGGGAAATCAGACGTCCGTCGTCCGGATGGTGGGCCCGTACCAGACACTCGTGCCCCACAACGGTTTCAGAGCGGCCGTCGACCACGGGCTGGAACCATGTTTCCAGCGCACGGGCCTCGAGCAACCCGGCCAGCGGACTGTCCTGGCGTGGGACGAATTCGGTCATGGGTTCCGCACGCAGCAGACGCCCGGTCTGCTCGCGCAATGCGGTATCTTCCAGCCAGGTCGCCCGGATTTCGCGCGCGCCGCGCTCGCCGACGAGCCCGGCGACCAGATCGAAAATCCCGGAAACACCGTCGAAGCGTGTGCCGGGGCCGACATCGGCGACGGCCGTGCCCAGCTCGTCATCCCATTCCCAGCCGAAGCGCTCGATCGCGTTTCCCAGTTCCGGGTTCTCGTCCACGAGCCGTCCGAATACGAGCCCGATACTCCGGCGACTGCTCTGACATGCGCAGGAATGCTGCATTGCGATCCACTTGCTCCGGTTGGCGCGAGATATCCCGTGCGCAGGATAAACGCGGGTGGCTCATGGTTTCCATGCCCTCGAACGCGTGCCCGTAAAGCACCGCCCGGGCGTCTCCCACTCGATCAACCATTCAGCAGGGCTTTGCGCGCCCACTAAGGAAACGCGAGCATTAACCATAACTAGAACGCTTTATAAACAGTAATTTACAATTACATTCCATATTTCACGTTAACTAAATAATCGTACACGTAAATCCCACCAGACACCACTATGCACAGAGTTCCAGGCGGGTGCCGCACGTGTTCGGCGTGTCAGCGGTTTTTGTGATCACGCTCGCGAAAGCTGCCGCTGGCCGAATCCGCCCGTGCGGAAATCAGTTCCCACTCCGCCTCGATTCGCCCCTGCAGACGATCCCACCAGCTCCAGTCATGGCCGGTCCGCACGCGCCTGCCGCCCAGTTCCGCGTACAGCTCCATGACCGAGCGCGCGCAGGTACTGCGGTCAAAGGCCTTCGCGGTCTCCCGGGCGGCCGGACCCCAGTCGGTGAGCACGGATTCATCCATCCCCTGTTCGAGGCTCGCGGCGAAATCCGCCACACTGCTCGCTTTAGCAAGAAGCCGGCCATTCTCTCCGTCGACGACCACATCCCCGACCCCGGGCCCGTCGAGAGCGATTACGGGCAGGCCCGCGGCCATCGCCTCGGCGACCACCATGCCCTGGGTCTCGGTCAGCGACGCGAAGGCGAACGCGTCCATTGCCGCGTAGGCGTCACACAGCGTCGATCCGGTCAGCTTGCCGGTCATCAGCACCCGCTGGCTTACGCCCGCCCGGTCGAACAGCTGACGCAGTGCCTGGCTCCGCGCGCCATCGCCGACCAGCAGGAACCAGCGGTTTTCGCCGTTACGGAGCCAGTGAGCGACGCTTTCACCGAGGAAGTCGAGATTCTTCTCCCGTGCCAGGCGGCCGACGTGGCCCAGGACCATGGCATCCCCGGGTATCCCCCGCTCGCGGCGGAACGCGGGGCCGTCGGCGTCGGCGAACGCCCGCGTATCGATCCCGGTGGGAATCACCTCGATCCGCGACGCCACGCCGCGCGATCGCAACAGATGGGCGATGCCCCGGGACGGCGCGATGACCGCGTCACAGCAATTCGCATAAGCCGTGGCGAGGTGGATCACGAATCGCTTGAGGGCCGGCGAATCGAGCGGGACGTAATGGGTGTAGTTCTCGTAGAGCGTGTGATGGGTGAAGATCAACGGCACGTCGTGGGCATAACTCCATCGCAGCGCCGCGTCGCCCAGCAGGAACGGATGGTGGCTGTGGACGATATCGGGCCGGAAATCAGCGAGTTCCGAGGCGAGGAAGTGCGGCAGTGGGACCGGCACCGAGAAATCACTGCCATTGAAACGCTGCCATGCCGGTACGCGCAGTATGCCCTGCTCCGTTTCGTGCTCGTCCCCCGGGAACCCGGGCGCAACCACGCGGACCTCATGCCCCGCGCCGCGGCATTCCTCCACCAGCGTCGACACCGAACCGGCCACTCCGCCGACGTGCGGGCGATAGGTATTGGTCAGCATGCAGATTTTCATTGCGCTTCCGGCAAGAGCTCCACCGCCGTGCCGTCCGCTGATAACGGGGTATCCATCCATCCCGGGAGACAGGCGATCGTATGGGGTGCGCGGTGATGCCAGCGCCCGTACACGCGCACCCGTGGATTCGAACCGGCGGTCTCGACCTCGACATCCACACGCCCCCAGCCGGTCCAGGTCGGACCAAAGCGCAGGCGTTGACCGCTTTGCAGCCACTCGGGCGGCAGGCCACTGCCGATCACGAGGCTCTCGCCCTCCTCGCGGACAAACAGACTGCGGATGATCATGAACCACTCGGCGGCCGCCCAGACGTGCTGGCCGTCGCCCATGCAGCCACCGCCCGTTCGGGGATGGATGGCCTCGGGCCAGTGACCGGTGCTGGACGCCAGCTCGGCGACCCTGCGGATCATGGGCCACGCGCGCTCCGGCTGTCCGGCACGCAGCAGGCTCTGGGCGATGTCCAGGGTCAGGTAGGCGTTGATGCCCGAGTGGATCATGTTCTGGAAGAAACCGCCGTCGAAGAAGGAATCGCGCTCGAGATAATCGATCGTCGCCACGGTCCATGGGTCTGCCGGCGGCAGCAGGCGCAATGGATAATCCGCCACCAGCGAGCCGATCGCGCCGGCATCCATGCGCCGTTCGGGTGCCGCGGGCATGCCGCCACCGCTGCGCTCATGCGGAATCCGCTCGATACTCCGGTGGATTGCCTGCCGCAGCGACTCCGCCTCCTGTCGGGCGCGCCCGGCGGCATGTTCCCGTCCCGCGTCCGACAACACGCGAGCGGCCTCCTGTAATCCCGCCAGCGCCCACCAGTCGTCCCAGTAATAATAGTCGTTTGGCCCCAGGTGTTCCGCGCTGAAGCCGGCGGGCAGCAGGCCGCCGATACCGGCGCCGGCGTCGAACCGCAGGCGCTTGCGCCGGATCCAGCGGCAACCGCGCTCAATCGCGTCAAGCCAGGACGCCGGCAGTGACTCTCCGGTCATTGCCTGGAATCGGCCGTAGGCCCAGAGGACCTGCCCGTTGGAGTCCCACTCGCCCTCCTGGGACTGGAAATATCCGGTGGCACGCTGGCGCTCCGGGAAGCCCGCCAGCGCCCTGCGGGCGCGTTCGATGTAGCCGCCAGCCAGCAGTGCGTGGAGAATCAGACACGCATCACGGAACCAGAAGCGACGATAGGTGTAGGGGCCCGGCACGATCTCGTCCACCGAATGCAGGACCAGACTGGTGCGGGCGGCCTCGAACAGGCGCTGGAGGCCGGCGTCCGGGATCTCGACCGTGGCCGCATCCGCATGGGCCTCGGCCCAACTGCATCGCTGGCCGTGCGGCAGGGGCGCATCGTCGAGCGCGACCCGGGCGCGTAAACGGCGCTCTCCATCCGGCATGGGATACAGGGCGGCGCCGGTCGCCATGCCGACCGGGCAGTGCAGGCCGTCCCCGGTCGCCGTGACGTCACCATCGAGCGCGTGGAACACATCCCCCTGGCGGTAGCTGCGGAACCGCAGGTCCGTGGGCGCCGGATCCAGTTCGATGTCGCTTGTGTCGTTGATCCGAAAGCCGTCCCCGCCAGGGGCTCGGTGCAGGTCGTCGATGAACTGGATCCCCTCCGGATTGTAGGGGCGCACCGCGATCGCGAGACGATCCCCGGAGGAACCCCGGGCCGTGATATCGAGCAGCGCCCACGCACGGCCATCGATCCGCTCGACGCTTGCATGCAGCCTGAGCTGTCGCGGTCCATCGCTCACCGTCGTGTCGACGGCGAGTCCCGAGTCCGTATCCTGCACCTGCTGCGCTTCACCGCACTGCCCCGGCAGCAGGTGGTTGCCGTCGGCGGCCAGGATCCAGCAGTCGATCGACCAGCCATCGTGCAGTGGTGTCCATAGACCGCGCGGGTCGACGATCGGATAGTGCGGGCAGTCCGGCAGGCCCACCGCCGTCCAGTTGCGATGCGTCAGATTGACGTGTGAGAACGAGAAGGCCCGCGGGATGAACGAGGCATCGCCGGGATCGAACTGACGCACGACCCAGTACGGCCATACCCAGTCCAGGTTGTGCTGGATCGCCTTGGTGTTGACCAGGCCGCGGGCGTGGAAGACCAGTCCGGCACGCAGCAGCTCCAGTGGTTCCGCGACCTCCGATGGCTGCGAGAACCGGCGCAGGCGAGCCATGACTCGGAGCGGATCGATGACGCCGTACGCGCGCGCCGCCCGGCGCACGATCGCTCGCCATGGCAGCCAGCGCCATGCCATATCCACCTCCGCAGCATCCGGTCGCGACGGTATGTGCCGGGTCCAGCCCGGGCATCTCCGCGTGACGCTCTCCCCGTGTTCGGGCGAGTCGCCCCGTGAGCGTACAGTAGGGGCAGCCGGTCAGGCACACAGTGGAGAAGCACACTCATGGAGGCAAACTGGTTCATCGCGTTGCCATTCCCGCCTGAATCCCTGCCCCGGGAAGAACTGCAGGGGCTGCCGGCGGGAACGCGTGCATTCGAGCCGGCGGACCTTCACGTGACCGTCACTTTCCTCGGCGCGGTCGGCGAACGGTGCGCCCGCGAGGCCTGGCGAGCGCTCGACATCCGCGAGGCGCTGCCGCTATCAGCGACCATCGGGCCGCGTGCGCTGTTCGGTTCGCCGCGCCGGCCGTCGGCGCTGGGGCTGGATCTCGACCCCGATACGGATGACAGCGCACTCACCGGCTTCATCGCGGAGTGGCGCAACGAGCTGCGGACAGCGGCGGGACTCGCCCCGGAACAGCGGCCGGTACGCCCGCACGTCACGCTCGGACGACCGCCCCGACGGACCGACGCCGCCTGGCAGCGGGCACTGGCGGCATGGATCGACCGACCCGCTGCCCACGCCCCGGCCACCTTCGAGAGGATCGCCCTCTACACCCGTGCGGAACCTGGCGACCGCCGACGCTTCCGCGAGGTGTGCTCATGTCCCACACCGTGAACGGACCGCTCAGGCGCAACGGACAGGCACTGAATGGTCAATCGGTCGATTGTAGCGGTCGCTCAGCGCCCAGCCAGCGTTGCGCTGGATCATTCGCCCACAAGTCCGCGAAATGATGCACGGGACCATGTCCGTGGCCGACCGACAGCCGGTCGGCCGCCCTGAGCGTCATCACCAGATAGCGCCGACCTGCATCGACGGCATCCGCCATGGTGGCCGAAGCGGGTGCCAGCGCCGCGATCGCGGACGAAAGCGTGCAGCCGGTGCCGTGCGTGTTTCTGGTAGGAACGCGCTCGGATCCGTACGCCCGCGCGCCTGTCGGCTCGCAGAGCATGTCGGTCACCGCATCGCCGGCCAGGTGCCCGCCCTTCACCAGCGCCGCGCGCGCACCGATTCCAAGCAGCCGCATACCGGCCGCCTCCATCGCCTCGACCGTCGCCGGTACGTCCTCCTCGCCGAGCAGGACCGCGGTTTCCGGCAGATTCGGGGTGACGAGACTGGCCAGCGGCAGTAACCGATCCCGCAGGGCGGCAACCGCCGCATCATCGATCAGGCGATCGCCGCTCTTGGCGACCATGACGGGATCCACGATCACGACCCCGGGACGGTGACGCTCCAGGCACTCCGCCACTACCTGTACCGATGCGGCGCTGCCCACCATGCCGATCTTGACCGCATCGACCCGGACATCGTCGAAGACGGCGTCGATCTGGTCGCGCAGGAATGCGGGATCCACGCCCGATACGCCGCGAACCCCGGTGGTGTTCTGCGCCGTCAGCGCCGTCAGGGCACACATGCCGTACGCCCCCAACGCCGAGAACGCCTTCAGATCGGCCTGGACACCAGCGCCGCCGGACGGATCCGAGCCGGCGATCGACAGCGCGTTCGGAATACGCTCGGGCGCCATTCCGGATTACTTCACACAGTCGAAGATGCCGAAGGTCTGCTTGCCATTGCTCACCTCGGTCTCCGGGGTGATCGTGTCGCCACCCATTTCCGCGGCGCTGTTGCGCGCAAGGACCTCGAGGTTGTCGCTGATCGCGGGCTTGCCACGTTTAATGAACCCGATCTTCGTGGCCACCGACACGCGGGTTTGCCCCAGTCGATCACAGTCCTTCGTGCGCGCGGCCTCGAGCACAAGCACGTCCTTCGCGCCGGGGTCGACGGTGACGAAACTGCAGCCGCCAACCACGGCGGTCATGGCGACGGCGAGAATTGCGTTCCGTTTTGATGCGGTCATGAGAACTCCTTTGAATTCGATTGGATGACATCCGGAGACTGCGGCGGACCGGGATCGATCGTGCAGCAATCACCCGCGGTAGCCGTGTGCCCGCGGCGGACGATCCGTACACCGGCGCGCCAGTCGAAGGCCCCATGATACCGATGCGCAACGGATCGTGCGGTTGCGCGTACAGTCTCGTGATTGCCGGCACCGGACCACGCGCACCCCCGGAACCACCACCTGGTCGAGCCCAGCGCAGCACAGATGGCCGTAACCGGTGTCGTCATGCGGAATCCCCCGACCGATCGTCGTGTATCGTACCCGATCGCATGCCGCACGCGTATGGCATCGACAAGGTGCCTGTGCCAAAGTCCCGTCGATGTGGCCGATCGACTCCAGTGACGCGGTATGTGCGTGGACCCGCGCGGGCATGGAGTCGGATTGTGCGGCCGAGCTGATCGAACGCGCAGCGGTCGCCGGCGTCGCCGGCTGGTGTCGGACTGGAGATGGCCTGGTCGAGTTCCACCCCACGCCTGCCGAACAACTGCCGACACTTGCGCGGACCATGGCCTTCCGGGAACTGGTGTTCATACGCCAATGGTTTGCGCGTTTCGCGATCTGCCGTGATTTGCCGCCCGACGACCGGATTGCGCCACTGGCCCGCGCGGCGGCGGTGATACCGCAACCGGTAAGCGCGATCCGGATGGAATACCCGGACACCGATGCCGGTCGCCCTTTGGCCCGGCTCGCGCGCGTCCTCGCCCGTCCGTTCGAGACCGCGATCGCACGCGGACCGGGATTCCAGCCCGATCGCGGCGGACCCGTTCTGCATTGCGCGCTGCTGGACGGCAGTACCGCCCTGCTCGGACTTTCGGACGCCGCCAATTCCGCGCCCTGGCCACTCGGAATCCCCCGATTGCGGGCCCACCGTCAGGCACCCAGCCGGTCCGTGCTCAAACTGGACGAGGCCATCGCCCGGTTCCTGAGCGATAACGAGCGCGCAACCTGGCTGCGTCCGGGACGGACCGCGGTCGATCTCGGGGCGGCCCCCGGCGGCTGGACGTGGCTGCTGCGGCATTACGGGGTAACGGTCAGCGCCGTCGACAACGGCCCCCTCGCGCAGAGCCTGATAGAGGATCCCGGTGTCGACCATCGCGCCGAAGACGGGTTTCAGTATCGGCCCCGGCGTCCGGTGGATTGGCTCGTGTGCGACATGGTCGAGCGGCCGCATCGGATCGCACGACTGCTGGCCGAATGGTTGTCCCGCGGCGACTGCCGGCACGCCATCGTCAATCTCAAACTGCCGATGAAACAACGCTGGCAGACGGTTTCCAGTCAGGTCGATACGATCGCCGCCGCACTGCCCGGCGACGGGCGCCTGCTGGCGAACCAGCTCTACCACGACCGGGAAGAGGTCACACTCTTTGCGACGCGTTCACCACTGACACGGTGACCGCCCATGACGGCAAGCGTCTACGCCTGCCCCCAGCGCTGCGCCCCGCCGGCGAGCCACTCGCGTTCTTCCGGCGTGCTCTCGCGCCCGAGGACGGCGTTGCGATGCGGAAACCGCCCGAATCGCTCGATCACCTCCCGGTGCTGTTGCGCATGCCGCAGGAACTCTTCATACCGATCACGCTCGGACGCATCGACCGCTTCGACCAGTCCGCTGAACAGTTCGACCGAACGGGCCTGGCAATCCCGGTCCTCGGCATGCTCCAGCGGCATCCAGGCGAAGACCCGCTCGATCGGCCAGAGGGCGTCGAGCCGCTCTGGTGGCAGGGATCGGTCGAGCACCGCCCGGGCGCTCTCGTCGAACAGAAAGGCCCGCGCGGTGCCGCGGTACATGTTGCGGGGGAACTGGTCGAACAGCAGGATCAGCGCGAGGGCACCGCGCGGCGTGCGCTCCCAGCGCCCGAGACGCCCACCGGCGGCGTTGCGCAGGTCGGCCTCGAAGCGCCCGCGCACCTCGGCGTCAAAGCCCTCGTCGGGACTGAACCAGCGCCCGGGCCGATCAGGCTCCGGGCGCCCCGCGGCATCCAGGGCCCCGAACCAGAATTCGTGGATACCTTCCGCCCGGCTCATGAGCCTACCGCGACGGGCCGAACGGCGCTCACTTGACGAGCCCTCCCCCCGTCAGCCGCGCCGGATCCAGCAGTGACTTCAGCTCTTCTTCGGAGAGCTCGGTCATCTCCCGGGCGACCTCGATCAGCGGACGGCCATCCGCATACGCCTTCTTGGCGATCGCCGCGCCCTGTTCGTAACCGATCACGGAATTGAGCGCGGTGACGAGGATCGGGTTGCGATCCAGCGCCTCGCGCAGTTTGTCGTCGTTGACGGTGAACCCGGCGATCGCCTTGTCGGCCAGCACGGCGCTCGCGTTGGTCAGCAGTTCGATGCTCTGCTGCAGGTTGTAGGCGATCACCGGCAGCATGACGTTGAGCTGGAAGTTGCCGGACTGACCCGCCACCGTGATGGTCGCGTCGTTGCCGGTCACCTGGGCCCCGACCATCGCCACCGACTCCGGAATGACCGGATTGACCTTGCCCGGCATGATGCTGGAGCCCGGCTGCAGCGGGACCAGCGCGATCTCGCCGAGTCCGGCGAGCGGTCCGCTGTTCATCCAGCGCAGGTCGTTGGCGATCTTCATCAGGCTGGTCGCGTAGGTCTTGAGCTGGCCGCTCATCTCGACGGCGGCGTCCTGGCTGCTCTGACCCTCGAAGTAGCTGTCCATACTCGTGAACGGCACGCCCGTGATCGAACGCAGCTCGGCGGCGACGCGCGGTCCGAAGCCCTCGGGCGCGTTGATGCCGGTGCCGACCGCCGTGCCGCCCTGGGTAAGGGTCTCCAGACGCGGCAGCGCCGCCCGGATCCGGTCGGCACCGTGACGTACCTGCGCGGCCCAGCCCGACAGTTCCTGCCCGATCGTCACCGGCATGGCGTCCATCAGGTGCGTGCGGCCGGTCTTGACGTAACCGTTCAGTTCCTCGGCCCGGCGCTCGATCGTCTCGGCCAGGTGCTCCATTGCCGGCAGCAGACGCTCATGGATTTCGAGACAGGCGGAGACGTGAATCGCGGTCGGGAACACGTCATTGGAACTCTGTCCCATGTTGACGTGATCATTGGGGTGCACCGTCTGCCCGCCGATATCGGTGGCCACATGCGCCAGCACCTCGTTCACGTTCATGTTGGAACTGGTACCCGATCCCGTCTGAAAGACATCGATCGGGAATTGCCCGGCCATCTGTCCGCCGCACACCCGGTCCGCCGCCTCGCGGATCGATGCCGCGATATCCGGGTCGAGCAACCCGAACTCGGTGTTCACCTGGGCGCACGCCCGTTTGATCAGGCCGATCGCACGGATCACGGGAAACGGCATCGTAATGCCGCTGATCGGGAAATTGTCCACGGCGCGCTGGGTCTGCGCGCCATAAAGGGCATCGGCGGGGACCTTGAGCTCCCCCATGCTGTCGCGTTCGGTACGGAATCCGCTGGCGCTCATCGCGGGCGCTTCTCCTTGATCGGGGATCGGACGCAACATGATGACCCGACCCCCTCTGCGATACAACCACACCCTTTGCCGGGTGTATAATCGCCCGCTTTTGGAATACGGAGAGACCGCATGGAACCGAGCGCCCTGACGGCGATCGCCCCCGTCGATGGCCGTTATGCCGACAAGGTTTCGGAGCTGCGTCCGATCTTCAGTGAATACGGCCTCATCCGTTTCCGTGTCGAGGTCGAGGTACGCTGGTTCGAGGCGCTGGCCGCGGATCCCGCCCTGCCGGAGCTGCCGGCGCTTTCGGATGACGCCCGGGGATTCCTCGACGGGCTCGTGCGGGATTTCGATACGCCGGCCGCCGAACGCGTCAAAGCCTATGAGGCGACCACCAATCACGACGTGAAGGCGGTCGAGTACTACCTCCGCGAGCGCTTCGCCGAGCACGCCGAACTGGGCGGGCTGCGCGAGTTCCTCCACTTCGCGTGTACTTCCGAAGACATCAACAATCTCGCCTGGGGCCTCGCGCTTGTCCATGCCCGCGAGACCGTCGTGCTGCCCTGGTGCGACCGGCTCATCGACGTCCTCACCGGGCTCGCCGAAGCCCATGCCGAACAGCCAATGCTCGCGCGCACGCACGGCCAGGCGGCCACGCCGACGACCCTGGGCAAGGAGTTCGGCAACGTCGTCGCGCGCCTGCGCCGCCAGCGCCACTCGATCGCGGGTGTGGAGCTGCTCGGCAAGATGAACGGCGCGACCGGCAACTACAATGCGCACGTGGTCGCCGTACCGGAAGGCGACTGGCCCGGGATCGCCCGGCGCTTCGTCGAGGATCTGGGCCTGTGCTTCAATCCCATGACCACGCAGATCGAACCCCACGACTGCATCGCCGAACTGTTCGACGCCATCGCGCGCTTCAATACCATCCTGCTGGATCTTGCGCGGGACATCTGGGGCTATATCTCGATCGGCTATTTCCGCCAGCGCACGGTCGCCGGCGAGGTCGGCTCGTCAACCATGCCGCACAAGGTCAATCCGATCGACTTCGAGAACGCCGAAGGCAACATCGGCGTTGCCAACGCCCTGTTCGATCACCTGGCCGCGAAGCTGCCGGTATCCCGCTGGCAGCGTGACCTGACCGATTCGACGGTCCTGCGTAACCTCGGTGTCGGTGTCGGTCATTCACTGATCGCCTGGCGCGCGCTCGACAAGGGACTGGCGAAACTCGATGCCGCACCGGAGCGGATCGCGGAAGATCTCGCCGCCAACTGGGCCGTGCTCGCCGAGCCGATCCAGACGGTCATGCGCCGCTACGGGATCGAGAATCCCTATGACACCCTGAAAACACTCACGCGTGGAAAACCGGTCGACCGCGATACGTTCCGCGAACTGATCGAGGAGATCGACGTCCCGGAGGATGCCCGGGCGCGGCTGCGCTCGCTGTCGCCGGAGACCTATCTCGGACTCGCGGCCGTGCTCGCGCGCGGCACTGACTGAATACCGTCATGAACGAACGCGCCCGTTTCACCGACAGCAACGCCTTCCGGCTGGGCGAGACCGCCGGCGAGCAGCGACTGGAGGGGGCCGACGATGCGGCCGATGCCGCGCTGGCGCTGGCCACGCAGGCGCGGCGCTCACTGCGCATTTTCACCCACGACTTTGATCCGCGGCTGTACTCGGATGAGGCCTTTTACTCGGCCGTGAGTGCACTCGCCCGGGCCGGGCGCCGGACATTCGTGCGTATCCTGGTCCAGGACCCCAGCCGCGCCATCCGGGACGGACATCGCCTGATCGGCCTGATCCAGCATTTGCCGAGTCATATCGGCGTGCGGCGCGTAGGTGCCGACTGGCAAGACGAGCGCTTCGCCTTCCAGATCGCGGACGAACAGGGTGTACTCTGGCGTTCCGACGCGGACCTTTATGAAGGCAGCGTCGATTTCCATGCCGGTCCCCGGGCCCGGGAACTGCGCAAGTGGTTCGACGATGTGTGGGAGAACAGCGAACCGGATCCGGAGTTTCGGCGTCTGCGCCTGTGATCGGTCAGCCGGTCGGGATCAAAAAGTCGGGTTCACGCAGAGCCGCAGAGTGCGCAAAGAAAAGATCAGGATGATAAAACCGGCAACCACACCGCTTTCGCCGGATCTTCAGGATCCTGACATAATTGACGATCAGTCTCCTTGACCCGCGTTTCTCTGCGGCTCTGCGTGATACCGGTTTTGAGCCCCCGAATCGGCCACGCGGGCAGCGAAGTGACCCCGATCAGTCGGGCCGCGCCCGCCACTCCGATCGCAGACGTTCGTGATGGCGGGCGAACCAGTTCAGACCAATCAGTCCCATGGCATTGGAGATCCGGCCGTCGTCGGCCATCGCGATCGCCTCGGTGGCATCCACGATATGGACCTGGATGTCCTCGTGTTCATCGGCGTTGCCGTGGACGCCGCCGACGCCGTCCAGCGACGCCTGGCCAATGAACAGCGCCGTCGTCTCGGTACTGCCGCCCGGACTCACGTGGTAGCGGCAGATCCACTCGAGTCGGCCGATCGTGCAGTCGGCTTCCTCGACAGCCTCGCGCCGGACGACATCCTCCGGTGTTTCCCCTGCCTCGATGATGCCGGCCACGAACTCCAGCAGCCATGGCCCCGACGCCGCTTCGAGCGCGCCGGGTCGGAACTGCTCGATCAGGGCAATGCGGTCCGTGTCCGGGTCATACGGCAGGACCGCCGCAGCGTGGCCGCGCTCGAAGATCTCACGCTGCAGCACCGGGCTCCATGCGCCATCGAAACGCTCGTGACGCAGGTGGTAGCGCGCGAGCCGGAAGAAACCTTCGTAGAGTATCTCGCGGTCGGTCAGTTCCCAGTCACGCATCGGGATTCGCTTCCTGCAGGGCCGCCTCGACCCGGGCGACATCGCCCGGTGCGTCCACGCCCGCGGCGGGGATGGCGGCGGCCTCGGTCACATGGATGCGGTGACCGTGCCACAGGGCGCGCAGCTGCTCCAGCTGTTCGGCCTGCTCGATCGGCGCCGGATCAAGCCCGCTGAACTGCCGCAGGAACCCTGCGCGATACGCATAGATTCCGAGATGGCGGTGCGCGTCCCCACCTTCGGGGTTGCGTGGGTACGGGATCGGCGCGCGACTGAAATACAGGGCATAACCGAAACGGTCGGTCACCACCTTCACGACGTTCGGCTCGTGGCGTTCGTCTGCACCCACGAGCGGAACGGACAGCGTCGACAGCGCGGCATCCGGGAACGCGGCGAGATCTTCGGCCACCTGGCGCAACACGACTGGCGGCATCAGGGGCTCATCGCCCTGCAGGTTGACCACGATGGCCTCCTCGGACCAGCCGTGCGCCTGGGCGACTTCGGCGAGGCGATCGGTTCCGGACGCGTGGTCGGAACGGGTCATGCACACCGTGGCACCGAAGCCCTCGGCCGCCGCCGCGATCCGGTCATCGTCGGTCGCCACGACCACCTCTTCGGCACCCGCTTCGCAGGCCCGACGCCAGACATGTTCCAGCATCGTGCGCCCGGCAATCGGAGTGAGCGGCTTGCCGGGAAACCGGGTCGAGGCGTAGCGCGCGGGGATGGCGACGCGGAACGCGGTGCTCATCGATGCGTACTCATCGACTCTTGCGCAGTGCTTCCGCCTCTTCCAGCGAGACGCTCCGGGCCTCGTCCTCGAGCATGACGGGGATCCCGTCACGAATCGGGAAGGCGAGCCGATCGCCGGTGCAGACGAACTCCTGCTCCTTGCGGCGGTACACCAGCGGTGCCTTGCACAGCGGACAGACGAGGATATCCAGCAGACGGCGATCCATCACTACCTCTCGGTTGCCGGCAGCGCGTCCAGGCGATCCACGATCGCGGCCGCCAGGCGGTTGCGGTCATCGACGCGCGCGGCCACGTACCGCAGACGCGTGTCGGAGAACAGGCGACACTTTACCGCATCTTTCTGGGTCATCAGTACCGGTCGCTCATCGCCGAAGTCGAAATCCTCCGGCCGGTACGCATGGTGATCCGCGAAGGCATGGCGCTCGATCAGGACGCCGGCCCGTTCGAGCTGGCTGAAGAAACGCTCGGGCACGCCGATACCCGCCACGGCATGGACATACGTATCGCGCCATGCCGCAAGCGGCTCCGGTTCCCCGCTGCCGTCCACCCGGTGAACGGTGTCCGCGTGGACGTCAATCGGCCACGCCCCCGCACGCTCACCGTCGCGGACCGCGACGAAGTCCACCGACTCGAGGCGAGCGGCCCGTTCGCGCAACGGTCCCGCGGGCAACGGCCAGCCGTTGCCCAGGCCTTCACGGCCATCGACGACGGCGACCTCGATATCGCGCCCCAGCGCGTAGTGCTGGAGGCCATCGTCGGCGACGATGACGTCACAGTCCGCCACCAGTTCGCGCGCGGCCCCCGGCCGGTCCGCACCCACAGCGACCGGACAGGCGCAGATCCAGTGGATCAGTACCGGTTCATCCCCCACGACCTCGGGCCCGGTTTCCGAATCGACGCGCCGGACATCGCCCCCCGCCCCGCCATACCCGCGACTCACGACCCCCGGTGACCAGCCGGCCGCCTGCAGCGCGGTCACGAGGTGGATCACGAGCGGCGTCTTGCCGCTGCCGCCGACCGTCAGATTACCGACCACGATGACGGGCACCGGCAGACGGTGGACGTGGAACCAGCCACGGCGGTATGCCTGTCGGCGCAATGCCGCAAGGACACTGAACAGTGCGGCCGGTGGCCACAGAAGCATTCTGCTGAGCAGCGTCGGCTCACGCCAGCGCCGTACCAGCCAGCGGTTGAATCCGTTCACCTCACTGGCCGTCCACCGCCGCGTTACCGAACTGCATGCGGTAGAGATTGGCGTAGGCCCCGTCGCGTTCCAGCAGCTCGGCATGCGAGCCCTGCTCACGGACTTGTCCACCGTCCATGACGACGATCCG
The DNA here is from genome assembly GCF_001614315.2 of Halofilum ochraceum. Taxonomy (NCBI): domain Bacteria; kingdom Pseudomonadati; phylum Pseudomonadota; class Gammaproteobacteria; order Chromatiales; family Ectothiorhodospiraceae; genus Halofilum; species Halofilum ochraceum. The sequence goes on from NZ_LVEG02000005.1 coordinate 258,976, forward strand.
GTCGGCGCCCTCGATGGTCGAGAGCCGATGCGCGATCACCAGCGTGGTGCGATTGTGAACCAGGCGTTCGAGACCCGCCTGGACCGCGCGCTCGGACTCGGTATCCAGCGCCGAGGTCGCCTCATCGAGGATCAGGACCGGGGCATCCTTGAGCAGTGCCCGGGCGATCGCCAGGCGCTGGCGTTGCCCGCCCGAGAGCATGATCCCGTCTTCTCCGACCTGAGTGTCGTAGCCCTCCGGCAGCTTCTCGATGAAATCGGCCGCATGGGCATCGCGCGCCGCCTCCTCGATCTGTTCACGCGTCGCCCCGCCGAGGCGCCCATAGGCGATGTTGTTGGCGATCGTGTCGTTGAACAGCGTCACGGTCTGCCCGACATAGGCGATCTGCGCGCGCAGGCTGTCGAGGGTGAGATCCCGCGTATCGATGCCGTCGAGCAGGATCCGGCCGCTGCCGACCTCGTACAGGCGCGGCAACAGGTTCGCCAGCGTGGTCTTGCCGCTGCCGGAACGCCCGACAAGGGCCACCGTCTCACCGGCGCGTATATCGAGATTGACGTCGGCGAGCACCGAGCCTTTCTCGGGGTGGTACGCGAAATTGACGTCCTCGTAACGGACATCGCCGCGCGCCCGGACGATCGTCTGCGTGCCCGTGTCCCGCTCGCCGTCGCGGTCGAGCAGCTCGAACACGCTCTCGCCCGCCGCGATGCCCTTCTGGATCTGGGCATTGACGTTGGTCAGTCGCTTCATCGGCGGGAACACCATCATCAGCGCGGTAAAGAACGACACGAACGAGCCGACGCTGTTGGCCTGCACGACCGAGGGCATACTCGCGGCATAGACCACGGCGGCCAGCACGAGCGCGAGCAGAAACTGGATCAACGGAACGCTCGCCGCCTTCGTATACGCCATCTTCATCTGGAAACGCCGCATGCGCTCGTTCATGCGGCTGAACTGGTCGACCTCGTACTCGCGCCCACCGAAGATCTTGATGACGCGGTTGGCCTCGACCGCCTCCTCGATCACGTGGGTGACGTCGCCCATCTGGTTCTGGATACGGCGACTCATCTTGCGGAAGCGCTGCGTGATGTACCGGAACACCAGCCCGAGGACCGGTGTGACCACCAGTGCGCCGACCGTCATCCAGAAATTCAGATATGCCATCCAGCCCAGAAGGAACAGCACCGTGAACGTGTCGCGCACCACGATCGTCACGGCGTTGGTGGCCGCCTGGGCCACCCGCTGCACGTTGAACGTCAGTTTGGAGATCAATTCCCCGGATGGCGTGGTGTCGAATACGCTCGTGGGCATCTCCAGGATCTTCGTGAACATCTGCTGGCGCATCCGGGTGATGATCCGCCAACCGACCCATTCCATGAGGTAGTTGGACATGAACCCGCTCAATCCGCGCAGCGCGAAGACCCCGATAACGCCGATCGCGACAAGCCGTATATTGTCCGCATTCTTGTCGACGAAACCGCTGTCGAGCATCGGTTTCATGAGGGCCGCGAATGCGGCATCGGTGCCGCCATATCCGATCAAACCCACCAGCGCGAGCGCGAACGGCGCCCAGTGCTCGCGCACGTAGACCAGCAGTCGACGATAGGTGTGCAATGCGGATGGGTATTCGGCCGTTCGGGCCATATCCGACTCCTGGTGGCGTCAGTCCGCGCCGGTATCGCGCGCGGTGGCAATGGAGAGGCGATCGAGGCCGAGTTTCGATGCCGCGTCCATGGCTCGTACCACGGCCTGATGGGGCGTACGCGCGTCGGCCCGCACGATCAGCGGCCGGTCCCGATTATCCCCCGCTGCGCTGCCGAGCGCATCGATCAGCGTCCCCAGGCTGTTGTCGGAGAGTTTGCGCCCGCCGATCGCATATTGCCCATCCGCGCTGATCACGATCTCGAGCGGATCCGGCGGTTCGCTGGTGGCCTCCTGCTGCGCTTTGGGCAACTGGATCTCGAGTTCCGACTGCTTCTGGAAGGTGGTCGAGACCATAAAGAAGATGAGCAGCAGGAAGACAATGTCGATCAGCGGCGTGATGTTGAGTTCCAGTTCTTCGCGCTGGCGGGTGCGGAAGTTCACGCCTGCTCGCTCCCCCGCGATTGGCTGAGGGTGCGGTCGCCATGCAGGACTTCGACCAGTTTGATCGCTTCCTGCTCCATCTCCACGGTCAGCGCGTCCACCTTGCCGCGGAAATGCCGATAGAAAATCAGGCTGGGGATGGCGACTGACAGGCCCGCGGCGGTCGTGATCAATGCCTGCGAGATCCCGCCCGCGAGCTCGGCCGGATTGCCGACCCCGAGGTTCGTGATGGTAGTGAACACGCTGATCATGCCGATCACCGTGCCGAGCAGTCCGAGCAGGGGCGTGATCGCCGCGATCGTGCCCAGGGCGGTCAGGAACCGCTCAAGCTCGTGGGACACGGCGCGACCGACCTCCTCGATCGCCTCCTTCATGATCTGGCGGTCGCGATCCCGGTTGAGCAATCCGACGGCGAGAATCCTGCCCAACGGGGAGTGATCGCGCACGGTCCGGATCTGTTCCTCGGTGACGGGTCCTTTCGACGCCTGACGCCAGACGCGGGCCACCAGGCCCGCCGGCACCACTCGCCGCTGGCGCAGCGACCAGGCGCGCTCGACGATGATCGCAAGCGCGACCACGGAACACAGAATGATCGGCGCCATGAGCCAGCCGCCCGCCTGTACGAGTTCGAACACCGTCTACCCTCCTGATTGGGCCGTGGAACCCCCCGGCTCGACCGCGCGCATGGTACCGGATTTGCCGACACGGGCGCACCCGGAGCGCCAGAATCGCGGCCTCGCCTGACGCCAGCCCCGCGGCTTACTCACGCCCGCCTCCGGCGTGATGGAGACATGGATCGCACCGGCGCAATCGGTACCGAGACCGGATGCCGGCGACCAGCGGTCCACCACCTCCGGCCGCGGGAAGTCCCAGCGATTCCGGTAACCGACCGCGTACAGCACGTGATCGGGGTCCACGGCGCGCACGAAGGCGGGCGTCGACGAGGTCAGACTGCCGTGGTGCGGGGCCACCACGACATCGGCGTCGAGTTCCGTCCCGCGCGCGAGCAGCCGCCACTCGGCGGTGCTCTCGATATCGCCCGGCAACAACAGCGAACCACCCGGGGCGTCGATCCGCAGCACACACGATGCGTCGTTGCCGGTCAGGGCGTCGTCGGGGTCCGGGTGCAGGAAACGGAAGGCAACACCGTCCCAGGTCCAGTTCCAGCGCCGCGCGCACAGCCGTGATTGGGTCTCCAGCCGGTGAGGTGCGCTCGTCCAGACGGTCGCCGGCGCCATATCCCTGAGCACCGCGTCACGCCCACCCGCATGGTCATTGTCCAGATGGGACAGGACCAATGCGTCGATCCGGTGCACGCCCCGTGCACGCAGGAACGGTACGACCACCGCCGAACCGGCGTCGAAGCGGTTCGAGAATCGGGCCCCGGTGTCGTAGACAAGCGTGTGGTCTCTGGTCCGGATCACCGCCGCCAGTCCCTGGCCGACATCCAGCAGGTGCAGGCGCACACCGCCATATTCCGGCCGCGCCGGATGCCAGAGCAACAGCGGCAACAACGCCAACACGCCCGCGCCCCGCGCCGGCACGCCCCGCGGGGCGATCACCAGTGTCACGCCCGCGAGCGCGAGCAGCAGAATCGGCGGTGTCGGACGCGCGCCGTGCCACTCCGCCAGCGGCCAATCCGCGCAAGCCTGCAGGAACCGCCACAAGGGCATCAGGGCCATGTCGGCCGCCGCGAACAGCAGTTGCCCGCAATCCGGCCAGATCGTTGCGAGTGCAGTCCCGGCCAGCGTGAGCGGCACGACGACCAGACTGATCCAGGGGATCGCGACCAGATTCGCGATCGGTGCCACCAGCGAGGCCTGGCCGAAAAACCCCAGCAGCAGCGGCGTCAACGCGACGGTGATCCCGAGCTGGAGAGCGATCCACCGTTGTGCCCTGCCGATGGGCGCCACGCGCCCCGCCGCCAGATACAGGATCGCCGCGACCGCCCCGAAAGAGAGCCAGAACGAGGCCCCGAGCGGGGCCAGCGGATCGAACAGGAGCACCGCCACGGCGGCGGTGGCGAGGCCCTCCAGCGGGCGCGCCCGCCGGCGCAGGACGATGGTCGCCAGCGCGACCGCCAGCATGAGCAGGGCGCGCACCGTTGGCAGGGCGAATCCGGCAAGTGCTGCATAGGCGGCGGCCGCCGCCAGGCCGATCCAGGCCTGGGCGATCGGGCGCGGTCCGAGTCGGCGCAAGGGACCAGCGAGTCTCCAGACCACGCGCCCGCACTGGAACCCGATCAGTGCGACGATCCCGATATGCAGACCCGAGATCGCGACCAGATGGGTGGTGCCGGTTGCCCGCAGGATGTCCCAGTCGGCCGGCGCGATCCCGCTGCGATGACCCAGCGCAAGCGCCATGAGGATACCGGCGCCCGTTCCGGTGGGCATCAGGGGCTGCAGGTGCTCGCGCAGCCGCTCGCGGCCGGCAGCGAGCGAAGGTCCCGCCGCGTCCGCGAGCCGGCGGGCGGTTTCCGGGTCGCGCACATAACCGGTCGCGCCGATCCCTTCGCGGAAGAGCCAGAGGGCGTAATCGAACGTCCCGGGGTTGGCGAAACCGCGCGCACGCTCCAGCCGGGCCCCGAGACGCCAGCGCATCCCGGGCTCGATCTGGGGACGCTCGGTCCCGTACCAGTTGAGCCGGACGACCGCCGGAACGATGACCGATTGGCCGTCGCGCTGGGCCGCGTCGACCGCCAGACGAAATCGGGTGCGGCGGCCCCCGTCTTCGGGGATACCCACGACCGTACCGGTGAGCGTGATGTCCCGCCCCTCGAGCGCCGGGGCGAGCCCATGGGCCAATCGTGCCTGGGCCGCGCCCAGAGCCACAGCGAGACCGAGCAGTGCGCCGGCCACCGGCAGCCAGCGCCGCGCCGCGAGCAGAGCCGCACCGCCGACCCCGCACAACGGCGCCCACCACCACGACGGCAGCGTGGCCATCCACGCGATAGGCAGTACACCGAGCAGCATCCCGGCCGCGAACCGGACCATGACATTTCCCGCATCCCTGCGATTCGTGGATAATGCGCCCGCAGACGCCGCCTGGTCCACCCACAAACCGGCAGTGACGATGCCGAAGAAACTGATTCGCCGTTACCTGCCCACGCCCAGGGACCTGCGGGCCTACGCGTCCCTTCGTTATGCCCTCGGCGGGCGCCTGCACGACCCCGATGTCTGGCACCTCAACCGCCGTTCCGCGTCCGGCGCGGTCGCGGTCGGGCTGCTGATCGCATGGGTTCCACTGCCGGTACAGATGGTCGTCGCCGCGCTGCTGGCGCTGCTGCTTCGCGTAAACCTGCCGCTGTCGGTGATCGCTGTCTGGGTGAGCAATCCGCTGACGATGGGGCCGATGTACTGGTTCGCCTGGCGTCTCGGGCGCTGGCTTCTTGATGAGCCGTACGTGCCCATCCAGTTCGAGCCGACATTCGCGTGGCTCACCGCCGAGATCGGGATGATCTGGCAACCACTGGGGCTGGGTTGCCTGCTGCTCGGGATCGCGAGCGCCGCATTCGGATACGTGGTGACCCGTCTTTTCTGGCGTTTCCACGTCATCCGGACGCTGCTGCTGCGCCGCCGCCACCGCGCGGCATCACGCAACGGCTGAGAGGCCGCGCTCAGTCCGCCGGGTCGACACGGCCGTCGGTGAGGGTGAGCACACGATCCATGCGCGCCGCGAGGCCGTGATCGTGGGTCGCGACCAGGAAACTGGTGCCCGATTCCCGGTTGAGTTCGGCGATCAGATCCCAGACGCGAGCCGCCGTGCGCTCATCCAGGTTGCCCGTCGGTTCATCCGCGAGCACGCAGGCCGGCCGTGTCACCAGCGCCCGTGCGACCGCCGCGCGCTGACGCTCGCCGCCCGACATCTCGCCGGGCTTGTGGCGCAGCCGGTGTTCCAGCCCTACCCGCTCCAGCAGCCGCTCCGCCTCTTTTGACGCGACGCGCGTGGCCTGCCCGCCGATCGTCAGTGGCAGGGCCACGTTCTCCAGGCAGGTCAGTTCCGGCAACAGGTGATGGAACTGGTATACGAAACCGAGCGCGTGATTGCGCAGGCGGCCCCGTGCGGCCGGGCCCAGTTTCGACATATCCCGGCCGATAACCGAGACGCGCCCCGAGGTCGGCTCGTCGAGCCCGCCGAGGAGGTGCAGCAGTGTGCTCTTGCCGGAGCCCGAGACCCCGACAATGGCGACCTGCTCATGCGGCGCGATCGCCACATCGATACCCCTGAGCACGTCGACATCCAGATCGCCCTGGCGGTAGCGCTTCGTCAGGGCTTCACAACGGATCGCCGGCGTTGCGGCAGGACTGGTCGCGGTATCACTCATAGCGCAAGGCCTCCGCCGGCTGCGTGCGTGAGGCCCGGAACGCGGGATACAGCGTCGCCAGGATACTCAGGCCGAACGACAGCAGCGTAATGCTGATCACGTCGTCCACCTGCATGTCCGATGGCAGATCGCTGATGTAGTACACGTCGGCGGGCAGCAGATCGACCCCGAACAGCCCCTCCAGCGCCGGCATCAGTTCGCCGATGTTGAGCGACAGGCTCACGCCGCCGGCGACACCGAGAACCGTGCCCACGATACCGATCACGCAGCCCTGCACGAGGAATATGCCCATCACGCCGGCCGGTGTAATCCCGAGGGTGCGCAGGATGGCGATATCGGCCTGCTTGTCCTGCACCGTCATGACCAGCGTGGAGACGATATTGAAGGCCGCGACCGCCACGATCAGCGTGAGGATCACGAACATGACCGTCTTTTCGGTCTGCACGGCCCGGAAGAAGTTCGAATGCCGCTGGGTCCAGTCACGGACCCAGAGATCACGGTCGAGACTGGCGGAGAGCGCCTCGTTCACCGACGGTGCCCGGAACATGTCCTCCAGCCGCAGGCGCACGCCGGTTACGCCCTCGCCCTCGATCCGCATCAGTTTGCGCGCGTCATCGATATGCACGAAAGCAGTCGAGCGATCGTAATCGTACATGCCGATCTCGAAGATACCGGTCACGGTGAATCGTTTGAGGCGCGGCAGCACGCCCGCCGGGGTCACATTGGCCTCGGGGGTCACCAGCGTGACGCGATCGCCCCGGCGTGCGCCCAGATAACTGGCCAGCTTGCTGCCGAGGACGATCCCGTACTCGCCGGCCTGCAGATCGACCAGTTCACCACTGCGCATGTTGGCCGCGACGTCGGATACCTCGGGTTCGCGCTCGGGGAGGACGCCGCGGATCATCGAGCCGGTTACCTGCGAGCCGCGCACCAGCATGACCTGGCCTTCGATGTACGGCGCGGTACCGATCACTTCTTCGTGTCCGCTGACCTGATCGACGACCGACTGCCAGTCCGTCAACGGATCGTTGAACGCCGTGACCGTCGCGTGCGAGGCGACGCCGAGGATGCGTTCACGCAGTTCCTTCTCGAAACCGTTCATGACCGACAGCACGGTGATCAGCGCGGTCACACCGATCAGGATCCCGATGATCGACGTCAAAGAGATGAACGAGATGAAATGATTACGGCGTTTTGCCGCCGTATAGCGCAGGCCGAGCCAGAGGGGGAGTGGGCGAAACATGGCGCGGGATTAAACCACAGGGGCAGCGGCCGTGTCTGCCTTCCTGGCCCGCTCGTTGGCGCGTGTGGTGCGAGTCATCGCGTTTTCGGGGTTGGGCATGCCCTGCATTTGGGTTCTCGCAAAGGCGCAAAGGACGCAAAGATCCGCCAAGAGTTCGATTGGTTCGAACAGCACGTCGACACCATGCCAGGTGACTCGGTACGCGCGGCGAGGTTTTGAGAAGTCTGTCTACAAATCATTCTTGGCGGATCTTTGCGTCCTCTGCGCCTTTGCGAGAACCCATAACGGGCACATCCCCACCCGAAGCATTGGAATTCCGCACCCCCTCAACCTGCGGTCGCGGGACATGCGCGGTTCGCGGTGCTAGGATCGAACCACGTTGACCTGATCGGGTTCGATTCATCATGACTGGACGCTTGGCGATCTGCCTGTTGCTGCTGTTGCCGATGTACGTCTCCGCCCAATCGGCGGATGCGAAGCCCGGCGATATCGACCCGGCCGAGGTGGTCGTCCGGGTGCCCGGGATGCCCGATCGCGGAACCTCCATGAAGGGCGTCCGCGCGCGCCTTGGCGAGCCGGACCGCCGTATCGGCCCGGTCGGCGAACCCCCGATCACGCGCTGGGTTTATGACCGTTTCACGGTGTACTTCGAGCACAATCGCGTGCTCCACGCCGTCAAGAATCGCAGTCGCTGAATACCCGCCACGCATGAGCCGACGCAGTCTGCCCGCCGAGTGGGCGCCCCAGGGCGCCGTCATGCTGATATGGCCGCATGACCGCACCGACTGGGCGGGCTCGCTCGATCGCGCCGAGGCCGCGATGGCTGCATTGGCGCTCGCGATCACCCGCTTCGAGTCGCTGGTCGTCGTCTGCCGTGATGCCGGCGTACGGCGGAACGCGCTGGATCGCCTCGTAGGCGTCGGCTGCAACCGGGCGGCCGTGGCCACCGTAATCGCCGACACCGACGACACCTGGGCACGCGATATCGCCCCGATCCCGGTCGCGGACGGCGAGCTGCCCCTGCTGGTGCATTGCCGGTTCAACGGCTGGGGCGGCAAATACGACCATGCGAAGGACCGTGAATTCGGCCGCACACTGATTGACGCTCCGGGTTTCGCAACCCTGGGTTACGAACGCGCGCCGATCACGCTCGAGGGCGGCGCGCTCGACTCCGACGGCGCGGGCAGCCTGCTGGTGAATCTCCCGACGGTCGTGGATCCCGACCGCAATCCGGACCTGGACGCGGCCGCTGCCGAGGCGCGTTTCCGGCAGCATTTCGGGATCGAGCGTACGCTCTGGATCGACGTGCCCGCCCTGCCGGGCGACCACACCGATGGCCACATCGACACCCTCGCCCGGTTCTGCGATCCGGCGACGATCGCCTATACCGCGGCCGGCGCCGCCGAACCCGCGGCCGCTGCCACGACACACGCCGCCCTTGAACAACAGCTGCCAGCGCTGCGCAGTGTCGACGGATCACCTTACCGACTGATCCCGTTGCCGGAACCGGCCCCCATTACGGCGGCGGATGGCACGCCACTGGCGGCAAGCTACACCAATTTCCTGCTGGTCAACGGCGCCGTGCTGGTCCCGGCATACGCCGACCCGGCCGACGCGACCGCCATCGAGCGGCTGCACGCGGCCTTCCCCGAACGCACGGTGGTTCCGGTACCGGCACGCACCTTCGTCGAACAGGGCGGCGCCGTGCACTGTCTTACCATGCAACTGCCCGCGGGCATCTTCGAAGACCTCGCACTCAGCTGACACACCGGGATACCGCAGTGAAAATCGCGCTCGTCCAGCACGCCTGCAGCGAAGACCCCGAAACAAACCTTGGCCGTGTGCGTGACGGCATTGCCGAGGCCGCCGGCGGCGGCGCCAACCTGGTCATGCTGCAGGAGCTGCACAACGGGCCGTATTTCTGCGTGCGGGAGGAGATCCGGGCTTTTGACCGCGCGGAACCGGTACCGGGCCCGACGACCGATCGGCTGGCCACCTGGGCGGCCGAGTACGGGGTCGTCGTCGTCGGTTCGATATTCGAGCGCCGGGCCGCGGGCATCTATCACAACACCGCCGTCGTGCTGGACCGCGACGGCCGATTCGCCGGGCGCTACCGCAAGGCCCATATCCCGGACGATCCGGGCTATTCCGAGAAGTTCTACTTCACCCCCGGCGATACTGGTTTTGAACCGATCGACACCAGCGTAGGCCGCCTTGGCCTCTTGGTGTGCTGGGATCAGTGGTTCCCCGAGGCGGCGCGGCTGATGGCGCTGGCCGGGGCGGAGATCCTGCTCTACCCGACCGCGATCGGGTTCGATCCGGCCGACGACGACGCCGAGCAGGCCCGCCAGCTGGATGCCTGGATCACGGTACAGCGCGGTCACGCGATCGCGAATGGCCTGCCGCTGGCCGCCTGCAACCGTGTCGGCATCGAGGACGGCAACCATTTCTGGGGCAACAGCTTCATTTGCGGGCCCCAGGGGGAGATGCTGGCTCGCGCGGGCGACGCGGCGACCGTCCTCAGCGCGGCACCGGAGCCTGGCCGCCCCGAGCAGGTGCGCCGCCTGTGGCCCTTCCTGCGCGATCGGCGGATCGACGCCTACGACGGCCTGTCACTCCGATTCCGCGACTGATCCGTTCGCCACCGGCAAGCGAAACTGTGGGAAAATCCCGCTCCTGCCCGAAACCGACACGAGAACCGTGACCGCCGTAGAAGCCCCCGCTCAGCCAGCGACTCGAAACCGGATCCTGCCAAATCCGCCGCGCGGTGCGCGTGACTGGGGGCAGGCCTACGGCAGTGCCGCCGCGCTCGCCGTGACCGAGGCGGCCCGCCGCCATGGCGATCTCGTGCTCGCCGTGGCCGCCACCGTCCACGATGCCGCCGCCCTGGAAGCGGATATCGGCTTCTTCGCCGGGGATGATCTGCCGGTATTCCATTTCCCCGACTGGGAAACACTCCCCTACGACCTGTTCTCACCGCACCAGGACATCATCTCGCAGCGCCTGCGCACGCTCGACTGGCTGCCGCGCGCGCGGGCCGGCGTACTCGTGGTGCCGGTTTCGACCCTGCTGCAGCGCGTCGTCCCGCCCGAGTATCTCGCGGGCCACGTCCTTGATCTCGAACGCGGCGACCGCCCCGGGATCGAGGGCCTGCGCGAGCGGCTCGCGCGCGGCGGTTACCGCCATGTGAGTCAGGTCCGTGAACACGGTGAGTATGCCGTCCGCGGCGCCCTGGTGGATCTGTTCCCGATGGGGCGCGAACGGCCGCTGCGCGTCGATTTCTTCGACGACGAGATCGACACCATCCGCACGTTCGATCCCGAGACCCAGATCAGCGCCGATCACATCGACAGCGTGCATATGCTGCCGGCCCGCGAGTTTCCGCTGACCGAGGGCGGCATCGAGCAGTTCCGCCGCGCCTTCCGCGAGACCTTCGATTCCGGCTCCCGCAACAGCCCCGTCTACCGCGACGTCAGCAACGGCGTCGCCCCCGCCGGGATCGAGTACTATCTGCCGTTGTTCTTCGATCGGCTGGCCACCCTCTTCGACTATCTCCCGGAACATACGCGACCGTTCCTCATGGACGGCTGCGCGGACGCCGCCCGGCAGTTCCGCGAGCAGATCGAGCACCGCTATGAAGACCGCCGGCACGACCTGGAACGCCCGCTCCTGCCCCCGGACCATCTCTGGCTCGATTCGGATAGCCTGCTGGGGCGTTTGGAGGGCATGCCGCGGGTCAACATCCACGCCTGGGAACAGACCGGCGAGGCGAGCTGGAATCTGCCGGTGAGCCTGCCGCCGCGTCTGCCCATGCAGGCCCGCGCGGAGAACCCGCTGGCCGAACTCGACCGCTTCCTGGCGGATCATCGAGGGCGGGTGCTGTTCACCGCCGAGTCCGCCGGCCGGCGCGAATCGCTGTTCGAAACGCTGTGGCATCACGGGCTGCGCTGCAGCCAGGTCGAGGGCTGGAAGGGCTTTCTCGCCGACGACGCGCCGTACGCGATCGGGGTCGCGCCGCTGTCGGCCGGCCTGGTCATGGACGGCGACGGCCCGAGCATCATCACCGAGCAGCAACTGCTCGGCGAGCGGGCCCGCCAGACACGCCGGCGCCAGCGCCAGACGCGCGATGCCGACACCGTGGTCTCCAACCTGGCGGAACTCGACATCGGCTCGCCGGTCGTGCACATCGACCACGGCGTGGGCCGCTACCAGGGCCTGACCACCCTCTCCGTCGGGCCGGTCACGCAGGAATTCCTGACGCTCGAATACGCGGGTAACGACAAGCTCTACGTCCCGGTATCGGCGCTCCATCTCATCAGCCGTTACACCGGGGCGGACCCGGAGAACGCGCCCCACCATCGGCTCGGCGGCGAGCAGTGGCAGAAGGTGCGGCGCAAGGCCGCCCAGAAGGCCTACGACGCGGCCGCGGAGCTACTCGACGTCCAGGCCCGCCGGGCCGCGCGCAAAGGCCACGCCTTCTCGGTGGACACCGACGATTACGCGCGTTTCGCGGCGGCGTTCCCGTTCGAAGAGACACCCGACCAGCAGCAGGCCATCGACGCCGTGCTGGAGGATCTGCGGGCGGCGCGGCCCATGGACCGGGTCGTCTGCGGCGATGTCGGCTTCGGCAAGACCGAGGTCGCCATGCGCGCCGCGTTCGCGGCGATCGATGACAACCAGCAGGTCGCGATCCTGGTCCCTACCACGCTGCTGGCCCAGCAGCACGAGCAGAACTTCCGCGATCGGTTCGCCGACTGGCCGGTGCGCATCGAGGCCCTGTCGCGGCTTCGCTCCGCCAACGAACAGAAACAGATCCTCGCGGATGCGAAGGCCGGGAAGGTCGACATCCTGATCGGCACCCACCGGCTGCTGCAGAAGGACGTCGATTTCGGCCGTCTCGGCCTGGTGATCGTGGACGAAGAGCACCGTTTCGGCGTGCGTGACAAGGAGCGCCTCAAGCGTCTGCGGGCCGAGGTCGACCTGCTCACGCTCACGGCGACGCCGATCCCGCGGACGCTCAACATGAGCCTGGCGGGCCTGCGCGATCTGTCCATCATCGCGACACCGCCGGCGCATCGCCACGCCATCAAGACCCTCGTGAACGAGTGGGATGACACGCTCGTGCGCGAGGCCTGCGAGCGGGAACTCGGGCGCGGCGGCCAGGTGTACTTCATCCACAACGAGGTCCGTTCCATCGACCGGATCGGCCGGCTGGTCGCCGATCTGCTGCCCGGGGCAACGGTGCGGGTCGCTCACGGCCAGATGCGCGAGCAGGAACTCGAAGAGGTCATGCTCGATTTCTACCACCAGCGCTTCAATATCCTGGTGTGCACGACCATCGTCGAGTCCGGCATCGACGTACCGACCGCCAACACCATCGTCATCAACCGCGCCGACCGCATGGGCATGGCCCAGCTCCACCAGCTGCGCGGCCGGGTCGGGCGCTCGCACCACCGCGCCTACGCCTATCTGCTCGCGCCGCCGAAGAGCGAGATGACCGGCGACGCCGAGAAACGGCTCCAGGCCGTGGAGGCGCTGGAAGACCTCGGGGTCGGCTTCACGCTGGCCTCGCATGATCTCGAGATCCGCGGCGCCGGTGAGCTCCTGGGCGAGGGCCAGAGCGGACAGATCCAGGAGGTCGGCTTCTCGCTCTACAGCGAACTCCTCGACCGGGCCGTCGAGGCGCTGCGCTCCGGCGAGACGCCGGACCTGGATGCCTCGCCGCATACGGTCGCCGACGTGGATCTGCACCTGGCGGCGCTGTTACCGGCGGACTACGTCCCGGATGTGCACGAGCGCCTGATCCTGTACAAACGGATCGCGGGTGCAAAGAATGACGAGGAGATCGAGGAACTGCGGGTCGAGATCGTCGACCGTTTCGGGAAACTGCCCGAACCCGCACGCAATCTGTTCCGCGTGACCGCGGTGCGACTGGCGTGCGACCAGCTCGGGATCGCCCGCCTCGACGCCGGCCCGGAGGGCGGTCGATTCACGTTCCGCGAAAACCCCGCGCTCGATACCGGCGCCCTTGTGGGGATCGTCCAGTCGCGTCCCGACGTCTATCGCTTCGATGGCGCGAATGGGCTACGCTTCGCGACCGATCTGTCCGACGAGGAGACCCGCGTCGAATTCGTGACCGATCTCCTCGGTCGCCTGCGCGGGGCCGCCGACACGAACACGACCGAGTAACGGATACTTCGATGCGCGCATACCGCACCGCCCTGCTCTGCCTGCTGCCACTGCTGGCGACCCCGGCGCTGGCCGAGACCCGCTACGATGTCGAAATCCTGGTAATCCAGCAGAACAGCGACCGCGACGTCACCGAGGAACGCTGGCGGCCCGTCGTCGCCGTGCCCGACTTCGAGCGTGCCGGTACATTCGAGGGCGATACGGGTGACGCCCTGCCGGACGACTTCAAGCGCCTGTCCACGAAGGACGGGCGCCTCCGATCCACCCTGAACCGGCTCGAATCCTCATCCGGTTATCGCGTCCTGCGCCACCTGCACTGGCGTCAGCCCGCCCTCGAGCCGGGCAAGTCCATCCCCATTCGCGTGCGCTCCGGCGATCCGATCGCGATCGAGGCCCCCCGCGAGTTGATCGAACGTCCCGTGCCGGCCGCCGACAACGAATCCATGGACGAGAAACTCGAAGAGGGCGAAGGCGCCGTCTCGGGCGAGTCCGGCATGGGGGACGAGACCCTGGACGGCGACCCGGGGCTGATGCTCACGGGATCACCGCACGCCCAGGGAACGCAGCGCGTGTCCGTCCATCCATTGGACGGCACGATCGAACTGGTCGTCAGTCGCTATCTCCACCTCCACGCCGACCTGTACTACACGCGGGCGGTGGACTGGGAGGAGACCGTGATGGCGCGGGGTAGGCGCGAGCCTCTCGCGGGCAACACGCCCGACGACGCCAGCACGGACGACGAAACAGGCGCCGGTGGAGCACTCGACAACGGCGGAGATACCGTGCCTGCGGCCACCGAGCTGCTGGCCCCCAGTCCCAGGGTCGCGCGCGGCCCGGACGATGAGGCCATGCTGTCGTTCCCGTTCAGCCAGAGTCGTCGGATGCGCAGCGGCGAGCTGCATTACCTGGATCATCCGCTGCTCGGCATCCTCGTGCTGGTCACGCCGTACGAGGAAGAGGCGGATTCGGGCAACGGTTCCGGCAGCAACTGATCGGGACCTGATGCCCTGGGCGGGGCGCTCAGTCTCCGGCATCCGGATCCGGATCCGTCTCGCGGCGAAGTTCCTCGAGTTCCTCGCGGGTGCGGTCGAGTTCGTCACGCGTCCGCCCGAGTTCCTCTTCCATCGATCGACGGGTTTCCCGTTCGCGTTCCAGTGCTTCCCGCTCGCGCTCGATCGCCTCGCGCAGGCGTTCGATCCGGGCATCCGTCGGGACCTTGTCTGCCGACGCTCCATCCGTTTCGGCGCTCAATGGCTGCAGGATCCCTGCGGCGAGCATCGGCACAAGCGCGAGCAAAACCGGCCACCGCGCCCGGCGCCACGCGCTCACGGTGTCGCTTCCGCCTCGGCGATCAGTCCCTCGATCGCGGCCCTGACAGCCCCTTCCCGGACCTCCGCGCGTCCGCCGGGGAAATGGATACACCGCGCCGCGGGCGGGTAGCCGCGGCGCGCCCATGCGAGCCACACCGTCCCGACCGGGCGGCTGGGTGTTCCGCCATCCGGACCGGCGACGCCGCTGACCGCCACCGCGGCGTCGGCCGTGCCGCGTGTCAGTGCGCCCGTGACCATGGCCTCCACGGTGGCCGAACTGACCGCGCCCCAGGTCTCGAGCGTCTCCGTCGGTACACCGAGCTGCGTGTGTTTGGCGGTGTTGCTGTAGGTCACGAAGCCCTGCTCGAACCACGCGGAACTGCCCGCCACGCGGGTAATGACTTCCGCGATCCCTCCGCCGGTGCAGGATTCCGCGCTCGCCACACGCCAGCCACGCGCCACCAGTGCGGCACCGAGGCGCCCGGCGAGCGCATCAAGGCTTTCCGATTCGTTCATGGTCCTTCGTCCTCTGTGCTGCAGGCCGTCGCCGAAACGGCGGTATGGCCACGATACTGCAGCCGTAACCGCCTGGCCGGCAAGGCATCACGGTCCGCGGCCGGGCCAGCCACGCCCAAGTCGACCGACCCTGCTCTTCGGCCGTGCCGAAAATACGGAAAGCGGATGCGATGACCGGCGGCGTTCCTTTAGACTCCGCCGGATGACCGAGACCAGCACCGCTACCCGATCGCCGCAGCATACGCCGATGATGCGCCAGTACCTGGCCATCAAGGCGGAGCACCCCGAAACCCTCGTCTTCTATCGCATGGGGGATTTCTACGAGCTGTTCTACGATGACGCGCGGCGGTCCGCCCGCCTGCTCGACATCACGCTCACGAAGCGCGGGCAGTCCGCCGGCGAGGATATCCCCATGGCCGGCGTGCCGGTTCATGCCGTCGAGAATTACCTGGCGCGGCTTGTTCGCCAGGGGGAATCCGTCGCCATATGCGAGCAGATCGGCGATCCGGCCACCAGCAAGGGCCCGGTCGAGCGGCGCGTCACCCGTATCGTCACCCCCGGCACGCTGACCGACGACGCGCTGCTGCCCGAACGGGGTGACAATCTGCTGGTGAGCGTTGAACAGCACGGCCAGCGCTTCGCGGTCGCCAGCATCAACCTGAGCGCTGGTGATTTCAGTGTCTGCGAGTTCGAAGGCGAGGAAGCGCTTGACGCCGAGCTCGGGCGCCTGGCACCGGCCGAACTGCTGGTGAATGAAGAGGCCCCGATTGCGACGCGCCTGCTGGAACGTACCGGCGCGCGCCGGCGGCCCCCGTGGCACTTCGATCCGGCCGCCGCCACCGAGGCCCTGACCCGCCAGTTCGGCGTCCGCGATCTGGATGGTTTCGGTTGCGCCCACCTGCCGCTGGCGATCGGCGCCGCCGGCTGCGCGCTCGAATACGTCCGCGAAACGCAGCGCACGGCCCTGCCGCACCTGCGTGGTCTGCGCACCGAGAACCGCGACGAGGCGGTGGTCCTTGATGCCGCCAGCCGCCGCAATCTGGAGATCGAACGCGGCATCGACGGGCGCAGTGACCGGACCCTCGCGGCCGTGGTCGACACCGCGGTCACGGCCATGGGCAGCCGCCTGCTGCGACGCTGGCTCAACCGGCCGCTGCGCGACCGCGCGGTGGTCGGCGCGCGCCACGGCGCCATCGAGGCGGTAATCGAGGCCGCGGCAACCGCGCCGCTGCGCGAACGCCTGGCCGGGATCGGCGACATCGAGCGGATCCTCGCGCGGATCGCGCTGCGCTCGGCCCGTCCGCGCGATCTCTCCGCGCTGCGCACCGCACTCTCGTGTCTGCCCGAACTGGCACCGGCGGTCCGCGACGTGCGCAGCGACCGTTTCGATGCGCTCAGCACGGACCTGGAAGGCCACGATGCCACCCATGATCTGCTGGAACGCGCCATCGTGGCTGAACCGCCGGTGCTGCTGCGCGACGGTGGCGTCATCGCGGCCGGTTACGACGACGAATTCGATGAACTGCGCGGGCTGGCCGAGAACGCCGACAGTTTCCTGCGCGACCTGGAGGTCCGCGAGCGCGAACGCACGGGGATTTCCACGCTCAAGGTCGCCTATAACCGGGTCCATGGTTACTACATCGAGGTCGGCCGCACGCACGCGGATAACCTCCCGGCCGAATACGCCCGCCGGCAGACGCTCAAGCAGGTCGAGCGCTACATCACGCCCGAACTCAAGGGTTTCGAGGAGCGGGTGCTGTCCTCGCGCGAACGTGCGCTGGCGCGCGAGAAGGCCCTGTACGACGGCGTCCTCGACCAGCTGCTGGAACGCCTGGAGCCGCTGCGCGCGATGGCCGCGGTGCTCGCGGAGCTGGACGTACTGACGACGCTCGCGGAGCGCGCCGCCACGCTCGACTGGGTGCGCCCGGTCATGGACGACGAACCCGGACTCACGATCGAGGCCGGCCGCCACCCGGTTGTCGAGGCGACCATCGACGAGCCCTTCACGGCCAACGACACGACCTTCGACGCCGACCGGCGCATGCTGCTGATCACCGGTCCGAATATGGGCGGCAAGTCCACTTACATGCGCCAGACCGCGCTGATCGCCCTGCTCGCCTGCGCCGGGAGCTTCGTCCCGGCAGGAATGGCGCGGATCGGCCCGCTCGACCGGATCTTTACCCGCATCGGCGCCGCCGATGACCTCGCCAGCGGCCGCTCGACCTTCATGGTCGAGATGACCGAGACCGCCAACATCCTCCACAACGCGACCGAGCGCTCGCTGGTGCTCGTCGACGAGATCGGCCGGGGGACCTCGACGTTCGACGGCCTGGCCCTCGCCTGGGCGGTCGCCGAGGATCTGGCCAACCGGATCGGCGCCTTCACCCTGTTCGCGACCCATTACTTCGAACTGACCGTACTGCCGGACCGCCATCCCGGGATCGTCAACGTCCATCTTGAGGCGGTCGAGCACGGCGAGCGCATCGTCTTCCTGCACCGCGTCAAGGACGGGCCGGCAAGCCAGAGCTACGGCCTCCAGGTCGCCCAGCTGGCCGGCGTACCGCGCGGCGTAATCGGCCAGGCCCGGGAGCGCCTTGGCGAACTGGAGCGGCGCGCTACCGAACCCACTGCTGCACAGCCGCAGCTGGGCCTCTTCGACGCGCCCTCACCGTCGCCGAGGGCCGTAGCGGAGCCACAGGCGTCCACGCCCGCGCCCGATCCGCTCCGCGAGGCGCTGGAGGAACTCGACCCCGACGCAACCACGCCGCGAGAGGCGCTGCAGGCGCTATACCGACTGCGCTCGCTCGCTGACGGGGATCAGGAAGCATAACGCCGGGGTCTTTCCCTGTTCTGTGCAATTGGGGTTCTCGCCAAGGCGCGAAGGGCGCCAAGGGACGCGAAGAAGATCGTGAAGATAATTTCAGTGTGAGTTCTTGCCCGAACCGGGACTTCATCGGTCGCCGATACCG
The DNA here is from genome assembly GCF_001614315.2 of Halofilum ochraceum. Classification (NCBI taxonomy): domain Bacteria; kingdom Pseudomonadati; phylum Pseudomonadota; class Gammaproteobacteria; order Chromatiales; family Ectothiorhodospiraceae; genus Halofilum; species Halofilum ochraceum. Next base: position 277,609 of record NZ_LVEG02000005.1, read on the forward strand.
GGTGGATACGATCCTCAGCCCGTTCGGCTCGCGGATTGCCCGTGTTGGATTTCTTCGCGTCCCTTGGCGGTCTTGGCGCCTTGGCGAGAACCGCTTTACGCCAGACGTCATCGGGCGATGCAGCTCAGTTTCCCCCTTCGGTACCGTAGGACGACCGGCCACGGTGACGCGCCCGCGAGCGCGTGCTACCTTCCCGCGGATGTATCGCTTCCAGTCCATTGGCCTGATCGCCAAGACCGACGACGACGGTCAGGTACGCGCCACCCTGCGCGTGATCCATCGCTTTCTGCTGGACCGTGGCCTGGAGGTCAGCCTCGACCGCTCCACGGACGAGTTCCTCGAGATCGATGAGACCGTGCCGCGCCGGGAGATCGCCGAGCACTGCGACCTGGCCATCGTGGTCGGCGGCGACGGCACCCTGTTGACGGCCGCTCGCTCGCTCGCCGACTCCGGCGTCCCCATCGTCGGCGTGAACCTCGGACGGCTCGGCTTCCTGGTCGATGTCTCCCCCGACACGATGACCGACCGGCTGGAGGAGATCCTCAGCGGTCAGTACACCGAGGAACGGCGTTTCCTCGTCGAAACCGAGATCATCCGCGGCGATGCGGTCATCCAGACCGCGGTCGCGCTCAACGATGTCGTGCTGCGGATCAAGAACGTGGTGCGCATGATCGAGTTCGAGACCTGGATCGACGGCAATTTCGTCAACATGCAGCGCGCCGATGGCATGGTGGTATCGACCCCCACCGGTTCGACCGCCTATGCGCTCTCGGGTGGCGGTCCGATCCTGCATCCCTCGCTCGAGGCCATGCTGGTCCTGCCGATCTGCCCGCACACGCTCTCGAGCCGGCCGATCGTGGTCGACTCGGGCAGCGACATCGAGATCCGGATCCGTGAGAACATCGCCGAAACGGGACAGGTCGTCAGCGATGGCCAGAACAGTATCGACGTGGCCGCCGGCGACCGGGTGCGCGTACGCCGCAAGGACCGCAAGATCCGGCTGCTCCACCCGGCCGATTACGACTATTTCTCGATCCTGCGCGAGAAGCTCCACTGGGGATAAGGGGAATCCTGATGTGTGGGATTGTTCTCTCGCCAAGACGCCAAGCGCGCCAAGAAAAGCGAGGTCGTCAAGATCGATGCATAGGATTCAGGTTTTTTATCCGGAAAACGCCATAAGTCTATGATTAATTTGAGGTAATACCTCGGTTATCGGAGATATCCTGCTTCCCGGCTTTATTCGTCTTTTCTTGGCGCGCTCCGCGTCTTGGCGAGAGAAAAAAATGCACATCCAAAGTCAAATGCACAGAAAATAGTCGAGCCGTATGCTCAAACACATCCACATCCGCGATTTCGCGATCATCGACGAACTGGAGCTCGAGCTGGGCTCCGGCATGACCGCGTTGACCGGCGAGACCGGTGCCGGCAAGTCGATCCTGCTCGATGCGCTCGGGCTCGTGTTGGGCGACCGGGCGGACAGCCAGGCCGTCCGCCCTGGCGCCGAGCGGGCGGAGATCGATGCCGAGTTTGATATCGCGGACCATGCCGCCGTGGCCGACTGGCTCGCGGAGAACGACCTCGATGCCGACGGCGACTGCAGCCTGCGGCGGGTGATCGGCGCCGATGGCCGCTCGCGTGGTTATATCAATGGTCGCAAGTCACCGCTCACGCTCCTGCGCGAACTCGGCGAACAGCTGGTCGATATCCATGGCCAGCACGAGCACCAGTCGCTGCTGCGCCGCGATGCACAGCGGGTGCTGCTGGACGGTTTCGGTCGCTGTGACGAATCGCTGGCGGCCGTGGAAGAGACCTGGCGCGAATGGCGCGATGCCCGGGCGCGGCTCGAGCGCCTCGGCAGCAGCGGCGAAGACCGCGCCGAACGCCTGGAACTGCTCCGCTACCAGGTCGAGGAACTCGACCAGCTCGGCCTCTCCAAGGAGGACATCGAGCACACCGATGCCGAACAGCGCCGTCTGGCCAATGCCGGGCAACTGATCGAAGGCTGCCAGCAGGCCCTGACGCTGCTCTATGACGACGATCGTTCCGCCCATGGGCTGCTCGCCGGGGCAAACGACGCCATCGAATCCCTGTCCGAGCACGACGAACGCCTGGGTTCAGCGGTGGAAATGATCGCCAACGCCCTGATCCAGTGCGACGAGGCCGCGACCGCTCTGCGCGGGTACGCCGCCGATGCGGAGCTCGATCCCGACCGGCTGGCGGAGGTCGAGCAAAGGCTCTCCGCGATCCATGAACTGGCGCGCAAGCACCGCGTCGAACCGACCGAATTACCCGAATTGACGGAGCGTCTGCGGGCCGAACTGGATGAACTCGAGCACGCCGATGAGCGTGCGGCCGAGGTCGAACGGGAAGTCGAGACGCTGGAAGCGAGCTGGCGTGAACGCGCCCAGGCATTGCACGCGGCGCGTGAACGGGCGGGACAGGCGCTGGCGGAGCAGGTGACGGCGGCGATGCAGGAACTCGGCATGGCCGGCGGCGCGTTCGACTGTGCCATCAGCGCCCGCGATGACGCACGGCCCGGCCCCAACGGGTTCGATGAAGTCGAATTCCGGGTGACGGCGAACCCCGGCCAGCCCCTTGCGCCTCTGAAACGCGTCGCCTCGGGCGGCGAGCTCTCGCGGATCAGTCTCGCGATCCAGATGATCGATTCCGGTCACGCCGGCATCCCCACGCAGATCTTCGATGAAGTCGATGCCGGTATCGGTGGCGGCGTCGCGGCCGTGGTCGGCGACCGGCTACGCGGGTTGGGGGCGCAGCGCCAGGTGCTGTGCGTGACCCATCTCGCACAGGTCGCGGCGAGCGCCCACCACCATTTGCAGGTGTCGAAATCGGCCGAGGCCGACGAGACACGGGCCCGCCTGCAGGCGCTTGCGGCCGAGGAACGGATCGAGGAGATCGCACGGATGCTGGGAGGACGCCGGGTCACGGATCAGAGCCGCGCCCACGCGCGGGAGCTGCTGGCGAACGCCTGAGCAGCGGCTCAGGCTACGCCCGGCGAACCGTCTCAGCGGTCCTCGCCGTCCTCGTGGTCGCAGCTCAGGCAGTTCGCGTACAGGACGAGGCTGTGTTTCTGCAGGTCGAATTCGCGCTGACGCGCGATATTCTTCTGGCGCCGCTCGATCACGTCGTCCACGAATTCCTCGACCTTGCCACACTGGACACAGACGATATGATCATGATGTCGGCCGCGTGCAAGTTCGAACCGGGCCTGCCCGCCCTCGAAATGATGCCGCTGTACGAGCCCCGCGGTCTCGAACTGGGAGAGCACGCGGTACACTGTCGCCAGGCCGATCTCGGAGCCCGATTCGATCAGGCGCCGATAGACGTCCTCGGCGGTCAGGTGGTGGGCATCTCCGGCTTCCTGCACCTGCTCGAGGATCTCGAGTACCTTGACCCTGGGCAGGGTGACCTTGAGGCCGGCCTTTTTGAGCTGCTCGTTTTCCACTGGATCCGCCCCATCGCGTAGTCTGCGGACGCGCTATGATTTAGACTCATTCTACCTTATCCGACCGGTCCTGACGATGCCATTGATCCGATTCTGCTTCCCCGCTCTCGCCGCCGTTATCCTGGGCGGCTGCGCCGCCCTCGTCCCGGATGCCGAACGGGTCGAGATCCAGCAGGGCAACCTGCTGTCCAGGGAAGACATCGCCGCCGTAGAGAAGGGCCTGACGCGCGCCCGGGTCCGCGAGCTTCTCGGCGACCCGGTCCTCGGCACCCCGTTCCGCCGGGATCGCTGGGATTATGTGTACTACCGAGCGAAGGCGGGCCGTGACGTGGAAAACCCACAGCGGTTGACGCTGTACTTCGATGAGCGGGATCGGGTCGCCAGCATCCAGAATCGCTACCAGGCGCCGGATGAGCCGGTGCCGGAGGGCGATGTCCAACCGCTTCCGGACGTGGACACGCACGGACCCGCGGTCGACCCCGATGGCGGCGGGCCGGGCCAGGACTATCCCGGCACCTGAACCGCCCCGGGCGTACCTTACCGTCCGCTGGCGCGTTTACGGCGCGCCTCTTTCGGGTCGATCTGCAAAGGCCGGTAGATCTCCACGCGGTCGCCCGCACGCAGCACGGTTTCCCCGCTACAGGCGCGTCCAAAGACCCCCAGCGGGGCCTGCTCGATATCGATTTCGGGGAATTCCTCCTCCAGCCGCGATGCGCGTACAGCGTCCCGCGCGGTCGCGCCGGCGGCCAGCTCGACCCGCACCAGCCGCTGGCGGTCCGGTCGGGCATACGCGACCTCCACGCGCATCTCAGCGCCCGTACAGGGAGTCGGCCCGGCGGACGAAGGAGTCGACCATTGTCTGCGCGATCTGATTGAAGACCGGGCCGATCACGGCACTGAGCACGCGTCCGGCGAACTGGTATTCCATGTCGAGGGAGACCCGGCAGCCGCCCTGCTCATCGGGATCGAAATGCCAGTCCCCTTCGAGCCGACTGAACGGACCGTCTTCCAGCCGGACCCGAATCCGGCGACCGCGCTCCAGCTCGTTGCGGGTGGTAAACGAACGGTGCAGCGCGCCCTTGGCCATTTCGAGGCGCGCCCGGACCTCGCGTTCGCTGCTCGACAGTACCCGGGCGCTCCGGCACCAGGGAAGGAAACGCGGATACGACTCGACGTCATTCACCAGATCAAACATCTGTTCGGGCGAATGCGGCACCGTTGCGGAGCGCTGGATTCGGGGCACAATGGGTCCGGGGCTTTGAATGGGCCGGCGGGACAGGCTGCAGCCGGGTGGCGCGAATTGTCGCCAAACCGCTCGTCCGACTCAAGTATCGCCGTTCCCCTGGCGCCATCGATGTATATCCCGTACAGACCTGCGCCCCGCAGCGGACCGTTGAGTGTGGCTTTACCGGCATCCGGGTCAGTACAATGGCGCGATGGCCAAAGCGAAGAAAAACAAGGCGCCCACCGGCAACGTGATCGCGGTCAATCGTCGCGCCCGTCACGATTTTTCCATTGAGGATCGGCTCGAGGCGGGTCTGGAGCTCCAGGGCTGGGAGGTCCGGAGTCTGCGCGCCGGTCGCGCCCAGATCGCCGAGGCGTATGTCGTCCTCAAGCGTGGCGAGTGCTGGCTGCTCGGGGCCCACATCCCGCCCCTGCCCTCCGCGTCCACGCACGTGGTCGCCGATCCGACTCGTACGCGCCGACTGCTGCTGCACCGCCACGAGATCGACCGCCTGGTCGGTGCTACCGAGCGCCGGGGCTACACGCTGGTGCCGCTGCAGCTGTACTGGAAACGGGGCCGGGCGAAGCTGGAAATCGGGCTCGCCAAGGGCAAACGCAAGCACGACAAACGCGAAGACGAGAAAGAAAAGGACTGGGAACGCCAGCGCCAGCGCCTGATGCGCCACGCGGTCTGACCGCTGCCCGTGACGCCCGTTCAGGCGTCGCCGCCCTCCTCTTCGCTCCACAGGCAGCCGCCACTGGCCGCCACGATGTCGGCGACGCGCGCCTCGTGCGCCGCGCGCTCCTCGGCATCGGCCCGCACGACCGGTATCTCGCCGCGCCGGCGAGCGCGCCCGTGCCGTACGCCGAGCCCCGATTCACCATTGCTGCCCGCATCGAGGTGCAGGGCCGTCTGTCCGCCCGTCATGACCCGATAGACGTCGGCCAGCAGTTCGGCGTCCAGCAGGGCGCCGTGGAGCTCGCGGCCCGAGTTGTCGATCTCGTAACGCTTGCACAGCGCATCCAGACCGTTGCGCTGGCCGGGATGGCGCTCGCGGGCCATCACCAGGGTGTCCACCACGCGCGGGCAGTGATCCTCGATGCGGCCCCACTCCGCGCCGAGCCGCTCGAATTCGGCGTTCAGGAAGGCCACATCGAACGGGGCGTTGTGAATGATCAGCTCGGCATCGCGCAGGAACGCCAGCAGGGACTCGGCGATATCGGCGTAGAGCGGTTTATCCGCCAGATACTCATTCGAGATCCCATGGACCTCGACGGCCCCCTCCTCGATCTCACGCTCCGGATTGATGTAGTGGTGGAAGCGGTTGCCGGTGTGGCGCCGATCGAACAGCTCGACACAACCGATTTCGATGATCCGATGCCCCTGCTGCGGTTCGAGTCCGGTGGTTTCCGTATCCAGTACGACCTGTCGCATCAGCGCTTGCCTCCGGCCTCGTCGATGCCACGGTTGGCCAGCTGATCGGCACGTTCATTGCCCGCGTGACCGGTATGACCCCGTACCCATTCCCACTCGATTTCATGTCGCTGCATGGCGGCGTCGAGACGTTCCCAGAGGTCACGGTTGGCCACCGGCTTGCGCGCCGCGGTTCGCCAGCCCCGCTTCTTCCAGCCCGCCATCCACTCCGTCACGCCCTTCATCACGTACTGGGAGTCCGTGATGGCCCGAACCCTGCATGGACGTTTCAGGGCTTCCAGCGCCTGGATGATCGCCATCAGTTCCATGCGGTTGTTCGTGGTCTCGGGCTCGTAGCCGTACAGCTCCCGTTCGCGGCTCTGGTGCTCGAGAATGGCGCCCCAGCCCCCCGGACCCGGGTTGCCGCGGCAGGCGCCATCGGTGTGGATTACGACCGGCGAATTCATCAATGCATCTCCGTGTACCGCGTCGGGCGGACGACGCCGCCGACCACGGGTCGACGCTCCGCGCGCAGGCGCCGGGCCGGCACGGGCGTAAAAGGAATCGAATGCTTGCGACCGAGCAGTACATGAATACCACCCTGCACGGGCAGCCAGCGCTGGATCCGCTCCAGCGTCATCAACCGCCGACGGACGCGCTCGCTGTGGACGGGCGGGCAGAGAGCGAACGTCTCGCGGCGCTGTACACGCCAGCCGAGCAGCGCGAACCAGTCACCGATGCGCCCGGGACCATAGAAATGACCGCACCAGGGCACGCTCCGCCCCCACAGACCCCGCAGCCCCAGCAGGCTCCACGGATTGAAGCCGACGCAAAGCACGAGCCCATCGAGGGTCAGCACCCGATCCACCTCGCGCAGGATCGCGTGCGGGTCGGCGCTGAACTCGAGCGCGTGACACAGCAGGACGAAATCGATCGATCCGGTCGCCAGCGGCAGTGCCGCCGGATGCGCCCGCATGCTGCCGGCGCCGTCGCCGGTAACGTGAATCCGGTGGATCAGCGCGCGTCCGGCCAGCAGATCGACCCCGTAACGGGTCCCGCCGATCTGCAGACAGTGCAGCGCATAGCGGTCGCGCAACAGCGTTTCGATGCGACCCGCGATGCGCCCATGCAGTTCGGCGCCCGGTGCGGTCGCATACCATGCCCGCAGCGCCGTCTGCGCGTCGTCCCAGCCGATGGGAGCGGCCTTTCTGTCAAGGTTCATTGGAACCGTTTGCACCTCCGCCCCGGCCGATACCGGGATTATACTGATCTTCGAGGCGCCGGTGGGCATCGCGGCCAACGGTCAGAACGCTCCAGGACGCCGGTTGCTTTCGCCACGACCAGCCGGTACTTTCGGCCCCGCCTACCCACCGACTGGACCTGTTACTCAAGCCATGGCCGATAACGTCAACACACAGGACCTGGCGCGCTTCTCGCCACTGAGCTCACTGAGTCCGGACAATCTCAAGGAACTCAGCCGGAAAGCGCGGTACGTGTCGGTTGCGGCCGGCCGTTACCTGTTCCGCGATGGCGAGCGCAGCGATGCCCAGCTGTTTCTCGTCAAGGGCACGGTCGAACTCCATGGCGAAAACGGCATCGAACAGACCGTCGAGGGCGGTTCCGAACCGACGCGCAATGCCCTTGATGTGATCGGGCCCAAGGCTCGCGCCGCGCGCGCCAGCACGGATACCGTGGCACTGGCGGTCGACCGGGATCTGCTGGATCTGATGCTCACCTGGGATCAGACGGGGAGCTACCGGGTCGAGGAACTCGCGGATGCCGGGGAGGAAGACGACGGCGACTGGATGACGCGGCTGCTGCAGACGGAATGTTTTCGCCGCATTCCTCCAGCCAACATCCAGGCGATCTTCATGCGCATGGAACCAGTCGGCTACAACGCCGGTGACGTCGTGATCCGTCAGGGCGAGTCCGGCGATTACTTCTATATCATCCGCGAGGGACGCTGCCTGGTCACCCGGGCGACGAAGGCGAAACCGGACGGTATACGCCTCGCGGAACTCGGCCAGGGTGACAGCTTCGGTGAAGAAGCACTGATCTCTGACAAGGAGCGCAACGCGACCGTCACGATGCTGACATCGGGCACGCTCATGCGTATGTCCAAGGAAGATTTCAATTCGCTGTTGACGGAGCCGTTGATCGAACGCCTCGATTTCGAATCCGCCTCCGATGTGGTCGCACACGGGGCGGGCTGGATCGACGTCCGTCTGCCGGCCGAATTCGAGAACGGCCACATCCAGTCCGCGACAAATGTGCCCCTGTTCGTACTGCGGATGAAGGCGCAGAAGCTCGATCCGGCGCGCACCTGGGTCCTGTACTGCGATACCGGACGGCGAAGTTCCGCTGCCGCGTTTATCCTGAGCGAACGGGGATTCGACGTGCGGGTCCTGAACAACGGACTTGCGGGTGTTCCGCCCGAGGCCATTGCGACGGAAACCTCCGCGCAGTAGCCGTCCCGGCCCGCTGAAAGTCACTGCGCGCGCAGCAACGCGTGCGCGTCCACCTCGTCCAGTTGCTCCGGATTCAGATATTCGCGGGCATACCGCCAGTACACGCCCTCGCGGATAAACACCTCGAACAGATCCGGATCGACATGGCCATCGTCGCGCATGGTGCGCATGATCCGCAGGCATTCCGACAGCGGCTTCCCCGGCTTATACGGGCGGTCCGCCGCACTCAAGGCCTCGAATACATCCGCGATCGCCATCGCCCTTGCCGGGACCGACATCTCATCCCGCGTCAATCCGTTCGGGTAGCCCCGCCCGTCGACGCGTTCGTGATGGCCGGCTGCATATTCGGTCACGTTGCGCAGGTGATTCGGAAACGGCAACGCTTCCAGCATGTTGATGGTCGCGACGACGTGGTGCTCGATGATCCGCCGTTCTTCGGCATTCAGCGTGCCGCGCTCGATCAGAAGGTTATTGGTTTCATCATCGTTCAACAGGGGTCTTGAGGCGCCGTCGGCATCGGTCCACTGGCGCGCGGCGATGCGCCGGACCCGGGCGCGATCCGCGTCGCTGATCCGTTCGCCGCCTTCGTTCACTGCGCGCAGGAATGCCAGATCCGCGGCCAGTTCCGCGAGTTCACGGTCGCGCTCGGCCGCCAATGCACGCGCGTTCGAGTGGTCGTCGCGCGCCTCGGCCGCCGCGATCGGGCCCGCGGCGGTCGCCCGTATTTCCTGCCGCAGGGCGGCGCAGCGCGCCGCGACGGTCTCGATCCGGTCGTGTACGGTTTCGAGCCGCGTCGACTTGTCCATCACATGCTCGGGGGTCGTGATCTTGCCGCAATCATGGAGCCAGCCGGCGAGCCAGAGCGCGTAGCGATCGTTCCCCGTCATCGAGAAATCGCCCAGCGGCCCTTCGGGCGTTTCGGCGGCGGCATCGGCGAGCATCATGGTCAACTCGGGAACACGCCGACAATGCGCGCCGATGTAGGGGGACTTTTCATCGATCGCCTGCGCGATGAGGCGCACGAAGGCCTCGAACAGTGCGCGCTGCTGATCCAGCAGGCGTTTGTTCGACAAGGCAATCGCCGCCTGCGAGGCAAGCGATTCGACCAGTCGCTGATCGGCGGGCTCGAACGGGACGACGCGCTCCCCGTCCATCGCGTTGATCAACTGCAGGACGCCGATCACGCTGTTTTCATGGTCACACATCGGCACCGTCAGGAGCGACTGCGTGCGATAGCCCATGCGCCGGTCGAAGGCCCGGGTTCCGCTGAAATCGAAACCGCGTGCGTCATACGCGTCCGGGATGCTGATGGTTTCGCGGCGCAGTACCGCGTGCGTCACGACCATGCTCTCGTTGGGCTCGCCGTCGACCTCGAGCTCAAGCGCCGGAAACGGAATCGGTTCGCCGGTATTGCCGCCGAGCGCGATCCCTAGCGACCCCGTGCGCACGATCTCGAACGTGACCGTACGGTCGTCATGGACAAGATACAGCGTGCCGCCATCCGCGGCGGTGAGTTCCCGCGCGCGCTCGACAATGGTCTCGAGGAGGCGTGTATGGTCCGGCTCGCCCGACAGGGCTACCCCGATCTCATTCAGACGCTCGATTCGGTGTAGGAGGTCCCGCACAGAATGCTCCCGGGTCGCACGACTGCACGGCGATTACGTGCTCGCGGCAGCAAGATACCACACGCCACCCCGCCCCCCCGTGTGAACGGGGTCACGCCGGGTTCTTCCGCCGCAACGCTCTTGTAGTATGATCGACCGAATTATGGCCTTGGGGGAGGCACGGATGAAGGCCGGTTTCCTGAAATCCGACTGGTTCGTCGGTGTAGTGGTGAGTCTCGTGTTCGTCGCCGCATCCGGGACCGCACTTCTCCAGAGTCTGGAACGCAGCCTCTACGACTGGGGCGTCACCGGCGCGGACGCGGAACCCAGCGATCGCATCGCGGTCATCGCGATCGACGACGAAAGTATCGCCAACCTGGGACGCTGGCCCTGGTCGCGCGACCTGCATGGCCGGATGATCGGCAAGCTGGCCGAGGGTGGCGCGGATGCGATCGGATACACCGTCTTCTTCCTCGAGCCCCAGATCGACCCTGGACTGACCCGGATCCGCGAGCTGCTCGAGTATTATGATCAGCGCTCGATCGGGCAACTCCCGGCGATCATCGAAGATCCGGATGTCTCCCAGCAGGCGCGTGAGCGGCTGGACGGACTGCACGAACGCCTGGCGAGCGCCGCCACGGACCTCGATACCGACCAGAAGCTCGCCCAGGCGATGGAGGCCGCCGACAACGTCGTCCTCGGCATGCCCTTCCGTCTCGGATCGCCGGTGGGCAAACCCGACAATCCGCTGCCGGAGTACGTACGCGCCAACACGATCACCAATGTCGCGGCGGCCGCGGGCCCGTTGCCCCGTTATCTCGGCCTGCCGGCCCAGCGGGCACTGTCCCCGATCGAACCGGTCGGCCCCGCCGCGGATGCGATCGGCCACCTGAACTTCAACCCCGACATCGACGGCGGGGTCCGTTCGCAGCCGCTGGTGATCGATTATTTCGACGACTATTACCCGTCACTGTCGCTGATGGTGGCGGCCCGCGGGCTGAACCTGAACGCGGAAGACATCACGATCCGCCCCGGCCGCGGCGTGCAGCTCGGTGGGCTGGATATCGCCACGGACTCGGCCCTGCAGATGAACATGTTCTTCTATGACGACGAGGAAGGCGCCGGCACGCAATCGGCCTTCCCGGTCGACTCCTTCTACGATGTCCTGTCCGGGCGTATACCGGCAGAGAAGTACGAGAATCGCATCGTACTGGTCGGCGCCACCGCCACCGGCGTGGGCGATGCTCAGGTGACCCCGATCAGCGCCACGACCGCCCCCGTCATCACGCTGGCACATGCCGTCTCGAGCATCCTTGAACAGGATTTCTTCCTCCGCCCGGATTGGGCCCACTGGGCCCGGATGGGGGCATTCGCGCTGATCGCCCTCTATCTCATTGTTCTGGTCCCCAGGCTGCGCGGCGGCACCGCCGCCGTGATCGGCATCATTCTCGTCGGCGGCGCGGCGGGCACCGGGTATGGACTGTTGGTCACCCAGCAGATGTGGATCCCGCTTGCGACACCGGCCGCTCTGCTCGTGGTCGGCTACACGCTGATGATGACCAAGCGTTTCCTGGCCACCGAGCGGGGCAAGCTCCGCTCCGACGCCGAGTCCGCCGAGAGCAACCGCATGCTCGGACTCTCGTTCCAGAGTCAGGGACAGCTCGATACCGCGTTCGAGAAGTACCGCAAGTGCCCGCTCGACGACTCGATGATGGAGGTGCTCTACAACCTGGCACTGGACTACGAGCGCAAACGCCAGTTCAACAAGGCGAGCAACGTCTACGACTACATGGCGAAGCATGACGGGGACTTCCGCGATATCGCGACCCGTCGCAAGCGTGCGAAGAAGATGGAAGAGACCGTTGTCCTCGGTGGCGGTGGTGGTGGCGGCGACGGCACGATGGTGCTCGGCGGCGATGACATCGAGAATCCGAAACTGGGCCGCTACGACGTCGAGAAAGAGATCGGCAAGGGCGCGATGGGCACCGTCTATCAGGGGCGGGACCCGAAGATCAATCGCGTCGTCGCCATCAAGACACTCGCGCTGTCGCAGGAATTCGAAGCGGATGAGCTCGAGGACGTTAAGGAACGTTTCTTCCGCGAAGCGGAAACGGCGGGCCGCCTGAATCACCCCAACATCGTTACGATCTACGATGCCGGCGAAGAGCACGACCTCGCCTACATATCGATGGAATACCTCAAGGGCAAGGATCTCACGCCGTGGATCAAGGCGGGCAACCTCCTGCCCCTGCGCCGCGTGCTGGAAATGGTCGCCGACTGCGCAGAGGCGCTCGCCTATGCGCATGACCACAATGTCGTGCACCGTGACGTGAAGCCGGGCAACATCATGTACGACCCCGACAGCCAGACGCTGAAAATCACCGACTTCGGAATTGCCCGTATCACCGACTCCAGCCGGACCAAGACCGGCATGGTTCTCGGTACGCCGTCGTACATGTCTCCCGAACAGCTTGCTGGCAACAAGGTGGACGGACGCTCGGACCTCTTTTCGCTGGGCGTGATGCTGTATCAGATGGTGACCGGGAAACTCCCGTTCACGGCAGACAGCATGGCCACCCTGATGTACCGGATCGCGAACGAACCGCACACCCCGATACACGATATCGACGACCAGCTCCCGGATTGTGTCGGTGAGATCGTTGACCGCGCAATGGAGAAGGACCCTGACACGCGTTATGCGGATGGCCGGTCGATGGCGGCCGAACTCCGCGCCTGCGCCGAGCGGATCGACAAGGGTTGATCGGCATGCCTGGCCGGCGTGTGGATCTCAGCCCGATGCTCGCGTTTGCCGAGCGCAGCGATACCGGGCGCAAGCGTCCGCACAACGAGGATCGTGTCGCTGCCGATCCACCCCGAGGCATCGCGGTGCTGGCGGACGGCATGGGCGGGCACAAAGGCGGCGAGATTGCGAGCGCGCTCGCCGTGGAAACGGTGACGCGCGAACTGGCGAACCGCCTGCCGGCGGTTGGCACCGAATCGCCCGACGACGAGGCCTACGCCCCGGAAAGCCTGCTCGCCCGCGACGTGGTCAACGAAGCGAACACGATCGTCTACGAGACCGCGCGCACGCAGCCGCAGTACGAAGGCATGGGGACGACGCTGGTCGTTGCTCTCTTCTACGACGACCGGCTGACTCTCGCCCACGTCGGCGATTCCCGTGCCTACCGGTTGCGTAACGGCAGGCTCGAACAGCTGACACGCGACCACACGCTGATGCAGGAACTGATTGATCGCGGCTTCTACACGCCGGAAGAGGCCCGCGCATCACTCAACCGCAACATCGTCACGCGGGCCCTCGGGATCGAGGAATCGGTCAATGCGGATCTGCAGGAGGAAATCGCGCTCCCCGGCGACCTCTACCTGCTCTGCTCCGATGGCCTCAACGACATGGTTGACGACGAGACCATTCGCTTAACCCTTGATAAGTTTGGTGATAATCTCGAAGCTGCCGCTGACGGTCTTATCGAGGAAGCAAATGGAAATGGCGGCCAGGACAACGTATCGGTCGTACTTGCACGCGTTCTGCAGCCGTTTCCAGGTCGCCGCAGCTGGTTCCGGCGTTTTGTCGACTGGTTCCAGTGAGGAACGCGCCATGCCCCGAGAAGAAACGCGCCCCCCAGTCACACCGCTAAACAGTCGCCCCCGGACGCATACACCATGGCCAAGCTGACGCTCTCGTTCAATGATCAGGTCGTTGCCGAGTATGAACTCGACAAGGAACAGATGACGATCGGTCGCAAGGCGGACAATGACATCCAGATCGACAATCTGGCCGTCAGTGGCCACCACGCCCGGATTCTGACGATCCTCAATGATTCATTCCTCGAGGATCAGAACAGCACGAACGGTACGTACGTCAACGGGTCGCAGATCCGCAAGCATGCGCTCCAGGATGGCGACGCGATCATGATCGGCAAACACCTGTTGACCTACTCCAACGAGGCGGCGTCCCGGGGTGGCGAAAACGATTTCGAGCGCACGATGGTGATCCGTCCGGACACCAAGGGCATGCCGGAAAACACGGGCAGCGCATCGGTCGATCGATCGGTAGAGGCGCTTGGACAGCAGATCGCCGCCGAATCCGACCGATCCGTCGAAGAGGCGGCGGGCCGGGCCCACGTCCGCGTCATCAGCGGCGCCAATGCGGGCCGAGAACTCGAACTCAAGAAAGCCCTGACGACACTCGGCAAGCCGGGCGTACAGGTTGCCGCGATCACGCGGCGCGCCCAGGGCTACTTCCTGATCGAAATCGAAGCGAAGGACGGTGGACATCCAACCGTCGATGGACAGCAGGTGGGCAGCGAAGCCATTCGCCTCGAAAACGAATCCGTGATCGAAGTCGCCGGGGTCAAGATGGAGTTCCTCGTCTCCTGAACCCGGGAGCCTGGCCGAGAAACCCGTAGCCTGGTGCGCGCGGCGCACGCACGGCGTTTCCGGCCATGTCAGAGCCCGAGTCACATCTTCGAGCGCAGCGAACCTGATCCGCGGACGGCGCAATCATGAAGAACTGGAGTATCCAGCGCCGCGTCCTCCTGATCGCGCTGCTGCCCGCCGCGCTGCTGGCAGTCGTACTCTCCGTCTACAATGCGTATCAGCAGATTCAGGTCGCGGAGCGCCACGCACTGGAGCACGCGCGCGCGGTCGCGGCCAAGATCGGACCGGTTGCCGCGCATGTCGTTATGGCGGCGGACGACGGTGCGCTCCTCGAGGGGCTGACGAATTCGCTCATCACCGGACGCACGTCGATCGCGGGGATCACCATCCGGGATCAAGGCGGCAACGTCCTCCTGCATGCGCCGCCCGATGAAACCGTCGAAGCGAATACCGGCGACGACGCCGTACGTATCACCCACCCCATCGGCAGTCCATCGTCCGCCTCATCCCCGCCAGGCATCGCTGGGAATTCCGACGCCCCGCTTGGCTCCGTCGATATTACGGTCGACCTCGCCCAAGCCCGACAGGAACAGATCGGGCCGTTGCTCGAGGGGCTTGCCCTGGCGGTGATTGCACTCGGTATCACGGCCCTCGTAGCCGTACGGATCGGCCGCAGCGTGACCGATCCGGTCCACGAACTCGTACGCGGTATCGAGAGGATACGTGAGGGTGACTACGACTATCGGCCGCGTGTCGCGTCGGGCGGTGAGCTCGGGCAGCTCGAACGTGGCGTGCGGGAACTTACCGTAGGTATCGAGGGCACGAAACGCTCGCTCAATGAACGCATTGAGGAGGCCACCTCCGAGTTACAGGCCACACTGGCGAAACTCGAGGAGCGCAACGCCGAGCTCGAGTCGGCGCGGCGGGAAGCCGAAGCCGCAAGTGAATTCAAGTCACGCTTCCTCGCGAACATCAGTCACGAAATCCGTACGCCGATGAATTCCATTCTCGGGTTCACGGAACTGCTCGGTCGCGCTGACCTCGATCCGGTGTATGCCGATTACCTGGTGACGATCCAGAGTTCCGCCCAGAGCCTGCTCAGCCTGCTCAACGGCATACTCGATCTGTCGAAGATCGAGTCGGGGCACATGGAACTGGAATACGCGGACACGGATGTCAACGAACTCCTGTTCGAGACATTCAACCTGCTCGCCCCTCAGGCTTTCGCCAAAGGCGTTGAATTCGTCGTAAAACCCGCCCCGCGCCGGCACTCGGCGGTACGGGTCGATGCCGTCCGCCTCAATCAGGTCCTGATCAATCTGGCCAGCAACGCTGTGAAATTCACGGATCAGGGGCTTGTCCAGATCGGTGCCCATGCGGTGTCACGTGCGGACGGTGGCGTCGCGCTGACGTTCTCCTTCCGCGATACCGGACGCGGCATCCCGCATGAGGCGCAGGCCCGCCTTTTCCAGGCGTTTGCGCAGGGGGAAGACGTGTGCGGTGAACAGCGTCCACGTGCCACGGGAACCGGCCTCGGTCTCCATATCGCGAGTGAAATCGTGTTCCTGATGGACGGTCTGATCGAATTCCGCAGTGAACCCGGTGCCGGCTCGGAATTCTGGTTTACGCTCGAGCTGGAGCAGGCACATACCGCATTGGGCCGCAACGAGCGTGGACCGCGGCGGCGGGTCGCGCTGGTCATCGATGGCGATCCGGATTTCATCGCCACACACGTCGACATCCTGGCCATGGCCGGCATCGACGCCGATCCGGTTGCGACCGACCGTCCGACTTCCGACTGGCCGGACATGGCTGCCCTGGACGCGACCCTCGTCCACATTCCGGCCAGGGACATACACGACGGGAAAATGACCTTACCCGCATCCATCCCGAGCAGCGACATCCCCGTATTCGCGTATATCTACGCGGAAGACCCCGAGATCCATCGGCGGCTGCTCGACGAGGGATTCGGACATGTTGTGCAGAAAACGCCCGACCCGCGGGTCCTGCGGGATGCGCTCGAACGCGCCCTGGACCAACCCGGCCACGAGGGGGCCCGTCCCCCATGGTCGGACCACGCAGGCCTGGGGTCCAACGGCAGTCCGCCCGCGAAGGTCCTGGTGGTCGACGATCAGCCGGTCAACCTGAAGCTCCTCGAATCATTCCTCGAGGGCACGGGCTGGGAAACGGTGGCCGCGACCGGCAGCGACGAAGCCCTCTATCATGCCCGGCTGACGCGGTTCGACGCGATCCTCATGGACATTCATCTGCCGGAGCGCGACGGCATCGAGACGAGCGCAATGTTGCGGACGCCCGGCGAACTCAATGCTCACACGCCGATCCTCGCGATCACGGCGGACGCATTCGCCGATCAGGCGCACGCGGCGATGGCCGCCGGCATGAACGATGTACTGGTCAAGCCGGTCAGCCGCGCGACGCTTCTGGAACGTCTTTCGCAGTGGTGCCACGCAGGGGAGCACGAAAGCGGTGCGACGGAATTTGACGAGAAAGACGGTGCACGCGCGGCGACCCCGCCACCGTATTACGATCCGGAAGATGCCCGGACCCGGGCCGGTGGGCGCAGCGGCGTCGCCGATGAGTTGTTCACGATGCTCTGCCAGCATCTCCCGTCGAGTCGCGCGGCACTGCGCTCGGCCCTGGACCGGGGCGACCCACAGGCCCTGCTCACCGCTGCCCATCGACTCAAAGGCGCAGCCGCATACTGCGGGGTGCCGCGGCTGCGTCACGACATCGCCAATCTCGAGGACCGTGTACGTAATGGGGATGACCCCACACAGGCCGTGAATACCGTCTGCGATACGATCGACGTGCTGCAGAAGATGGGCGAGAACGGTGCCACGGAGCCCCATTCGAGCAATCCCTGAGCCCGTATGGCGGACGATCGAGGGCCTGCAGTCACCGATCCGGGCATCCGTGGGAGGTCACCGCTGATCCCCGAGAAGCGCGTTCAGTGGCGCGTATTCCCGGTCTCACGGGGACTGCACGACACGCTGTGACAACACCCGCCCCGCTGCGCGCCGCGCGCGCGGCTGAATGCGCTTATGGCCGTGCGTGGCGCATGAGGGTCTTCATCGCGCCGACCGCGTCGGGGAGACCGACGCTGAGCGCACGGGCTACGATCGCGTGGCCGATATTGAGTTCACGCACGCCGGGCAGCGCCGCGACCGCTTCCACGTTACCGTAATGGAGGCCATGTCCCGCATGCACGTACAGACCGGCATCGACACCATACTGTACCGCCCGCGCGAGACTCTCCAGCTCGTGTCGACGCGCCGCATCGCCGGCGGCATCCGCATAACGGCCCGTATGAATCTCGACCGCATGCGCGCCCACTTCAGCCGCGGCATCGATCTGCGCCGGATCCGGATCGATGAAGAGTGAAACCTGGATGCCGGCCGCTGCGAGACGCGGGCATATCTCACCCAGCCGTGACCCGGCCGCGCTCACGTCGAGTCCGCCCTCGGTGGTCAACTCCTCGCGCCGCTCCGGCACGATGCAACAGTCGTGCGGTTGCAGGTCTTCGGCGATCGAGACCATCTCATCCGTGGCCGCCATCTCCAGGTTAAGACGGCAGTCGACATGTTCGCGCACCCGGTATACATCGCGGTCCTGGATATGCCGACGGTCTTCACGCAGATGCATGGTAATCCCGTCCGCACCCGCCTCGGCCGCCTGAAACGCCGCGAACAGAGGATCCGGATACCGCGTCCCGCGGGCCTGTCGAACGGTCGCGATATGATCGATATTCACGCCAAGTCTGATCGTGCCATTGCCCACGCGAGTCTCCCCTGATTCCATACCCGATCCGGTCTGCGGACACTACCAGCAAGCCCGTGCCCCGGCCACACAGTAGTGGTGATCGGTCGCTTCTGCTATGGTCGGCGCCATTCCCTGCAGTGCATCCAGTCCAGAGACCAGATGAAACCCACCTGACGTGTCCACTCAACGCTACATCCGGATCGGCATCAGCCTGCTTCTGATCGTGCCCTTCCTGCTGCACGCGACCGGGGTATTGCGACTGGGTTTTCTCGAACAACTCGAAAACATGGCCTATGACGCGCGGCTTCAGCTTACGCTGCCGGGCACGGTCGATGAGCGCGTGGTCATCGTAGCGATCGACGAAGCCAGCCTCAACGAAGTCGGCCGCTGGCCATGGTCACGCGACGTTCTGGCGCGGATGGTCGACCGGCTATACGACCACTACAACGCGGACACCGTGGGCTTTGATGTCGTGTTCGCCGAACGCGATGAGAGTTCCGGTCTCCAGATCCTTCAGCGGCTCGCCGACGGATCCTTGTCCGACAACCCGGACTTTCTTGAGGCCTATCGTCGACTGGCACCGAAGCTTGATCGCGACCGCACGTTCGCGCGCGCCCTGCAGGACCGGAATACCGTGCTCGGGTTCTTCTTCCGCAACAGTGTCGACCCGGAGTCCGACGAATCCGTCGGCATGCTGCCCCCGGCGCTCGATGCCTCCGGGGCCGATGGACTCGAACAGCTGCCGATCCTCACGCCCCAGGGTTACGGGGCCAACCTGCCGGTCCTGCAGGAAGCGGCCGCGAGCGGCGGATTCTTTGACAATCCCCTCGTCGGCCGTGACGGCGTCTTTCGCCGCGTACCTCTGATCCAGGCGTACGAGGGCGATCTGTACGGCCTTCTGGCCTTTGAAACCGCGCGCGCCGCCCTCGACTGGCCCGAGGTCGAACTCGAAGTGGCACGCGAGGGCAACGGTTATCAGGCGGTAGAGTCGGTACGCATGGGTTCCCGTGAAATCCCGGTCGACGAACAGGGTGCGGTGCTCGTGCCCTACCGGGGGCCACAACACAGTTTCCCCTATGTCTCGGCCGCGGATATCCTGAACGGTACCGCCGACCCCGCCGTGCTCGAGGATCGCATCGTTCTCGTCGGCGCGACCGCGGCGGGCCTGCTCGATCTGCGCTCCACGCCCGTCCAGAACGTCTATCCCGGAGTCGAGGTCCACGCGAATATCGTCTCCGGCATCCTCGATGAACGCATCAAGCGGCGGCCGGCCTACCTGCTCGGCTATGAATTCATTATCCTGGCCCTTGTGGGGATCGGCCTGACCGCGCTGCTGCCGCTGCTGCCTCCACTCTGGCTTTCAGCGGCGATCACGGGTATCACCGCCCTGCTCCTGGCGACCAACGTCATGGCCTGGAACGGCGCCAACCTGGTCCTGCCGCTTGCGTCCCCTCTGGTCCTGGTGGCGCTGCTGTTCATTTTCCATGTAGCCTGGGGCTTTTTCGTTGAAACGCGCGGCAAACGCCAGCTCGCGAAACTGTTCGGCCAGTACATACCCCCTGAACTGGTCGAAGAGATGGACAAGGCGCCGGAAGAGGTTTCACTCGCCGGCGAAAGCCGGGAGATGACGGTCCTGTTCTCCGACGTGCGCGGATTCACGGGTATCTCCGAGAATCTCGAACCCTCGGAGCTGACTCGCCTGATGAATGCCTTCCTGACACCAATGACACGGGTCATCCATCAGCATCGGGGTACCATCGACAAGTACATGGGTGATGCAATCATGGCGTTCTGGGGCGCACCGCTCGCGGATCCGGATCACGCGCGGCATGCCCTGTACGCCGCATGGGAAATGCAGCAGACGATGAAGGATCTGCAGCCGCAGTTCGAGCGCGAAGGCTGGCCCGCGCTCGAGGTGGGAATCGGCCTCAACAGCGGCGTAATGAACGTCGGCAACATGGGCTCCGAGTTCCGCATGGCCTACACCGCACTGGGCGATGCAGTGAACCTGGGCTCACGCCTGGAGGGGCTCACGCGGACGTACGGTGTCGACATGATCGTCAGCGAAACGACCCGCCACGCCGTACCGGAATTCGAATTCCGCGAACTGGACGTCGTTCGGGTCAAGGGCAAGGACCGCCCGGTCGCGATCTATGAACCGATCGGCCCGATCGACGAAGTGGAACGGGAAACGCGCAAGGCCATCAAGCGCTACCACGCCGCCCTGGAGAAGTATCGCCAGCGTGACTGGGATGACGCCGAACGCGAGATATTCTCGCTGTCCCGTGAATATCCTGATGACACCGTATACGCCATGTATCTCGACCGGATCATGCACTTCCGTAACCATCCGCCGCCGGATGACTGGGATGGCGTGTTCACCCATCAGACCAAATAGCGGGCGGCACGCACCGGGCAACCCCCTGGCGACCACACAGGGCGGATCACGGGCATCGCTGGGGAGAGGCGAGGCGCCGTTTGTCGTAATGGGCATCGCTGGACTATTATTCGCCCCTCTCTATCAATGACGGAAGGACAAATGGGCTTTCTCAACGGCAAGCGCGCACTGATCACGGGTGTTGCGAGCAAGCGCTCGATCGCATGGGGCATCGCCGAGGCGATGCATGCACAGGGCGCCGAACTGGCCTTTACGTATCAGAATGAACGGCTGGAATCCCGCGTCCGCGATCTTGCCGGACAGCTCGACAGCGACTTTCTGATGCCCCTCGACGTGGCCGATGACGCGCAGATCGACGCGCTCCCGGACGCCATCCAGTCGCGCTGGGATGGTCTCGATATTATCGTGCATGCGGTCGCGCACGCACCGCGGGACCATCTCGATGGCGATTACCTCGAGAATCTCACGCGCGAAGGCTTCAGCCAGGCGCACGACATCAGTTCCTACAGCCTCGCCGCCATGGGCAAGGCGCTCCGTCCGTTGCTCACCGACCAGAGCGCGATTCTGACCCTGACCTACCTTGGCGCCGAACGCGCGATGCCGAACTACAACGTGATGGGTGTCGCGAAGGCGAGCCTGGAGGCGAACGTTCGCTATATGGCCTACGCCATGGGCCCGTCGGGCGTTCGGGTCAACGCCGTCTCGGCCGGGGCCATCCGTACGCTCGCGGCGTCGGGGATCGGGGATTTCCGCAAACTGCTCGATCAGGCCGAAAAGATGTCGCCGCTGCGCAAGAACGTCACGACCGAGGAAGTCGGCAACACGGCCGCATTCCTGTGCTCCGATCTCGCGTCGGGGATTACCGGCGAAATCGTCTACGTGGACGCGGGCGCGAACTTCACCGTTGCAGTCGACGTCTGAAGCCGTTCCGCAATGACGGCCGGCTCCGCCGGACCTTTTGCATAGACGGCCACAGCGGCCTCGCGGGCCTTACACAGGCCTTATAAACGGGAAGGGAAAGGGGGAGGCTGGCACCATTCGGTACCGCGCCGGCGGTCCCCCGGCCCGCCCGGCTTCATCCAGCCGGGTCAGCCTCCGGAGCCTGACCCGCCGCCATCGCGCCGGGTGATATCGGCCTCGGCGCGTAACGCCTCCATCCACGCCCGGAACTCCGCCTCGGACTGTATGCGCGCCCGCCGCTGGTTGGTCTGTGCAAGCGTGTCCTCCACCACCTCGGGGTAGCGGATTTCCCGCACGGCGACCACGGCCCGCGTGCCACCGCTCAGCGTGAGATCCGCGTAAGACGCGTCCGACCCCGGCGGCGCCAGCCCAAAAGCGGTTTCGAGCAGATTACGGCTTACGTCACTCGCACCGCGACGGACCCAGCCATGCTCAACCAGGTCCACGCCGTCACCCTCCGCAGCGATCTCCTCGAAGCTCGCACCGTTATTGAGGCGCTCGATCACCGACTGCGACCACTCGCGCATCCGGGTCTCAATCCGTTCGGACTCAACCCGTTCCCGCACTTGCGCACGGACCTCATCCAGCGGTCTGGGCTGCGGCTCCCGGTGGTCGGTCACGCGGATCACGGCGATGCGGCGCTCACCCAGTTCGATCACATCGCTGTTGCGGCGCTCATCCAGCAC